>CAZQCA010000319.1:0-3296 GCA_964591845.1 uncultured Nocardioides sp.
ACCGGACCGCGACCGGCTTCGAGCTCGACACGCCCGCCGACGCGCCCGACGGTCCGGTCCGCGTCTGGTGGACCGGCCTGGTCGAAGGAGACCTCGACGCCACCGGCGGCGCCCCGCGGGTGGACCGGGGCCCCGGCCTGCCCCTGTTCGGAGAGCATGCCCACGAGCTGTTCACCCGACCTCACCTGCGCGGGCACCGGGTCACCGTCGACGGTGCGCACACGGCCACCGGCGCCTCCTGGACGCCTCGGTTCGCCATCGACTCGTGGCGGGCCGAGGAGCTGCGGCTGCGGATCACCGCGCGCGACCAGGCCGCCGGGCTGGCCGTCACGATGGAGTGGGAGTCGCTCCCCGGAGGAGCGCTGCGCGGCCGGACCTCGGTGACCAACACCGCCCCGGGCAGCTATGTGGTGGACGGACTCGAGGTGGTGCTGCCCGTGCCGGACCACCTGGCGGAGGTGCTCGACTTCACCGGTCGGCACGAGCGGGAGCGCACCCCGCAGCGGCACACCGTGACCGACGGCCTGTGGCTGCGCGAGGGCAGGGTGGGCCGCACCGGGCTGGGGTCGGCCACCCAGCTGGTGGTCGGCACCCCCGGCTTCTCCTTCACCCACGGCGAGGTGCTCGCCGTCCACGTCGCCTGGAGCGGCAACTCGGTGCTCCGCCTGGAGCGCAGCCACGCCGTCGGGACCACCGTGGGGGGCGGAGAGCTGCTCCTGCCCGGCGAGGTGGCGCTGTCCGAGGGCCAGTCCTACAGCAGCCCCTGGGTGATGTTCGCGGCGGCCTGCGACGGGCTCGACGGCGTCGCCGCCGCGTGGCACGCCTTCCAGCGCTCGCTGCCCGCGCACCCGGAAGTGCAGCCGGTGGTCCTCAACGTGTGGGAGGCCGTGTTCTTCGACCACGACCTCGACCGCCTGCTCGAGATCGCCGACCGCGCCGCCCGCGTCGGCGCCGAGCGGTTCGTGCTCGACGACGGCTGGTTCCGGAGCCGCCGGGACGACACGTCGGGCCTCGGTGACTGGCACGTCGACGAGGTCGTGTGGCCCCGGGGGCTCGGCCCCCTCGCCGAGCGTGTGCGCTCCCTCGGCATGGAGTTCGGGCTGTGGTTCGAGCCCGAGATGGTCAACCCCGACTCGGACCTCTATCGCGAGCATCCCGACTGGATCCTGTCCTCGGGCGACCGCGTCCCGCTGCTCCACCGCCACCAGCTGGTCCTCGACCTGACCCGCGAGGAGGTCTGGGACCACCTCTTCGAGCGCGTCAGCGCCGTGCTGTCGGCGTACCCGATCGACTACGTGAAGTGGGACCACAACCGCGAGCTGCTCGAGGTGGGCAGCGGGCCGCGCGGCGGCGCGCCCGCCGCGCACGACCAGACGCTGGCCTTCTACCGGCTGCTCGACGCACTGCGGGCCGCGCACCCCACCGTCGCCTGGGAGTCGTGCGCCTCGGGCGGCGGCCGGGTCGACCTGGGGGTGCTGGAGCGGGCGGAGCGCGTCTGGACCTCCGACATGACCGACGCCCTGGCGCGCCAGCAGATCCAGCGATGGACCGTCCAGCTCATCGCACCGGAGTACGCCGGCGCCCACGTCTCCGCTCCGAGGTCGCACACGACGGGCCGCACCCTGTCGCTCGACTTCCGTGCCGCCACCGCACTCTTCGGCGCCTTCGGGATCGAGTGGGACCTGACCGAGGCGAGCGCGGCAGACCTGGACCGGCTCGGGGAATGGGTGTCCCGGCACCAGCGCTTCCGGAGCCTGCTGCACTCCGGGCGGACGGTCCGGCCCGAGTCGTCCGACCCGGCCGTGCTCCTGCACGGCGTCGTGTCGGCCGACACGACGCAGGCGCTGCTGGCGCACGTCCAGCTCGACGAGTCCGCCCACAACCGCGGCGTGTCGGTCAGGGTGCCCGGCCTCGACCCGCGCCGCCGCTACCGGCTGGCGTGGGAGGGACCGGTCGCGGCCAAGGAGACCAGCCGCTCGGCCCGGCTGCCGGACTCGGGCCCGACCGAGGGACGGGTGGTCACCGGACACGCCCTGGCGCGCCAGGGGTTCTGGATGCCGCGCTGCCGACCCGAGACCGTGACGCTGATCCACGTCACGGCGGCCGACTGATCCTGGCCGGTCAGCGGCGGCCGAGCAGCGACCTCGGGCCCTGCCCCGGAGCCTCCTTGCGGACGACGTTGACGCCCGCCATCAGCGCGAAGCCCTTCACCCTGACCACCGGCGAGTCGGCGCTCAGCTGCGCGGGCACCCTGTCGGCGCGCTGGCTGAACTCGCCCATGAGGGCGTGCCCCTCGACGACCACGTGGGTGTAGGGGTCGACGACGATGTCGATGCCGGCCATCACCGCGTGGGCGACGATCACGGTCTCGGGCGCTGCGAACGTCGCCTCGCGGAGGTCGAGCTTGACCCCACCCATGAAGGCCGCCGCCCGATGCTCGGCAGGGACCACCCACGGGCCGAAGCGCTTGGTCTCGCTCATGATGGCCAGCGAGGTCTCGTGGGTCGTGGTCGCGGGGACCGCGCTGCGGGCGGGGACCGCCGGGAGCGAGGTGGCCTGGCCCGGCAGGTCGGCGGTGATCGGCACCAGGTCGGCATAGGTCTTCGCGGCGTACGCCGCCTCGAGGCGCTGGTCGAGCTCGTCGATGTCGAGCCGGCCCTCGCCGGCGGCCTCGCGCAGCAGCTCGGCCACGCGGTGCCGGTCGCTGTCGGAGATGCGTAGCGACGCCGGGTCGGGGCGCTCGAGCGGTCCTGCCATGCCGTCAGCGTAGTGGGCTGCACTAGCCTGACGCCCGTGACGACTGCTGCCTCGCCGGCCGCTCCCGGCCCCGAGTTCCGCTACTCCGACCTGCTGCCGACGGGCCCCGGCCACACGCCGTACCGCCTGCTGACCACCGAGGGCGTCTCCACCTTCGAGGCCGACGGACGCACCTTCCTGCGCGTGGAGCCCGAGGCGCTGCGGCTGCTCACCGAGACGGCGATGCACGACATCGCCCACTACCTGCGGCCCGCCCACCTCGCCCAGCTCCGGCGGATCATCGACGACCCGGAGGCGAGCGGCAACGACCGCTTCGTCGCCCTCGACCTCCTCAAGAACGTCAACATCTCCGCCGGCGGCGTCCTGCCGATGTGCCAGGACACCGGCACCGCGATCGTGATGGGGAAGAAGTCGGAGCGGGTGCTCACCGGGGGCGACGACGGGGAGGCCATCTCGCGTGGCGTGTTCGACGCCTACACCCGCCTCAACCTGCGCTACTCGCAGCTCGCGCCGCTGACGATGTGGGAGGAGAAGAACAC
>CAZQCA010000320.1:0-3266 GCA_964591845.1 uncultured Nocardioides sp.
TCTGGCTGTCCTCGCTGGACTCGGCGCGGATGTTCATCGGGTGCCGCATGTGGGTGCGGGCCAGCGCGACGATCGCGCCCGGCATCGTGGCCGAGAAGAGCATGGTCTGGCGGGTCTCGGGGGTACGGGCGATGAGCCGCTCGACGTCGGGCAGGAAGCCCAGGTCGAGCATCTCGTCGGCCTCGTCGAGGACCAGCGCGTGGACGTGGGAGATGTCGAGGGAGCGGCGGTTCATCAGGTCGATGAGGCGCCCCGGCGTGCCGACGACGATGTCGACGCCCGTCGCGAGGGCCTCGAGCTGCGGCTCGTAGGGGACGCCGCCATAGACGGTGAGCACGCGCATGCCGCGGTCGGCGCCGGCGAGCGCCAGGTCGCCCGACACCTGGAGGGCCAGCTCGCGCGTCGGCGCCACGATCAGCGCCTGCGGCTTGCCCTGCGGCAGGTCGGCGTAGTCGCGGTCGTGCGGTGCCACGCTGCGCTGGAGCACCGGGATGCCGAAGGCCAGCGTCTTGCCGGTGCCGGTGCGGGCCTGGCCGATGAGGTCGGTGCCCATGAGGGCCACCGACAGCGTCATCTCCTGGATCGGGAAGGGGGTCGTGATGCCGGCGCGCTCGAGCGCGTCGCAAATCTCGGGGAGCACCCCGAGCTCTCGGAAGGTGGTGATGGTCTTGTCGCTTTCGTCGAGTCTCGTCGTGCGGCGGACTCCACGAGCGGTCGGGTCCGGTGGACCAGCGGGGTCTGCCGCGCACATGCAGGCGGGCCGGATGGTCGTCACCGGAGCGGAGCTCGAGTGGGATGACCTGCTCGCCAGCGCCGCCCGGGTGGACGGCGGTCGAGTCCCCATCCTATCGGTAGGGTGCCGCTGTGCCCGCATCCTCGGACTCCGCGCCTCCGGTCGCCGGGAGCCCGGGGGTGCCCAGCGGCCCGCTGGCGGACCCGGCGTACCGTGCCGCCGTCGTCGACCTGCTGGGCGTGATCGCCTACGGCGAGCTGTCGGCCTTCGAGCGGCTGGCGGAGGACGCGGCGATGGCGCCGACGCTGGAGGACAAGCTGGCCATGGCCGGCATGGCCGCGGCGGAGTTCGGCCACGTCGCGGCCCTGCGGGCGCGGATCGAGGCCCTGGGCGGCGACGTCACCGAGGCGATGGCACCGTTCCAGCGCGCGATCGACGACTTCCACGACCACACGGCGCCCTCGGACTGGTACGAAGGCCTGATCAAGGCCTACGTCGGCGACGCGCTGGCGGCCGACTTCTATCGCGAGGTCGCGGCCACCTTGGACGTCGACACCCGGGAGCTCGTGGTCGCGTCGATGGCCGACGTCGGCCACGCCGACTTCGTGGTCGACCGGGTCCGCGCCGCGATCGCCGCCGATCCCCGACTGGGCGGACGGCTGGCCCTCTGGGGTCGCCGGCTGATGGGCGAGGCGCTGAGCCAGGCACAGCGCGTGGCGGCCGAGCGCGATGCGCTCACCGCCCTGCTGGCCGGTGGTGTGGACCGCCCCGGCATGGACCTCGCCGCGATCGGCCGGATGTTCAACCGGCTCACCGAGCGGCACGCCGAGCGGATGGCGACCCTCGGCCTGGACCCCTGAGGTCCCTGGACAGCGCGGAGCCCCCGCACCCTGGGGGCACGGGGGCTCCGGACTCGCGTGGTCGGCGGGTGGTCAGACCTTGCGGCGGCCGGTGACGCCGGCCGCGATGATGACCAGCACGGCGGCGACGATGATGGCCGCGATGAACGCGAGCCAGTCGAAGCCGTTGGTGCCGCCGAACAGGCTGTAGCCGATGAGGACACCACCGATGCCGCAGATGACCGTCAGCCACAGCGGGATGTTGTCGCGGTCGCCGGGAGCGACCCACTTGCCGAGCAGCCCGATGATCACCCCGCCGATCAGTACGCCGATCCAGTCCATTCCAGCTCCTTGTCAGTGACAGGGTTCCTCGCCCGGTGACCCCGGGCGTCTCCCCTCCATCTTGCAGGGCGGGTACCCGAATCGCGAGCACCCGAACGCTCTCGGTCGCGGCGGGTCGCCACGACCGGACGACGTGTCAGGACCGGAAGCCGACGTGTCCGGAGACCCCGCCGCCGATCTCGACATAGGCGATGCGGTCGGCCGGCACGACCACTCGGCGGCCCTTGCCGTCCACGAGGGTCAGCACGCCCCCTGCGGCCACGGCGTCGGCGATCTTCTTCTCCACCGCGTCGGCCGACTCGTCGGTCTCCACGGTGAGCTCTCGGGGCGCATGCTGTACGCCGATCTTGACCTCCATGCGGACAGTCTCCCTCACGCCTGGTGGTCGCGGGCGTGTGGGGCCGGCCGTCGGGGACGGCCCTCGCGTCAGGGCGCTCGCGTCAGGGCCGCTCAGTGCTCGTCGGTGAGCGGGTAGCCGCGGATCCCGCGCCAGGCGAGGCCGGCCACCAGGGCGACCGCCTCGTCGCGGCCGATCGTCGCGCCGCCGGCGAGCCAGAAGCGCGAGCTGACCTGGGCCATCCCGACCAGCGACACCGCCAGCAGTCGCGAGGCCTCGTCGGGCAGCCCGGTGTCGTCGTGGATCACGTGGGCGATCATGTCGGCGCACTCGTTGGTGACCCGCTCGAGCTGGGCGCGCACCGCGGGCTCGTTGGTCAGGTCGGACTCGAAGACCAGCCGGAAGGCGCCGCTCTCGCTGGCGACGTAGGCGAAGAACGCATCGATCGCCGCCGCCACGCGCTGCTTGTTGTCCTGGGTCGACGCCAGGGCCTGGCGGCAGTTGTCGATGATCGTGTCGCACGAGGAGTCCAGCAGCGCCAGATAGAGGTCCAGCTTGCCGGGGAAGTGCTGGTAGAGCACCGGCTTGGACACGCCCGCCCGGTCGGCGATCTCGTCCATGGCCGCCGCGTGGTAGCCCTGCGCGACGAAGACCTCGAGCGCGGCGCCCAGCAGCTGGGCGCGCCTCTCACGTCGCGGCAGCCGGCCGCCGCGGGGGCGCGACGAGTCGTCGTACCGGCCTGCGGTCACGGGCTCCTCCTGACGTGCTTCTCCGGGTGCTGGCGGGGGCAGCCTACCGCCGAGTAGGTGCCGTCCACGCCGCCGCGCCAGGGACGGTACCGGGCGTCCGGATGGCGGACCCGGCGTCCGAGGAGAGAGACGGGCAGGGACGATGACGGGAACATCGAGGGCGGCGCCGGCGTTGGGCCCGTCACGATCCCGAGCGACCCGAGGAGCATCCGTGAGCTTTCCCCCGCTGGTGGAGCCGGCCGCCGAGCTGACCATCGACGAGGTAC
>CAZQCA010000321.1:0-3262 GCA_964591845.1 uncultured Nocardioides sp.
GCTTCGTCGGCGACATCTTCGGCGCGCCGCTCGCGGCCGCGGGCCTGCTGGCGTTCTTCCTGGAGTCCACGTTCCTCGGGCTGTGGATCTTCGGCTGGGACAAGCTGCCGCGCGGGCTGCACGCCGCGATGATGTGGCTGACCCACCTCGGCACGCTGGCCTCGTCGTGGTTCATCCTCGCGGCCAACTCGTGGATGCAGAACCCGGTCGGCTACGAGTACAACCCCGACACCGGACGCGCGGAGCTGACCGACTTCTGGGCAGTGATGTTCAACAAGGTCCAGCTGGTCACGTTCCCCCACGTGGTGCTGTCGGCCTACATGACCGCCGGCGCCGCGATCGTCGGGGTCGGCGCCTACCTGTACATGAAGGAGCGCTTCGCCGACGACCGGCCGCTCTACCGCACGGCGATCCGCTTCGGTGCGGTCGTCACGCTGATCGCGGGCCTCGGCGTCGCGATCAGCGGCGACGTGCAGGGCAAGATCATGACCGAGGTGCAGCCCATGAAGATGGCCGCCGCCGAGGGTCTCTACGAGACCACCGACCACGCGCCGTTCTCCGTGCTGACGATCGGCAAGCTGGACGGCTCCGAGGCGACCAACATCATCGAGATCCCCGGCCTGCTGAGCTTCCTCGGCACCGGCTCGACCGGCGGCACCGTCGAGGGCATCAACCCGCTGCGCGAGAAGTACCTCGCGGAGTACGGCCAGGACCCGGGCGCCGCCTACTACAGCGCCGGCGACTACACCCCGATCATCCCGGTGACCTACTGGTCGTTCCGCTTCATGATCGGCCTCGGGCTGTTCGCGGCCGCGGGCGCCGCCCTGATCCTCTGGATGACGCGTGGCGGCCGGGTGCCCACCAAGCGGTGGGTCGGGACGCTCGGGCTGTCCCTCCCCGTGGCGCTGGTCCTGGCCAACTCGTGGGGCTGGATGTTCACCGAGATGGGCCGGCAGCCCTGGGCAGTCTTCGGCCTGATGACCACCGAGCGCGCCGTGTCCCCTGGCGTCAGCACCTTCGAGGCCGCGACCTCGCTCACCGTCCTCGCCCTGCTGTACGCCGTGCTGGCGGTCGTCGAGGTCAAGCTGCTCGCGAAGTACATCAAGCGCGGCGCCGACCCGTTCGAGGAGCCGCCGGACGTCCCCGTCGGTGGCGGCGACGACGCCGACCGGCCCCTGGCCTTCGCCTACTGAGAGGGAGAGGAGACGAGCAATGGAACTCACCACTGTCTGGTTCGGCCTGATCGCGGTCCTGTGGATCGGCTACTTCGCCCTCGAGGGCTTCGACTTCGGAGTCGGCATGCTGCTGCCCGTCCTGGCCAAGGACGAGAAGGAGCGCCGGGTCCTCTACAACACGATCGGCCCCGTCTGGGACGGCAACGAGGTGTGGGTGCTGGTGGCCGGGGGCGCGACGTTCGCCGCCTTCCCCGAGTGGTACGCCACGCTGTTCAGCGGGTTCTACCTGCCCCTGCTGCTGATCCTGGTGGCCCTGATCGTGCGCAACCTCGCCTTCGACTACCGGGGCAAGCGCGACGACGAGACCTGGCGTGCCCGCTGGGACGCGGCGGCTATCTTCGGCTCCTACCTCCCGGCCCTGCTGTGGGGCGTCGCCTTCGCCAACATCGTGGCGGGCGTGCCGATCGACGAGAACAAGGAGTTCACCGGCAACCTCTTCACGCTGCTCAACCCGTTCGGTCTGCTCGGTGGGCTGGTCACGCTCACCCTGTTCCTGACCCACGGCGCGATGTTCGTGGCGCTCAAGACCGTGGGCGACATCCGTGAGCGGGCGCGCGCACTGTCGGTGAAGCTCGGCCTGGTCGCCGCGGGACTCGCGGTCGTCTTCCTCGTGTGGACGCTCGCCAAGTCCGGCTGGGAGGTCCCGGCGCTGATCCTGTTCGCGCTCGCGGCGGTGTCGTTGCTGGGGGCGATCTGGATGGCGCAGCAGGGGCGTGAGGGCTGGGCGTTCATCGGCACCTTCGTCACCATCGCGCTCGCGGTGGCGGGGCTGTTCTGGGTGCTTTTCCCCAACGTGATGCCGTCGACGACGGACGCCGCGTTCTCGCTCACGACCAGCAACGCCTCGGCGACGGCGTACACGCTGAAGGTGATGACCTGGGTGGCCGTCATCTTCACGCCGATCGTGCTCGCCTACCAGGCGTGGACCTACTGGGTCTTCCGCAAGCGGATCGGGACCCACCACATCCCCGACCCGGTTGCGGATACCGTCTCTGTTTCGTGAGGCCACTGGATCCACGCATCCAACCGTTCCTCCGGCCGGCACACCGACCTCTCGTCGGGGTGCTGGCCGGAGGCCTGTTCGGCGGCCTGCTGACCGTCGCCCAGGGCTTCGCCATGGGCGTGCTCCTGGTGAGGCTGGTCTCGGCCCCCGCCTCGACGTCGTGGCACGAGCCCGCCTGGTGGCTGGCGGGCATCGTCGCGGCCCGGGCCCTGGCGGCGTACGTCGTCGACACGGCCTCCGCCGCGGCGGCCGCCCGCGTCTCCGTGCCGATGCGGCGCGAGCTGGTCGGCACGGCCCTCGACCTCGACGCGCAGCAGCTGGCCCGGCGGCGCACCGGTGAGCTGGCGCTGCTCACGACGAGGGGACTGGCCGCGATCGAGCCCTACCTCACCCGCTACGTGCCGACGATGGTGCTCGCCGGCGTGCTGCCGGCGGCCACGCTGGCGGCGATCTTCTGGCTCGACTGGCTGAGCGGCGTGGTCGTCCTGCTGACGCTCCCGCTGGTGCCGGTCTTCGCGATCCTGATCGGGCTCGCCACGCGGGACCGCGCCGACCGGCAGTGGCGCACCCTGGCGACGCTGTCGGGCCACTTCCTCGACGTCGTACGCGGGCTGCCCACGCTCGTGGCCTACCGCAGGGCCACGGCCCAGTCGGCCTCGATCCGCCGCATCACCGACCGCTACCGCCGGGCGACCCTCGAGACGCTGCGGATCGCGTTCGCGTCGTCCGCCGTGCTCGAGCTGATCGCGACCATCTCGGTCGCGCTGGTCGCCGTCACCGTCGGCCTGCGGCTCGCCGCGGGACACCTCGACTTCCAGACCGCGATGATCGTGCTGCTCCTCGCGCCGGAGGCCTACTGGCCGCTGCGACGCGTGGGCGCGGAGTTCCACGCCGCCGCCGAGGGCGCCGCCGCCTTCGAGGAGGCCTCGGCCCTCCTGGCCTCCACGCCGAGGCGTGGGGGGATGGGGGCGGGGCGGGCGCGGGGGGGCGATGCGGCCTAACCCGCTGCGGCCCCTCGCAGGGC
>CAZQCA010000322.1:0-3259 GCA_964591845.1 uncultured Nocardioides sp.
AGTACTTCGTCTCCTACTACGACTACTACCAGCCCGAGGCCTACGTCCCCCAGACCGACACCTACATCGAGAAGGACTCCTCGATCAACGAGGAGGTCGAGCGGCTGCGCCACTCGGCCACCAACTCCCTGCTCACCCGGCGCGACGTGATCGTGGTGTCGACCGTGTCGTGCATCTACGGCCTCGGCACGCCGCAGGAATACGTCGACCGCATGGTCCGGCTGCGCGTGGGCGAGGAGCACGACCGAGACTCCGTGCTCCGGCGCCTGGTCGACATCCAATACACCCGCAACGACATGACGTTCACCCGCGGCACCTTCCGGGTGCGCGGCGACACGCTCGAGATCTTCCCGGTCTACGAGGAGCTCGCCATCCGGGTCGAGTTCTTCGGCGACGAGATCGAGCGGCTGATGACGCTGCACCCCGTCACCGGCGAGGTGCTCTCCGACGACCGGGAGCTCTACATCTTCCCCGCCTCCCACTACGTCGCCGGCCCCGAGCGGATGGAGCGGGCGATCAAGGGCATCGAGGAGGAGCTCGCCGAGCGGCTCTCGACGTTCGAGCGCCAGGGCAAGCTGCTGGAGGCCCAGCGGCTGCGGATGCGCACGACCTACGACATCGAGATGATGCGCCAGGTCGGCTCCTGCTCCGGCATCGAGAACTACTCGATGCACATCGACGGCCGCAGCCGCGGCAGCGCCCCCAACTGCCTGATCGACTACTTCCCCGAGGACTTCGTGCTCGTGATCGACGAGTCCCACGTGACCGTCCCGCAGGTCGGTGGGATGTACGAGGGCGACATGTCGCGCAAGCGCAACCTGGTCGACCACGGGTTCCGGCTCCCCAGCGCGATGGACAACCGCCCGCTGAAGTTCGAGGAGTTCCTCGACCGGATCGGCCAGACCGTCTATCTGTCCGCGACCCCCGGCGACTACGAGCTCGACAAGATCGGCGGTGTCGAGCACGCCGTCGAGCAGATCATCCGACCCACCGGCCTGGTCGACCCCGAGGTCATCGTCAAGCCGACCAAGGGCCAGATCGACGACCTGATCCACGAGATCGGCGCCCGCACGGAGAAGAACGAGCGGGTCCTGGTCACCACCTTGACCAAGAAGATGTCGGAGGACCTCACCGACTACCTCCTCGACGCCGGCGTCCGCACCCGCTACCTCCACTCCGAGGTCGACACCCTGAAGCGGATCGAGCTGCTGCGCGACCTGCGGCTGGGGGAGTACGACGTGCTCGTCGGCATCAACCTGCTCCGTGAGGGCCTCGACCTTCCCGAGGTGTCCCTGGTGTCGATCCTCGACGCCGACAAGGAGGGCTTCCTGCGCTCCGGCAAGTCGCTGATCCAGACCATCGGTCGCGCCGCCCGCAACGTCTCCGGCCAGGTCCACATGTATGCCGACACGATCACGCCGTCGATGGAGGCCGCGATCGACGAGACCAACCGGCGCCGGGCCAAGCAGGTGGCCTTCAACACCGAGCACGGCATCGACCCGCAGCCGCTGCGCAAGAAGATCGCCGACATCACCGAGATGCTCGCCCGCGAGGACGAGCACACCGAGGAGCTGCTGGCCACCTGGCAGCACCTCGACCCGCGCTCCAAGAAGGCACCGGTGCCCGGTCTCTCCAAGCTCAAGACCAGCGGGCACGCACCCGACCTCGCGGGGCTCCCCAGCACCGACCTGGCCGAGCTGATCCAACAGCTCACCGACCAGATGAAGCATGCCGCGGCCGAGCTGCAGTTCGAGGTCGCCGCGCGGCTGCGTGATGAGATCAGCGAGCTGAAGAAGGAGCTGCGGCAGATGATCGAGGCGACGAAGTGAGGAGCACCGCCGAGCGAGGCACGACATGAGCGATCGCACCGTCAGGCAGTGGCAGGTCACGTTCGACGCGGCCGACCCGGGTGGGTTGTCGCGCTTCTGGAACGAGGTCCTGGGCTACCAGCTCGACGCCCCTCCGCCGGGCTTCGACACCTGGGAGCAGGCGCTCGACGCTTTCAACGTCCCCGAGGAGCGCCGCAACGACGCCTCCGCCTCCGTCGACCCGACCGGCCTCGGTCCTCGGCTGTTCTTCCAGAAGGTGCCCGAGGGCAAGACCGCGAAGAACCGCGTGCACCTCGACGTCCGCGCCGCCCCCGGGCTCGAGGGCGAGGAGCGGATGGCCGGTCTCGAGGCCGAGTGCTCCCGGCTGCTGGCGCTCGGGGCCACCCGGGTGCGTCGCCACGAGCCCGACCCGCCGCTGAGCCACGGGTTCATCGTCATGCAGGACCCCGAGGGCAACGAGTTCTGCCTGGACTGAGTGGCGGTGGACCGAGCGTGCCCACCGTGCGTCTCGAGAAGGGGTGGTGGCCGTGACCGTGGAGCAAGGGGTGGTGCCCGTGCTCTCCTACAGCGACGGTGTGCGGGCCATGGAGTGGCTTGCGGCGTCGATGACATCGAGTCGCACTACCGCTATGCGGAGGCAGGTGGAGCCACCCTGCTGTCGATGATCGAGGAGGGTCCAGAGGACAGCCGGCTCTATCGGGCGGAGGACCTGGAGGGCCACCGCTGGATGTTCATGCAGGCCGAGTCCTGATCCGACGCAACCCGTGGGAACGCGAGCAGCGTTCATGGGGGATGCCGAATCGGCTGCAGCTGCCGCGTGGTGATCGAGGGAAGAGAGTCCCTGAGCGAACCACAACAGGTGCGTGTAGCTCCTATCTGCGTCGGTGGTAGCGATGGTCGCCGTTGGGGAGGCGGGTGGTGGTGTAGGTGGGGTCGTGGGCGCGGTGGTGGTGGTGGGCGCACAGGAGGACGCCTTCGGTGAGGTCGGTGCGACCTCCGGAGGACCAGGGGTCGGCGGCGTGGTGGGCTTCGCACCAGGCGGCGGGGATGGTGCAGCCCTCGGCGCGGCATACCCGGTCGCGTAGCCGGAGGGCTTTGCGTTGGGCGGCCGTGAAGAGGCGGCGTTGCCGGCCGAGGTCGAGGATCTCGGAGTCGCCGCCGAGGACGGCGGGGAGGATGTCGGCGGTGCAGGAGAGGCGGCGGGCCTGCGCCGCAGTGATCCGGTGGTCGGCGAGGTCATCGCCGGCGACCAGGCCGCCGGCGAGGTCGGCGGTGCCGAGCTCGGCTCGGAGTGTGCTGAGGGGGATGGTGACCACGACGGTGGTGGCGTCGCCGCCGTGGAGGGGGAGCCGGGTGGGGTCGAGGGTCTCCAGCAGCTGGCAGAACGCCTGACCGAGGCGGCGGGGGTAGGTCGGCCGCGCGAGCGGGTC
>CAZQCA010000323.1:0-3253 GCA_964591845.1 uncultured Nocardioides sp.
ATTGGCACGGACAACCAGATAAACACCCGCCGTGACCATCGTCGCCGCGTGGATCAGGGCCGAGACCGGTGTCGGGCCCTCCATCGCGTCGAGCAGCCAGGCCTGAAGCGGGACCTGCGCCGACTTGCCGCACGCGGCGAGCAGGAGCAGCAGCCCGATGGCGTTGAGACGGCCCTCGGACGCCTCGCCCGCCACCTGCGAGATCTCGGAGAACGCGGTCGTGCCGAACGTCGCGAACATCAGGGCGACGCCGAGGCTGAGCCCGATGTCGCCGACCCGGTTGATCACGAAGGCCTTCTTGGCCGCGGCCGCGGCGGAGGGCTTGTGCTGCCAGAAGCCGATCAGCAGGTAGGACGCCAGGCCGACGCCCTCCCACCCGAGGAAGACCCCGACGTAGTTGGCGGCCAGCACCAGGATCAGCATCGCGGCGACGAACAGGTTGAGGTAGCCGAAGAAGCGCCGGCGACGGGCGTCGTGCTCCATGTAGCCGATCGAGTAGATGTGGATGAGCGACCCGACACCGGTGATGAGCAGGAGGAAGAGCGCCGAGAGCTGGTCGTAGAGCAGGTCCATCCCGACCTTGAGCCCACCGGCCTCGAACCAGGTGAACAGGTGCTGGCTCACCTGGCGCTCGCCCTCGTCACGGCCCAGCAGGCCGACGAACATGGCGAGGCTGACGGCGAACGAGCCGAGAACTGTGGCGCAGCCGAGGAGGTGTCCCCAGCGGGAGACGGCCCTGTCGGCGAGAGCGCCGCCGACCAGCAGTACGACGGCGCCCGCCGCGGGCAGGGCGACGACCAGCCACATGAGGGAGAACACGCCGGAGGCCGATCCCGGGTCGACCACCGGGACCTCGTGGGCCCCTTCGGAAGCGAGCGCCCAGAGAGTCGCGTCAGGGATTGTCACGTCGGGTCCTCAGTACTTCAGCAGGCTGGCGTCGTCGACCGAGGCCGAGCGACGGGTCCGGAAGATGGTCATGATGATCGCGAGGCCGACCACGACCTCGGCCGCGGCCACGACCATCACGAAGAAGGCCGCGACCTGTCCGTCGAGGTTGCCGTGCTGCTTGGAGAAGGTCACGAGCGCGAGGTTGCAGGCGTTGAGCATCAGCTCGACGCACATGAAGACCACGATCGCGTTGCGGCGGGTCAGCACGCCGACGGTCCCGATGCTGAACAGGATCGCGGACAGGACGATGTAGGCGGTGACGTTCACACCGTCCCTCCTTCCTCGCCCGCCGGGGCGACCGGCGCGCCGTGGAGCTGCCCCTCGATCTCCTCCACGTTGTGGGCCTCGGCGGGTGCCGAGCGCACCGAGCCCCGAGCCGCCAGCACCCGTGACACCGACGACTCGGCGGCCGTCCCGTCGGGCAGGAGGGCCGGGGTGTCGACGGCGTTGTGGCGGGCGAAGACTCCGGGCGACGGCAGCGGACCCGGGTGCTTGCCCGACTCGGCGTAGTCGCGCATCCGCTGGAGCGCGAGCGACTGCTGCGTGGGCTTCTCGGAGAGACGCTCGCGATGGGCCAGCACCATGGCACCCACGGCCGCGGTGATCAGCAGCGCCGAGGTGACCTCGAAGGCGAACACGTAGCGGGAGAAGAGCACGCCGGCGAGGCCCTGGATGTTGCCGCCCTCGTTGGCCGCCTTCAGCCCGGTCGCCGCACCGAGCGTCATCTGGGCGATGCCCGTGATCAGGAGCGCGGCGAGGATGGCACCGCCGAGGAAGGCGAGCCGGCGCTGGCCCTTGATCGTCTCCACGACCGAGTCGGAGGAGTCCACGCCGACCAGCATCAGCACGAACAGGAAGAGCATCAGGATCGCACCGGTGTAGACGATGATCTGCACCGCGAAGAGGAACGGCGCCTCGAGGACGGCGTACAGCATGGCGAGGCTGATCATCACGACCGCGAGCAGCAGGGCCGCGTGCACCGCCTTGCGGACGAAGAGGATGCCGAGCGCGGCGAGTACCATGATCGGGGCGAGGATCCAGAAGGCGGTCATCAGCGGGCCACCTCGTCACCCGCGGCCGCGGCGCCGGAGAAGGTGCCGCGGTAGTAGTCGCCCTCGTCGTCGCCCAGCCGCATCGGATGGGGCGGCTGCTCCATCCCCGGCAGCAGCGGGGCCAGCAGATCGCTCTTCTCGTAGATGAGGTCGGCCCGGTTGTCGTCGGCCAGCTCGTACTCGTTGGTCATCGTGAGCGCGCGGGTGGGGCAGGCCTCGATGCACAGGCCGCACAGGATGCAGCGCAGATAGTTGATCTGGTAGACGCGGCCGTAGCGCTCCCCCGGGCTGAACCGCTCGTCCTCGGTGTTGGACGCGCCCTCGACATAGATGGCGTCGGCCGGGCAGGCCCACGCACACAGCTCGCAGCCGATGCACTTCTCGAGACCGTCGGGCCAGCGGTTGAGCTGGTGCCGGCCGTGGAAGCGGGGCGCGGTCGGCAGCTTCTCGAAGGGGTACTGCTCGGTGACGACCTTCTTGAACATCGTCCGGAAGGTGACGCCGAACCCGGCCACCGGGTCCCAGAACTGCTCCTTGAGCGACTTGGACTCACTCATCAGCTCTCCTCTTCGGAGGTCGTGACGGAGGGACTGTCGGCGCGATCGGCGACCGAGATCCCGAAGGCCAGCGGCGCGGCCGCACCGCGGACGGCGCCACCCGACGGCATCGGGGGCACGGGGTAGCCGCCGGCGAACGCGTCGCCCGGCTCGGCCTCCTCGTGCTCGGCCTCGCCACCGCGGTCGCCGAAGAACGACAGCACCAGGAAGAGCACGAGCGCGGCGACCACGCCGTAGAGCACGGTGCGGGTGTCGAAGCCGCCGTTGTTCTTGGCGAGCTTGATCGTGGCGACCGCCAGGATCCACAGCAGCGAGATCGGGATCAGCCGCTTCCACCCGAACGCCATGAACTGGTCGTAGCGCAGCCGGGGCAGCGACCCGCGCAGCCAGATGAACAGGAAGATGAAGAGGAAGACCTTGCCGAAGAACCAGAGCAGTGGCCAGTAGCCCTCGTCGGCCCCCGGCCAGACGTTGACGATGCCCCAGGGCGCGTGCCAGCCGCCCAGGAAGAGCGTCGTCGCCACCGCGGAGACCGTGGCCATGTTGATGTACTCGGCCAGGAAGAACAGCGCGAACTTGAGGCTGGAGTACTCCGTGTGGAAGCCACCGACCAGCTCGCCCTCGGCCACGGGGAGGTCGAAGGGGGCGCGGTTGGTCTCGCCCACCATCGCGATAATGTAGATTATGAACGACCGG
>CAZQCA010000324.1:0-3232 GCA_964591845.1 uncultured Nocardioides sp.
GGTGCCCGATCGAGCCGCGAGGGATGCGGACCTCGCCGGTCGACGCGTCGAGGACCGCCGGCTTCCACATCTGGTTCTCGGTGCCGCCCTCGGTGTGGTCGATGTCGCCGGCAACGAGGTACTTCCCGGGACGCCAGGCGCTGGAGCCGTCGGTGGGATCGCTCGGCTCGAGGGCGATCAGGTAGGGCAGGTCGGTGAACTTCTTGTTGTAGTCGGCGAAGAAGTCGGGCAGCGAGTCGACGAAGTACTCCTGGAGGATCACGTGGCCCATCGCCATCGCGAGCGCGCCGTCGGTGCCCGGCGCCGGAGTGACCCACTCGTCGGCGAACTTGACGTTCTCGGCGTAGTCGGGCGCCACCGCCACGACCTTCTGTCCCCGGTAGCGCGCCTCGGTCATCCAGTGCGCGTCGGGGGTGCGGGTCGTCGGAACGTTGGAGCCCCACATGACGAGGTAGCCGGCGTCCCACCAGTCGCCGGACTCCGGGACGTCGGTCTGGTCGCCGAACATCTGCGGCGAAGCGTTCGGGAGGTCGGCGTACCAGTCGTAGAACGAGAGCATCGGCGCGCCGATGAGCTCCAGAAAGCGGGCGCCGGAGGTGTACGAGACCGGCGACATCGCCGGAATGGGGCTGAAGCCGGCGATCCGGTCCGGCCCCCAACGCTTGACCGTGTAGACGTGCGCGGCGGCGACGATCTCGGCGACCTCGTCCCAGGTGGCGCGCACCAGCCCGCCCTTGCCGCGCGCCTTCTTGTAGGCGCGCGCCTGGTCGGGGTCCTGGACGATCGATCCCCACGCGACCACCGGGTCGCCGTAGGTCTCCTTGGCGGCGCGGAACAGCTCCAGCAGCACCCCGCGGACGTAGGGGTACCGCACCCGGGTGGGGCTGTAGGTGTACCAGGAGAAGGCGGCCCCGCGCGGGCAGCCTCGCGGCTCGTACTCCGGCCGGTCGGCGCCGGCACTGGGGTAGTCGGTCTGCTGCGCCTCCCACGTGATGATCCCGTCCTTGACGTAGACCTTCCACGAGCACGACCCGGTGCAGTTCACCCCGTGGGTCGAGCGCACCACCTTGTCGTGGCTCCAGCGGTCGCGGTAGAAGACGTCCCCCTCGCGACCGCCCTTCTTGTAGATGGCCCGGTCGTCTGTGGAGGTCTCGGCCTTGGTGAAGAACCGGCGCCCCGAGATGAGACTGCGTTGCAGAGGGCTCTCAAGACTCATCGGGCGACTCCTCGGGGGACTCGAAAGGCTGGTGCGTGCTGACGTGGGCGTGGCACAGGCTCGGACCCACGAACGGCTGCAGCGACACCTCGACCTGCCGCTCGCCCAACTGCTCCATCGCCCCCTTAACCAGGCCGCGATGAATCCCGCACACCACCTCCGGGTTGGCGCGGGCCAGATCCATGAACGGGCAGTCGACCAGGTCGATGCGGCAGGCACGGCCGCCGTCGGTCGTCGTCAGGTTCGGCGTATAGCCCCAGCGCTGGAGGACGTCGATGAGCATGCCGAGCTTGGTCAGCCAGGCGCCTGGGGTGGCAGCGGGGGCGCTCGTGGGCAGCTCGACGTGCTCGCGCACCCACCGCTCGCCAGCCTCCTCAGGGGTGAGGTCGGAGCTGAACGACGCCGACAGCAGGCCGGCCAGCAACCTCAGGTGCGAGGCGGTGCGGTCGGGCTCGGCCGAGGACGGCGCGAGGGCGTACACCTTGCGGGGGCGACCGACGCCGAACACGGTCGTGAAGTGCGACAGGACCAGCCCCGCGACCTCGAGCTGGTCGAGGTGGAAGCGCACCGTGGTCACGTGCAGGCCCAGCTCCTCGGCGAGCTGAGCGGCCGTCCTCCCACCCACGGAGGCGGGCTCCTCTCCGGAGGCGTCGGCCTGGTAGCGCTCCAGCGACTCGACGATCGCCCGGCGGACCGGAGAGGCCAGGAGGGCAGCTCCCGCGTCGACCGCGTCGGCTGCCTGACCACTCACACGCTTCACCATGGCACAACCTCCCTGTTGCAGCACTAGTCCAAATCGCACCATAAAGAGGATGCAGTTCCTGTAATAAACGTCTCGTCTGCGCGAGTGGACAGCCCCCCTGCCCACGAGTAGCGTCCGATGTCGACGAATATATAGGGCTCGACTCCATCAATCCAGGAGCACGCATGTCGACCGCGCCCGGCCAGCCCGCCGCCACACCGCCGCCCCAGCCGGAGACCAGCCTCGGGGGGACCTCCGACCGGTCGGGCGCCACCCGGGTCCTGATCCTGTCCACGGTGGCGTTCACGCTGATGTTCGCGGCCTGGCTGATGTTCGGCATCCTGGGCAAGCCGATCACCGAGGAGTTCGGGCTCAGCGAGGTCCAGCTCTCGTGGATCATCGCCGTCGCCGTCCTGAACGGGTCGATGTGGCGGCTGCCGGCGGGCATGGTCACCGACCGCATCGGTGGCCGGAAGGTGATGACGTTCCTGCTGCTCGCCTCGGCGCTCGCGTCGTACCTCGTGTCCCGCGCCGACTCCTACGCGATGCTGCTGGTGCTGGCGTTCTTCGTCGGCTTCGCGGGCAACTCGTTCAGCTCGGGCATCGCCTGGAACTCGGCGTGGCAGCCACGTGAGCACCAGGGCTTCGCCCTCGGCCTCTTCGGCGCCGGCAACGTGGGTGCCTCGGTGACGAAGTTCATCGGCCCCCCGCTGATCGCGGGGACGACCGTCGGCGTGACCTACTTCGGGATCTTCCCCGGGGGATGGCGGTTCATCCCGGTCGTCTACGCCGTGCTGCTGCTGGCCATGGCCGTCGCGACCTGGACCCTCGCCCCGCACCACGACCGCGCCCCCGGGCGGTCACAGTCGCTGAGCCGGCAGCTGGCGCCGCTGCGGCACATGCGCGTGTGGCGCTTCAGCCTGTACTACGTCGCCTTCTTCGGGGCGTACGTCGCCCTCGCGGCCTGGTTGCCGACGTACTACATGGACAACTTCGACGTCAGCCTGCAGACAGCGGCGTACCTCACGGCGTCCTACATCTTCCCGGCGTCGCTGCTGCGTCCCGTCGGGGGCTCCCTCTCCGACCACTTCGGTGCCCGGCGGGTCCTCTACTGGACGTTCGGCGTGATGGTGGTCGTGACCGGTGTGCTGATGATGCCCAACGGTCACATCGTGATCGCCCACCCCGACGGGTCGGAGACGCAGCACCTCGGCTACTCGATGGCGCTGCTGCCCTTCGTGCTCCTGGTCTTCGTCCTCGGCTGCGCGATGGGC
>CAZQCA010000325.1:0-3229 GCA_964591845.1 uncultured Nocardioides sp.
TGCCCGGACGCTCGTAGAGGTAGGGCACGGCGTCGAGCCGGAAGCCGTCCAGGCCCATGTCGAGCCAGAAGGACAGCGCCTCGAGCATGGCGTCGTGGACGGCGGGGTTGTCGAAGTTCAGGTCGGGCTGGTGGCTGAAGAAGCGGTGCCAGAAGTACTGCTGCCGGACCGGGTCCCAGGTCCAGTTGGACGGCTCGGTGTCGACGAAGATGATCCGCGCCTCGGAGTAGAGGTCGTCGGTGTCGGACCACACGTAGAAGTCGCCGTAGGGCCCTTCGGGGTCGCTGCGCGACGCCTGGAACCACGGGTGCGCGTCGCTGGTGTGGTTCATGACGAAGTCGATGATCACGCGGATGCCGCGGTCGTGAGCAGCCTCGACGAACGCCTGGAAGTCCTCGACGGTCCCGGCCTCGGGGAGGATGTTGACGTAGTCGGCGACGTCGTAGCCGCCGTCGCGCAGGGGAGAGGCGAAGAACGGCGGCACCCAGAGGCAGTCGACCCCGAGCCAGGCGAGGTAGTCGAGCTTCTCGATCAGCCCGCGGAAGTCGCCGACCCCGTCGCCGTTGGAGTCGCGGAACGACCGCACCAGGACCTCGTAGAAGACCGCCCTCTTGAACCACTCCGGCTCCACCGGGAGCCCGTCGGCGGACGCAGCGGACGAGCCGGCGTCCGTCGCGGTCATCCGGTCCTCCGGACGGTGAGCACGTGGGCGGGCTCGACGTGGGGGTCGAGCCGCACGTAGTTGTGCTCGTTCCAGGTCCAGCTCTCGCCGGTGATCTCGTCGTGGGCCACGAAGGTCTCCGGCCAGTCCATGCCGAGCGCCGGCATGTCGAGGTGGATCGTGGTCTCGCGGGCGCCGTGGGGGTCGACGTTGACGACGACGATGACGATGTCGTCGCCCGCGCGCTTGCTGAAGACCAGGATCGCGTCGTCGTCGCTGCGGTGGACCGTCAGGTTGCGGAGCAGCTGCAGCGCCGGGTGGGCGCGGCGGATCTGGTTGAGCCGGGTGAGGTACGGCGCCAGCGTGTGGCCGCTCTCCTCGGCGCCGGCCCAGTCGCGGACCCGGATCTGGTACTTCTCCGAGTCGAGGTACTCCTCGCTCCCGGGCCGCACGGCGACGTGCTCGAACAGCTCGAACCCCGCGTAGACGCCCCAGCTCGGCGCCCCGGTCGCCGCGACGGCCGCCCGGATCTTGAACGCGGCCGGGCCGCCGTACTGCAGGAACGCGTGGAGGATGTCGGGGGTGTTGACGAAGAGGTTGGGCCGGATCAGGTGGTCGGACTCGTGGGAGAGCTCCCACAGGTAGGCCTCGAGCTCGCTCTTGGAGTTGCGCCAGGTGAAGTAGGTGTAGGACTGGTGGAAGCCGATCGAGCCCAGCGCGTGCATCATCGGCGGCTTGGTGAACGCCTCGGACAGGAAGACCACGTCGGGGTCGGTGCGGCGCACCTCGCCCAGCAGCCACTCCCAGAACGCCACCGGCTTGGTGTGCGGGTTGTCGACCCGGAAGATGCGCACGCCGTGCGACATCCAGAGCCGCACGATCCGCAGCACCTCGGCGCGGATGCCCTCGGGGTCGTTGTCGAAGTTGACGGGGTAGATGTCCTGGTACTTCTTCGGGGGGTTCTCGGCGTAGGCGATCGTGCCGTCGGCGCGGGTGGTGAACCACTCGGGATGGCTCTCGACCCACGGGTGGTCGGGGGCCGCCTGCAGCGCGAGGTCGAGGGCGACCTCGAGCCCCAGCTCGCGGGCGCGCGCCACGAAGGCGTCGAAGTCGGCGAACGAGCCGAGCGCCGGGTGGACGGCGTCATGTCCCCCGTCCTTGCTGCCGATCGCCCACGGCGAGCCGGTGTCGTCCGGGCCGGGGGTGAGGGTGTTGTTGGGCCCCTTGCGGTTGACCTCGCCGATCGGGTGGATCGGCGGCAGGTAGATCACGTCGAAGCCCATCGCGGCCACGGCATCCAGGCGCCTCGCAGCCGTGCGGAACGTGCCGCTGGTGACGGCGCCGGACTCGGGGTCGCGGGTCGCGCCCTCGGAGCGGGGGAAGAACTCGTACCAGCTGCCGTAGAGGGCGCGCCGGCGGTCGGCGTACGCCGGGAACGGGCCCTCCACGGAGACCATCTCGCGCAGCGGGTGCTCGCGCATGAGCGCGAGGACCTCGGGCGACTGGAGCGCGGCCAGCCTCGCCTCCACGGGGCGCTTCTTGTCCTTGGCCGCGTCGATCGCGGCTCTGACGACCTCGCGGCACCGCTCGTCCTTGCGCGGCAGCGACCGCTGGACCCGCTGGAGGAGCAGGCGGCCCTCGGTGAACATCAGCTCGACGTCGACGCCGGCGGGGATCTTGAGCCCGGCGTCGTGCTCCCACGTGGCCAGCGGGTCGGACCAGGCCTGGATCTCGAAGGTCCACTCGCCCTCCAGGTCGGGCGTCACCCAGGCGCGGTGCAGGTCGGGAGCCCACGGGTCGAGCTCCATGCGGACCGGGTCGCGGCGCTTGCGGTCGGGACCGGTCGCGACCACCTCGGCGGCCAGCTGGTCGTGGCCCTCGCGGAAGACGCGCGCGGTGACGGGGAAGGGCTCGCCGACGGTGGCCTTGGCGGGCAGCCGACCACGGTCGACGAGGGGGGTCACGTCCATGACGGGAATGCGGCCGACCATGCGGCAACCCTTGCGAACTCCCGTCCGCGGCGCAAGGCGGTCCACGAGTGGGCCGAGGACTGGACGGGCGGACGGCGGTGATTTCGCGACCGGCGCGCCGAGAGGGCTTGGAACGATCCAATGTTTCGCGTTACGGTCACGTCGTGCGAGCGATCCGTCGATTCACCGTCCGTCCCGTCCTGCCCCCGCAGCTCGAGCCCCTCGGCGAGCTCGTGGCCAACCTGCGCTGGTCGTGGCACCCGCCGACGCAGGACGTGTTCCGGTCCGTCGACCCGGAGGTGTGGGAGCAGGTCAACCACGACCCGGTGCGCCTGCTCGGGACGGTGAAGCGGGCCCGGTTCGAGGAGCTGGCGGGCGACGAGGGTTTCCTGGCCGCGCTCGGCGCGGCCCGCGACGACCTCACGGCGTACCTCTCGGAGGAGCGGTGGTACCACCGTCGCGGCGGCGCCGACGTGCCGCAGGCGATCGGCTACTTCTCGCCCGAGTTCGGCATCACCCACGTGCTGCCGCAGTACTCCGGCGGTCTCGGCATCCTCGCGGGCGACCACCTCAAGGCCGCGTCCGACCTGGGCGTCGC
>CAZQCA010000326.1:0-3224 GCA_964591845.1 uncultured Nocardioides sp.
GATCCCGCTGTGGTCACGCTCCGCGTGACGATCCCGCTGTGGTCACGCTCCGCGTAACGATCCCGCACCGGGTCGCTCCGCGACCCAGCACCGTCACCGTGCGACTACCAGCCCAGACCTGCCGCCCGCGCCATCGCGACCGCGTCCTCCCTGGTCTCGACGCCGAGCTTGGCGAGCATCTCGGAGACCCGGTTGCGGACCGTCTTGGGCGCGAGGAAGAGACGCCCGGCGACCTGCTGGGTGGTGAGCCCCTGCGCCAGGAGGCCGAGGATCTCCCGATCACGCGTGTCGAGGCGCGCGAGCATGTCCACGTCGGGCACGGAGGAGGCGGCGACGCGCACCGATGCGCTCGCCCCCGCGCTGAGCACCACCGCACCTGCTGCGGTGGCGCGGATCGCGCCCAGCAGCTCCTCGGGCGGGGCGTCCTTGACGAGGTAGCTGTCGACACCTTGGGCGAGGCTGCGTAGCACAGTGGCGGGTTCGCGAGCCATCGTCAGGATGACCAGGCGTGTGGCGGGCCAGCGCTCCCTGAGCCGTAGGCCAAGGGTGACCCCGTCCCCGTCGGGCAGGTTCAGGTCGAGGACGCAGACGTCGGGCGAGAGGTGGTCGGGGAGCTTGAGCGCCTCGGTCGCGGTGCCGGCCGTGCCGACCACCGCCATCTGCGGGTCGGCATCCACGAGCGCGGAGAGGCCGGCGAGCACGATGGGGTGATCGTCGACGACCACCACGCCGATCACGCCGACCGCCGCGGTACGACCAGCATCACCCGGAGCCCGCCGCTTTCGGCTGGGCCGATGTCGAGCCGACCCCCTACCTCCCTGGCCCGGGCCGCCATCGAGGTGAGCCCGACACCCGGGACCACGGGGGTACCGCGCCCGTCGTCCACCACGGTCACGGTCAGCGCGTCCTCGGTCTGCTGGACGCGTACGCCGACATGGTTCGCGCCGGCGTGCCGCAGCGCGTTGGTGACAGCCTCGGCGACACATCGGTAGGCCACGATCGCGTGGGTTCCGTCGACCTGCTCGCCGACCCTGGCGTCGATGGTGACTGCTGGTCCGTCGTCGGTCCGGAAGGAGGTGACGAGCGCAGCGAGCGCACGGTCGAGGTCGGCGGACACCAAGGGCTCGGGCCTGAGAGCGGAGACGATGCGCCGCAGGTCGGCCCGGCAGGCGGCGAGGTCGGTGGCAAGCGCGCCGAGGTCCACCGCCACACCCGTCGCCCGAGCCGCCTCCACGCGCATGCCAATCCCGGCCAGGGCCGGTCCCAGGTCGTCGTGGAGGTCGGCGAGGATCCGGGCCCGCTCGCTCTGGCGCTCGGCGATCACCTGGTTGTGCGCGTGCTTGGCCTGGACCGCGAGCTCGACGGCGTGGGCGGCGAGTGCGACTGTCGGCGCGAGCTGCCGGACGACGAGCTCCTGGCGTGCCTCGAGGCCCTCGGGATCCCGCGGGCGGACGCACATCGTGCCCACGCGCTCCTCTCCCACGACGAGCGGGAGGGACGTCCAACCAGCCCGCTCGTCAGGGTCGTCGAGGACGATCTCGACACGTTCGGCCCCGCTCGCGGCCGCGACCAGTTCGTTGGCCGTGGCGAGCAGGGTGCGGGGATCTCCCCGACCGGCCAGGTCGCCGGTGAGCAAGGCGAGGTCCTGTGGCGACAGCAGCCCGGTGCCGTAGCGACGTGCGAGAAGGGTGCGGCGCAGGAACACCGCAGCCGGCGTGGCCAGCATCAGCGTCACGGCCGCGGCCAACGCACCCACCACCTCGGCTCCGAAGATCCGCTCGTGGACCGCGAAGGACCACACGATGCCTCCGGCAGCAACCCCCGCTGCCAGCACCCCGAGCAGCAGGCCGGCGTCGAGCAGCGGCTCGAGCGGGGGCCGCGGAGCCGGAGCCAGCGCCGATCCGGCCACGGCTCCCGCGACTGCGAGCAGGCCCAGAGCCGCCACCACCCCGAAGGTCGTCGGCGACCCCAGGGCCCAGGCGGCGTAGGACACCACGACGGCCGCCACGGACCACAGGACGATCCACAGCCGCCACCGCCGCGCCGCACGCCCCTCGGCCGGGAGCGCGGCGGCGGCAACCGCGAGCAGCGGCAGCAGCCATCCAGGCCCGGAGGCGACGGTCGCCTCCTCGGCCGGGAGGCTCGTCAGCAGCATCGCCAGAGGCGCGCCAGCGGCCACCAGTGCGGCGGCCCAGCCCGTCGGCGTGGTCCCCGACCGGTCCAGCACGAGCACACCGGCCAGGCCCAGCGGCAGCCAGGCGAGGAGCGGCAGGTTGGCGTCGAGCACGACCCGGTCGTGCGGCAGCACGAACAGCACCGGCAGCACGCCCAGCGCGAGCACGGCCATCCCGACGAGCACGGCACCGGACACCGGGGCCGGTCGCGCGGCCTCCGGTGACACCACGGGCCGCGGGGTCGACACTGTGCTCATGGGAGCAGTATCCGGGCACTCCGGGACGGCCGGAAGGCCATCGGACGTCCGCGGGACCGTCGCGGGACGGATGCGGGACCGCGCGGGACCGCGAGGCCTCGCCCCTGGGACGTCCGAGGCCGGACCGTGGTGGGCAGTCCACGACAGCTGTCCGCAGGAGGAACAATGACCACCACCGACGTCCCGGCCAGCACCTCCCCTGGCACCCGGATCCCGCGCTACGGGGTGCTCGTCGTCATCGCCTATGGCATCTGCGTCATCGGGATGTCGCTGAGCATCGTCGCGGAGATGGCCTTCGGCTACACCGGCTCCGGCGACCAGCCGCGGTCGCTGGGCCAGCAGCTCGCCGGCGTGCTCGGCTTCGGCACGCTCGGGCTGGTGGTGTCGGTCGCCACCGTCGCCCGTCTCACCTCCCGGCGGCAGCGAAGAGTCGGAGCCATGGTGATCGGCGTGCTCACGGTCCCGTCGCTGGCGTTCTTCTGGTGCGGGATGCCGGCGCTGCTCGGGGCCGCAGCGGCCGCCCTGGCCGGCCTGACCCGCGGACGCACGCCGCTCGATGGGGCGGCACGGGTGTTCGGGCTCGTCGGGCTCGCCTTCGCCGTCATCAACCCGATCGCGAACGGCCTCGCCGTCACCATCTCGTGGCTGACGACCTGACCCGCTGCGTCACAGATTCGACCACGACCCACGGCGGCGGACGATGCTGCGAACCACCGCCGTGACCGACGGGGGGGGGGGGGGGGGGGGTGGGCGGGGGGGGGCGGGCGCGGGACCTGCCCAGGCCGACCCGGGG
>CAZQCA010000327.1:0-3195 GCA_964591845.1 uncultured Nocardioides sp.
CGAGATCTACACCGACGTCGACGGCGTCTTCACCGCCGACCCGCGCGTCGTTCCGCTGGCCCGCAAGCTCGACCGGATCTCCCACGAGGAGATGCTCGAGATGGCCGCCAGCGGCTCCAAGGTCCTCCACCTGCGCTGCGTGGAGTACGCGCGGCGCTACGACGTCCCGGTCCACGTGCGCTCCTCCTTCTCCACGAAGGAGGGCACCTGGATCGTGCCCAGCCCGCCCGAGGGAGAAGAGCCCATGGAACAGCCGATCATCGCCGGGGTCGCCCACGACCGCAGCGAGGCCAAGATCACCGTCGTCGGCGTGCCCGACAAGGTCGGTGAGGCCGCGCGCATCTTCGAGGCGCTCGCCGCCGTCGAGGTCAACCTCGACATGGTGGTGCAGAACATCTCCGCCGCCGCCACCGGGCTGACCGACATCTCGTTCACGCTGCCGCGCGATGACGGTCAGACGGCGATGAGCGCGCTGGCCCGCATCCAGGACGAGGTCGGCTACGACAAGCTCCTCTACGACGACCAGATCGGCAAGGTCTCGCTCATCGGAGCGGGAATGCGCTCCCACCCCGGCATCACCGCCAAGTTCTTCTCCGCGCTCGCCGCCGCCGGCGTCAACATCGAGATGATCTCGACCTCCGAGATCCGGATCTCGGTCATCGTCGACGAGGCGCAGGTCGACGCGGCGGTGCTCGCCACCCACTCCGCCTTCGACCTCGACGCCGACGAGGTCGAGGCGGTCGTCTACGGCGGGAGTGGTCGCTGATGGCCGGCGTACGAGTCGGCGTCGTCGGCGCCACCGGGCAGGTGGGCGTCGCGATGCGGCAGATCCTGCTCGAGCGTGGCTTCCCGATCGACGAGGTGCGGTTCTTCGCCTCCGCCAGGTCGGCCGGCACGGTCCTGCCGTTCGGCGACCGCGAGGTCGTCGTCGAGGACGCCTCGACCGCCGACCCGTCGGGACTCGACATCGCGGTCTTCTCGGCGGGCGCCACGACCTCGCGCGCGCTGGCCCCCGTCTTCGCGGCCGCCGGCGTGACCGTCGTCGACAACTCCTCGGCCTGGCGGATGGACCCCGACGTGCCGCTGGTGGTCTCGGAGGTCAACCCCGAGGCCATCCGCGAGGCGCGCAAGGGCATCATCGCCAACCCCAACTGCACAACGATGGCCGCGATGCCGGTGCTCAAGCCGCTCCACGACGAGGCGGGGCTGGTGCGGCTGATCGCGTCGACCTACCAGGCGGTGTCGGGCTCCGGCGTCGCCGGCGTCGACGAGCTGGCGACCCAGGTCGCCGCTGCCGGAGACAAGGCACGCGAGCTGGCCTACGACGGCGAGTCGGTCGCGTTCCCCGAGCCGGCGAAGTACGCCCGCACCATCGCCTACAACGTGCTCCCGCTGGCCGGCTCGATCGTCGACGACGGCCTGGGCGAGACCGACGAGGAGCAGAAGCTGCGCAACGAGTCGCGCAAGATCCTCGGCATCCCCGATCTGCGCGTCTCGGGGCTGTGCGTGCGGGTGCCGGTCTTCACCGGTCACTCGCTCGCGATCAACGCCGAGTTCGCGCGGCCGATGACCGTCGCCCGGGCTCAGGAGCTTCTCGCGGCCGCGCCGGGTGTCGAGCTGTCGGAGATCCCCACGCCGCTGCAGGCAGCCGGCAAGGACCCGTCGTACGTCGGCCGCATCCGGCAGGACCCGGGCGTCGACGGCGACCGCGGGCTCGCGCTCTTCGTCAGCAACGACAACCTGCGCAAGGGCGCCGCCCTCAACACCGTGCAGATCGCCGAGCTGGTCGCTTCGTCCCGCTGACACCGCATCGCGGTGCACGCCGGGGTGCACCGAGTGTCACTCTGACCAAAGAGTCGGGCTGACAGGATTTGAACCTGCGGCCTCTTCGTCCCGAACGAAGCGCGCTACCAAACTGCGCCACAGCCCGATGCGGGGCGGGCCCCACAACCTGCGCGAGCATACCCGAGCCCGAGCGGCCCTCAGAAATCGGTTCTCGCGTCAGCGAGGGGTGAGCGTGAGGAGGGTGGCCTCGGGACGGCAGGCGACCCGGATCCGGGCGTACGGCGAGGTGCCGAGGCCGGCGGAGACGTGCAGCCACGACGAGCCGTCGTCGCCGGGCGCGGAGTCCGCGGGATGCCGGTGCAGCCCCTTGGCACGCGCGTTGTCGAGGTCGCAGTTGGTGGTGAGCGCGCCCACCCACGGGAGGCAGACCTGGCCGCCGTGGGTATGGCCCGCGATGATCGCGTCGTAGCCGTCGCGCGCGAACTGGTCGAGCACCCGCAGGTACGGCGCGTGGCTCACCGCCAGCCGCAGGTCGGCCGAGGCGTCGGCGGGCCCGGCGACCAGGTCGAGCCGGTCGTAGCCCAGGTGCGGGTCGTCCACGCCGGCGAACGCGACCCGCAGGTCGCCCACGACGAGCTCGGACCGGTCGTTGGTGAGGTCGAGCCAGCCGCGCTTGGTGAGGCCGTCGCGCAGGTCGGGCCACGGAAGCGGCGGCGCCGACGTGTTGCGCCGCCCGTCGTCGGGCATGACGTAGCGCAGGGGGTTCTTGAGGAGCGGCGAGAAGTAGTCGTTGGAGCCGAACACGAAGACGCCGGGCCGCTCGAGCAGCTCGTCGTAGGCCGCGAGCACCGGGTCCACCGCGTCCGCATGCGCGAGGAAGTCGCCGGTGGTCACCACCAGGTCGGGCTCGAGGTCGCCCAGGCCGCGCACCCAGTCGAGCTTGCGTCGCTGGCCGGGCGTCACGTGCAGGTCGCTGAGGTGCAGCAAGGTCAGCGGGTCGGCGCCGGCGGGCAGCAGCGGCACCGTCACCCGGCGCAGGGTGTACTGCCGCGCCTCCCAGGCGGCGTACGCCGTCAGGCCGGTGCCGGCGGCCGCCCCGAGGCCGAGCAGCCGGCCCGCAATCCCGATGAGTCCCACGCGGCAAGGCTGCCACAATGGGCGCCATGAGTGCCCTGAAGGACCGGCTCCGCTCCGACCTGACCGCCGCCATGAAGTCCCGCGACGAGGTCCGCGCGTCGACGCTGCGGATGGTGCTCACCGCCATCACCAACGCGGAGGTGGCCGGCAAGGAGGCGCGCGAGCTGTCCGACGACGACGTGATCGGCGTCCTGTCGACCGAGGCCAAGAAGCGCCGCGAGGCCGCGACGGCGTTCTCCGACGGTGGCCGCGAGGAGATGGCCGCCAAGGAGC
>CAZQCA010000328.1:0-3193 GCA_964591845.1 uncultured Nocardioides sp.
GCCCTCAACGTCGACGACCTCGAGGGCGCCGTGACGTTCTACTCGCGCCTCTTCGGCACCGAGCCCGCCAAGCGGCGTCCCGGCTATGCCAACTTCGCCGTCGCGGAGCCGCCGCTCAAGCTGGTGCTGTTCGAGGCCCCGGGCCAGGGGGGCACCATCAACCACCTCGGCGTCGAGGTCGAGGACGTCGACGCGGTGAGCGCCTGGTCGGCCAGGATCGGCGGCACCGACCTGTCCGCGAGCGAACAGGCCGAGAGCACCTGCTGCTATGCGCGGCAGGAGAAGTTCTGGGTGCAGGACACCCCGGACCGCCTGGAGTGGGAGGTCTACACGGTCCTCGAGGACTCGCAGACCTTCTCCGGGCAGACCTTCTCGGGCGACGCCGCCGCACACGCCTGCTGCGCCGGCTGAGCCGACGGCGGGCGGCTGCCGGCCGGCGACGACCGACTGGCGCGGTGGTGTGGTGCTTGAGGCCGGCGTACTCCGTCCACTCAAGCGCCACAGACCCGCGGCAGTCCGCCGGCCGCGCTCAGGCCAGCGTCAGGAAGAGCTTCTCCATCTTCTTGACGTCGAGCCCACCGTCGTCGGACGGGTTGGCGAGGCACTGCTGCATCCCGGACGCGACGACGGCGAAGCCCGCGCGGTCCAGCGCCTTGGAGACGGCCGCGAGCTGCGTGACGACCGCCTCGCAGTCGCGACCCTCCTCGAGCATCCTGATCACGCCACCCAGCTGACCCTGGGCCCGCTTGATGCGGTTGATGACGTGGCTCATCTCCTGCGGGTCGAGCTCCATCGGGTCCTCCTGAGTCGGTCGGCCGGTCGGCGTGGGGGAACGGACCGGGTCACTGCTGTGCGGGTCACTGCTGTGCGGCCGCGGCTTCCTTGCGGGCGGCGTCGATGTCGAGCGCCCGGACGGCGCCGATCAGCTCGTCCAGCGCCGATGCGGGCAGGGCACCTGGCTGGGCGAAGACCAACGAGCCGTCCTTGAAGGCCATCAGCGTCGGGATCGAGCTGATGCCGGCGGCCGACGAGAGCGCCCGCTCCGCCTCGGTGTCGACCGAGCCGAACACGATGTCGGGGTTGGCCTCGGAGGCCTTCTCATAGATCGGGGCGAACATCCGGCAGGGCCCGCACCACGAGGCCCAGAAGTCGACCAGCACGATGTCGTGCTCCTTGATCGTCGCCTCGAAGTTGTCCTGCCCGAGGGTGGTGGTGGCCATGACCCGCCTTTCGTCGCTCGATTTGAAGGATACCCCAGGGGGTGTTAGCGTGCAGACCAATAATACCCCCTGGGGTATTCAGGACACGATTCGAGGAGAACGCAGACCCGATGTGGAACGTCGACATCGACACCTTCGCGCACGCCGCCGGGCAGGACGGCGCCGTCGTCCTCGACGTCCGTGAGCCGGCCGAGTTCGTCTCCGGCCACGTGCCCGGCTCGATCCTCATGCCGATGAGCCAGCTCGGTGCCCGGATCGGCGAGCTCGACCGCTCCCGCCGGACCTACCTGGTCTGCGCGTCGGGCAACCGCAGCGGGGCCATGACCGAGGTCTTGCGGGCGCGTGGGTTCGACGCCTGGAACGTCGCGGGCGGCGTCGCGGCCTGGGTACGCTCCGGACGTCCCCTCGAGCCCGGCCTCCGGGCCGCCTGACCCACTGAACACACACTCCGACACACCTCCAGGAGACACCATGTGCCACCCCGTCCCGTGCCGGAAGTGCGGCAAGACCACCTGGTCCGGCTGCGGCATGCACGTCCAGCAGGTCATGGCCCGCGTGCCCGAGAGCAGCCGCTGCGAGGGCCACGCCGACGAGCCCGGGGGCGGGGGCTTCCTCAGCCGCCTGCTCCACCGCGGCTGACGGCCGGCGGCTCGCGACCGACGCCCCGTACCCGGGGGTCAGCGGCACCTCCTCCGCGACGCTACGGTGAAGACGCCGTCGTCGTGAGAGGAGCGCCATGCGGGCGTTGGTGAAGACCCGACCCGGCCCCGGGCTGGAGCTGCTCGACGTCCCGGAGCCCGAGGCCGGAGCCCACGAGGTCAAGATCCGGGTGCTGCGCGCCGGGCTCTGCGGCACCGACCTGCACCTGTTCGAGTGGGACGAGTGGGCCGCGGCGACGGTGCGTGCGCCCCTCGTCATCGGTCACGAGTTCTGTGGCGAGGTCGTGGCCGTCGGCGACGACGTCGACCACGTCCGCGTCGGTCAGCTCGTCTCGGGTGAGGGACACATCGTGTGCGGGCACTGCCGCAACTGCCGCGCCGGCCGGCGACACCTCTGCATCAACACCGTCGGCATCGGGGTCAACCGCGACGGGGCGTTCGCGGACTTCGTGGTGATCCCCGCGAGCAACGTGTGGGCGCAGCCCGACGACCTCGACCCCGACCTCGGAGCCCTGTTCGACCCGTTCGGCAACGCCACCCACACCGCCCTGTCGTTCCCGATCGCCGGTGAGGACGTGCTGATCACCGGCGCCGGCCCGATCGGTGTGATGGCGACCGCGATCACCCGCCACGTCGGCGCCCGCTTCGTCGTCGTCACCGACGTCAGCGACTTCCGGCTGGAGCTCGCGGAGGCCGCCGGGGCGGATCTGGCGATCAACACGGGGCGCGAGTCCCTGCGCGAGGCCATGGCCTCGCTGGGCATGAAGGAGGGCTTCGACATCGGGCTGGAGATGTCGGGGGCGCCGGCGGCGGTGTCGGAGATGCTCGCCACCATGAACCACGGCGGCAGGGTCGCGATGCTGGGCCTCCCGCACGCCGACTACGTCATCGACTGGGGCCGGGTGATCACCCACATGCTCACGATCAAGGGCATCTACGGTCGGGAGATGTTCGACACGTGGTACGCGATGAGCTCGATGCTGCAGTCCTCCCAGGCGATGCGCGACGCGCTGCGCTCGGTGATCACGCATCGCTTCCCGGCGGACCGGTGGGCCGAGGCGTTCGCCGCCATCGGATCAGGGCACTGCGGCAAGGTGATCCTCGACTGGAGCTGAAGGAGCCGTCCATGTACGCCGACGTACGCGACCGCCTGCGCGCCGCCCTCGACGAGATCGACGCGGCCGGACTGACCAAGCACGAGCGGCGGCTGACCTCGCCCCAGTCCTCGCACATCACGGTCGCCACGGCCGCCGGTGCCGACGGCGACGCCCTCAACTTCTGCGCCAACAACTATCTAGGACTGGCGGATAATCC
>CAZQCA010000329.1:0-3181 GCA_964591845.1 uncultured Nocardioides sp.
ACCTACAACTTCCTGCCGTTCATGGTGCTCCCGCTGTTCGCCAGCATCGACAAGATCGACTACCGGCTGATCGAGGCCTCCAACGACCTCTACGCCAACCCGATCACCGGCTTCTTCAAGGTGACCTGGCCGCTGTCGCTCCCCGGAGTGGTGTCGGGCACGCTGTTGACGTTCATCCCGGCTGTCGGCGACTACATCAACGCCGAGCTTCTCGGGAGCACCAACACCCGGGTGATCGGCTCGGTGATCCAGAGCCTGTTCACCGATGCCAACGACTACCCCGCGGCGGGAGCCCTCTCGGTCCTGCTGATGCTGATGATCGTCGCGATGGTGCTCGTCTACGTGCGCCGCGCGGGGACGGAGGAGCTGCTGTGAGCTGGATCCGCAAGCACCTCATCCTGATCCTCGGCCTGGGGGTGCTGGTCTACACGTTCATCCCGATCTTCGTGGTCGTGCTGATGAGCTTCAACAAGCCGCCGAGTGAGCAGTCCAAGGTCTACAAGTTCAACGAGTTCACCCTGGACAACTGGCTCCACCCCTGCACCGACCCCAGCATGTGCGACGCGCTCGGCCGCAGCATCACCATCGGCCTGGGTGCCACGCTGATCTCCACCGTCCTGGGCACGCTGCTGGCCTTCGCGCTGGTGCGGCACGACTTCGTCGGCCGGTCGGGCATGAACCTGCTGATCTTCATGCCGATGGCCTCGCCGGAGATCGTGATGGGGTCCTCGCTGCTGGCGCTCTTCGTGGCGGCGGGCTTCGCGGGTCAGCTCGGCTTCTGGACGATCCTGATCGCCCACATCATGTTCTGCCTGTCGTTCGTCGTGGTCACCGTGAGAGCCCGGCTCGCCGGCCTCAACGACACGCTCGAACAGGCGGCGATGGACCTCTACGCCACACCGCGCGAGACGTTCTGGAAGGTGACGTTCCCGCTGGTCTTCCCCGGCATCATGGGAGCGGCGCTGCTGGCCTTCTCGCTGTCGTTCGACGACTTCATCATCACCAACCTCAACGCCGGCAACACCACGACGTTCCCCATGTACGTCTGGGGTGTCTCCCGCCGCACCATCCCCATGCAGATCAACGTGGTCGGCACCCTGATGCTGCTGGTCTCGATCACGATCGTCCTGCTCGGTGAGTGGCGCAGCAGCCGGCAGCGCAAGGCTCTCGCGGGCTGAGGGTCCCTCGCCGTGACCGATCCCGACGTCGTACGCCGGTCGCTGGCGGCTGCCTCGCCGAGCGTGCTGTGGCTCGACGACCCGGCGCGACCGGCCGCGACCGAGCCGCTGACCGGCGCGGTGACCGCCGACCTCGTGGTGGTCGGCGGCGGCTACACCGGCCTGTGGACGGCGCTGCGTGCCAAGGAGCGCGACCCCGGCCGTGAGGTGGTGCTCGTCGAGGCGGGGGAGTGCGGGTGGCAGGCCTCGGGCCGCAACGGCGGCTTCGTCGCGGCCTCGCTGACCCACGGCTTCCACAACGGGCTGGCGCGGTGGCCCGAGGAGCTGCAGACCCTCGACCGCCTTGGCATCGAGAACCTCGACGCGATCGGCGAGACCGTCGCCCGCTACGGCATCGACTGCTGCTTCGAGCGCACCGGGGAGCTCGACGTGGCCACCCAGGAGCACGAGGTCGAGGGACTGGCCTGCGCCGCCGAGGAGATGCAGGCGCACGGGCACGACGTACGCCTGCTGGATGCGGAGGCCACGCGGGCGCTCGTCGACTCACCCACCTATCGGGGCGGGCTGCTGCACGACGACGTCGCGCTCGTGGAGCCCGCCCGGCTGGCCTGGGGTATGCGCGAGGCGTGCCTGGCGCTCGGCGTCCGGCTCTTCGAGCAGACCCTGGTGACCGAGCTGCGCGACGACGGGGCCGTGCTCGAGCTCGAAACCGACCACGGGCGACTGCGGGCCCGCCACGTGGCCCTGGCGACCAACGCGTTCCCGTCGCTGCTGCGGCGGCTGCGGCTGATGACCGTCCCCGTCTACGACTACGTGCTGGCCACTGAGCCGCTCACCGCGACCCAGCGCCGCTCGCTCGGGTGGGGCGGGCGGCAGGGGGTGGGCGACTCGGCCAACCTGTTCCACTACTACCGGCTGACCCGCGACGACCGGATCCTCTGGGGCGGCTACGACGCCGTCTACCACTTCGGCAGCCGGATCGCGCCGAGGCTGGAGCAGGCCGGACCCACCCACGAGACGCTGGCGCGCCACTTCTTCGAGACCTTCCCGCAGCTGGAGGACGTGCGGTTCTCCCACCGGTGGGCCGGCGTCATCGACACCTGCTCGCGGTTCGCGGCGTTCTACGGGTCGGCGTACGCCGGGCGGGTGGCCTACGCCCTCGGCTACACCGGCCTCGGGGTCGGCTCGACCCGCTTCGGGGCCGACGTGATGCTCGACCTCCTCGACGGGGAGGAGACCGAGCGCACGTCGCTGCGCATGGTGCGCGAGAGGCCGCTGCCGTTCCCGCCCGAGCCGGCCCGCTCGATCGGCATCAACCTGACCCGGTGGTCCCTCGAGCGCGCCGACGGCAACGCGGGCCGACGCAACCTCTGGCTGCGCACCCTCGACCGCCTGGGCCTCGGCTTCGACTCCTGACCCGAACCGGCGCTTCGGAGCGGCGCGTCGTGGTCAGAGGAGGGTGGCGGCCTTGTCGAGGACGGCGCGGAGGATCTGCTCCATCTCGTCGAAGTGCTCCTGGTCGCAGATCAGCGGTGGGGCGAGCTGGACGACCGGGTCTCCGCGGTCGTCGGCGCGGCAGTAGAGCCCGGCGTCGTAGAGCGCCTTCGACAGGAAGCCGCGCAGCAGGCGCTCGGACTCGTCGTCGTCGAAGGTCTCACGGGTCGCCTTGTCCTTGACCAGCTCGATGCCGTAGAAGTAGCCGTCGCCACGTACGTCGCCCACGATCGGCAGGTCGAGCAGCCGCTCGAGCGTCGAGCGGAATGCGCCCTCGTGGGCGCGGACGTGCTCGTTGACGCCCTCCTCCTCGAAGATCTCGAGGTTCTTCAGCGCGACCGCGCACGACACGGGATGCCCACCGAAGGTGTAGCCGTGGAGGAAGGAGTTGTGTCCGTCGCGGAACGGCGCCATCAGCCGGTCGGTGGCGATCATCGCGCCCAGCGGGGCGTAGCCCGAGGTCAGCCCCTTGGCGCTGGTGATGATGTCGGGCTGGTAGCCGTAGCGGT
>CAZQCA010000330.1:0-3181 GCA_964591845.1 uncultured Nocardioides sp.
TCTACACGCCGGCCCACAAGCGGGTGCACGGCTACTACGTGCTGCCGTTCCTGCTCGGCGAGCACCTCGTCGCCCGGGTCGACCTCAAGGCCGACCGGGCGACCGGGCGGCTGCTCGTGCGCGGCGCGTACGCCGAGCCGGCCGCGCCGCCCGAGACGGCCGAGGAGCTGGCCGCCGAGCTGTGGCAGGTCGCCGGCTGGCTCGGCCTCTCGGACGTGGTCGTGGAGGGGCGCGGGGACCTCGCGGACGCGCTGAGCGCCACCGTGGCCCGTTGCTGAGCCCTCACCGCGACCCGTGACAGGCGTCGGGGGCCTGACCTACGGTGCCTGCTGTGAGGGCACCGCACGAGAACGTCGCCACCGTGCTGGTCGACCCGCGCGCGCTCGAGGACCTCGAGCTGGAGCTGATGGCGCTGGACCTGCGCGTGTGGCCGGTGCACACCGCGCCGATCTGCGTCGACGGGCCTCGCGCGGCGTTCCAGCTGAGGCGCCGCCTGGTGATGGCCGCCGGGGGTGAGTGGGACCTCGCCCACCACTGGCTGCCGGTCTGGGTCTCCTTCGGCGAGACCTGGCGCCGCGGCGCCGAGCCGCTCCCGTGGGAGGCCCATCGCACGCTGTGGGACGCACTCGACCGGTGGGCGGCGCACGTGCGGTTCCGGCGCCGGTTGGGGGGAGTCGCGCCGCTGCTGGCCCCCGCGGAGTCCATGCCCTCCTGACCGCTCGGCGGGTGCCCGCAACCCAACGCCCGGCCGCGGCATCCCATCGATGTGGGGGAGCACGCGGGGGAGAGGCGTCCGGCGACGCGCGCGGACATCCAGGGCCTGCGGGCCGTGGCTGTCGGACTGGTCGTGCTCGACCACGCCGGACTGCGACTGCTGGGCGGCGGCTACGTCGGGGTCGACGTCTTCTTCGTGGTCTCCGGATTCCTCATCACCTCGCTGCTGCTCCGGGAGGCCACCACCACCGGCGCGGTGCGGATCGGGGCCTTCTACGCCCGTCGCGCGCGGCGCATCCTGCCGGCCGCGACGGTGACCCTGGTCGCCACGACCGCCGCCGCCTGGTGGCTGCTGCCGCTCCCGCGCGCGCGTGACGTGGCCACCGACGCCCTGTGGTCCGCGTTCTTCGTCGGCAACGTCCGGTTCGGACGGGTCGGCACCGACTACTTCGCCGCCGACCAGCCGCCCTCGCCGCTCCAGCACTTCTGGTCGCTCGGCGTGGAGGAGCAGTTCTACGTCTGCTGGCCGCTGCTCGTCGCCGTGGCCGCCTGGTGGGTCGCCCGCCGCGGGGGACGCGGCTGGTGGCCGCTCGCCGCGGCGGCGGCCGGTGCGTCCGTCCTCTCGTGGTGGTGGTCGGTCCGGCTGACGGACGCCGATCCGGCCGCGGCGTACTTCTCGGCACCCGCTCGCGCGTGGGAGCTCGGCGTCGGAGCGCTCCTGGCGGTGCTGACGAGTCGCCGCGTCGTCACGCCGCGGTGGCGTGCCCCGCTCGCGGCCGCCGGGCTGACCGGCATCGCGTACGCCGCCGTGGCCTTCGACGTCCGCACCGCGTTCCCGGGCTGGGCGGCCGCCGTTCCCGTGCTCGCGACGGCGCTGGTGCTCGCGGCGGGCACGGGCGGCGCGCCGGCGGGGCCCGCCCGGCTGCTGTCCGCGCCGCCGATGACCTGGCTGGGCGACGTGTCCTACTCGCTCTACCTCTGGCACTGGCCGGTGCTGCTGCTCGGCACCGGACGGTGGCCCCAGCTCGGTGCCGGGGAGCCCGTCGCCCTGGTCGGGCTGGCGCTGGTGCTGGCGACCCTGTCGCACCGTCTGGTCGAGGCGCCGTTCCGCTCGGGTGCCTTCTGGCGGCCGGTGCCCCGGTCGCTGGCCCTGTGGCCGGTGGCCCTGGCGATGACGGTGACCTCGGTGCTGGTGGTGCAGCACGAGGCGACGAGGGCGACCGAGCGGCTCGCCCGGGCGAGTGCCTCCTTCGACCCGGCGTCGGTGCCGCAGGAGCTGCGGACGGCCCGCAACGGCCGCCGGGTCCACGATGCGCTCGCCGAGGCCGTCGACCGGGCACTCGTCGCCGGCCCGATCCCCTATCCCACCCGCAACGACCTCACCGAGCTCGACAGCGACCGGCCGTCCTACGGCAGGCCGTGCGTGGCGCAGGACCCGGAGACCTCCCACGACCTGTGCCGCCTCGGCCGTGCGGACTCCGGGCGCCGGGTGGTCGTCGTCGGCGACTCGCACGCCCTGATGTGGGTCCCCGCGCTGGAGAGACTCGGCGAACAGGAGGGCTTCGAGGTGGTGCCGATGGTGAAGTACGGCTGCACCCCCTACGGCCTCGACCAGCGGATCGAGCCGGACGGCGCGTCCTTCGGGGCGTGCGCCGACTACCGCTCCTGGACCCACGACGCGATCGCCGACCTGCGCCCCGATCTGGTCGTCGTGTCGTCCCGCGACTACCCGGCGGGGATGTTCGTCGACGACACCGAGCCCGAGGCGTGGACGCGGGAGGTGCAGCAGTGGGTGGAGGAGGTGCGGGCCCTCGGGCCGCGGGTGGCGGTGCTCGGCGACGTGGCGCATCCCGGCGTGGACCCGGGGGCCTGCCTCCTCGCCGACGGCGCGACGATGGCCGACTGCACGCCCCGGGTCGACTCCTGGTCGCAGACCGTCAACGCCGCCGTACGCCGGGGCGCGCGACGCGCCGGGGCGGCGTACGTCGACGTCGTGCGGCTGGTCTGTCTGCGCGGGCGCTGTCCGCTGGTCGTCGCCGGGGTGGCCACCTACCAGGACGGCCAGCACGTGAGCCGCACCTGGTCCCGCTGGGTCGCCGCGGACCTCGGCAGCCTGCTCGGCCTGCCGGAGGTGCTCGTGGCCCCGGGGCCCCTGCGCGATTCTCGCGCGCCTGGCTCCGCTGGGTAGTCTTCGGACGTGCCTGCCATCCTCGACAAGATCCTCCGCATCGGCGAGGGCAAGATCCTGCGCCAGCTGGAGGCCGTCGCCCGCGCCGTCAACGCCATCGAGGACGACTTCGTCGCGATGACCGACGAGGAGCTCCGGTCGATGACCGACGAGCTCAAGGAGCGCCTCGAGAAGGGCGAGACCCTCGACGACCTCATGCCCGAGGCGTTCGCCACGGTCCGCGAGGCGGCCAAGCGGGTCATCGGGCAGCGCCACTTCGACGTCCAGCTGATGGGCGGC
>CAZQCA010000331.1:0-3142 GCA_964591845.1 uncultured Nocardioides sp.
GGCGTCCTGGACCACCGGCTTGGCGTTGTAGGCGATGCCGAGCCCCGCCGCGTTGAGCATGTCGAGGTCGTTGGCGCCGTCGCCGATGGCGATCACGGCGTCGGTGGGCAGCCCGACCTGCGCGGCGAACTCGCGGAGCGCGTCGGCCTTGCCGGCGCGGTCGACCACCTCGCCGACGATGCGGCCGGTCAGCCTCCCGTCGACGATCTCGAGCTCGTTGGCCCGCGAGTAGTGGATCTGGAGGTCGGTCGCGAGGCGGTCGGTGATCTGGCTGAAGCCGCCCGAGACGATGGCGAACCGGTAGCCCAGCCGGCGTACGGTGCGCACCAGGGTGCGCGCGCCGGGAGTGAGGACGATCGCGTCGTACACCCGGTCGAGCGCCGACGCGTCCAGCCCCGCGAGGAGCTGCACCCGGGCGCGCAGCGACTGCTCGAAGTCGAGCTCGCCCCGCATCGCCAGCTCGGTGATGGCGGCCACCTCCGGCTCGCAGCCGGCCTCGGCGGCGAGCATCTCGATGACCTCGCCCTGGATCAGGGTGGAGTCGACGTCCATCACGATCAGGCGCAGTCCGCGGCGCTGCAGCCCGGCCGGCTGCACCGCGATGTCGACGGACTGGCGGGCGGCCTCGGCGGCGAGCACCGCCCGCAGCCGCTCGGGATCGGCCCCCGAGACGTGCAGGTCGATGGCCGTCACGGGATAGCGGGCCATGCGCTCGATGCGGTCGATGTTGGCCCCGCTGTCGGCGATGCGACCCGCGACCGCGGCGAACGCGGCTGCCTTGAGTGGGGTGCCGATCACGGTGACGTGCGCCCGGCCGGCGCGTCGAGCCTGGTTGTCGCCCACGCCGCGCTCCACCTCGACGTGCATGTCGAGGGCGGCCGCGGTGTCCGTCACGGCCGAGCGGAGCCTCTTCCAGTCGCGCGGCGCCGTGACCAGCAGCCCCAGGATGAGGTTGCCGCGGAGCACGATCTGCTCGATGTCGAGGACCTCGACGCCGGCTCCCGACAGCGTGTCGAAGACGGCCGACGTCACCCCGGGGCGGTCGCGGCCCGACAGTGTGATGAGCAGGGTGCTGTGGTCGGCCCCCGCGGTCGTGGCGTCCATCGCCGCCGAGGGTATCCGGCCCGGGCGGGCGGGACGTCGCCGAAAGGTAAAGAATCCGCCATTCGGCCACGCGCCGACGACGGACGGCCGATCCTGAGGTCATGGCACCCCAGCAGGCTCGTCTGGTCCTGGTCGCGGTCGCGGGACTTCTCGCGCTCGCGTGCGCCGTCGCCTCCCCGCTCTCGGCCAACGCCGAGGACGGGCGCCTCGGCATCGGCATCGTCGCCTACCGCTGATCACCCGTCGCGCGAGGCTCCTGGCGGCCCTCAGCGACCGGTCGACCGGTCGGTAGGGTGGCCCCATGCCGCCCGTCCTCGAGTTCGCCGACGTCACCGTCCGGCGGGGCGAGGCGACGCTGCTCGACTCGGTGACGTGGACCGTCGAGGAGGACGAGCGCTGGGTGGTGCTGGGGCCCAACGGCGCCGGCAAGACCACTCTCCTCCAGGTGGCGGCGGCCCAGCTGCACCCCACATCGGGGCTCGCGGCCGTGCTCGACGAGGTGCTCGGCACCGTCGACGTCTTCGAGCTGCGGCCGCGGATCGGGGTGACCAGCGCGGCTCTGGCCGAGCGGGTGCCCCGCCACGAGCTGGTGCGCGACCTCGTCGTCTCGGCGTCGTACGCCGTCGTCGGGCGCTGGACCGAGGACTACCACCAGCTCGACCACGACCGGGCCCACGACCTGCTGGTCGAGCTCGGCGTGGCTCCACTGGCCGAGCGCACGTTCGGCACCCTCAGCGAGGGTGAGCGCAAGCGGGTGCAGATCGCCCGCGCCCTGATGACCGACCCCGAGCTGCTGCTGCTCGACGAGCCGGCCGCGGGCCTGGACCTCGGCGGCCGGGAGGACCTGGTGTCGACGCTGTCCCGGCTGGCCCTCGACCCCGATGCACCGGCCACCGTGCTCGTGTCCCACCACGTCGAGGAGATCCCGCCCGGCTTCAGCCATGCGCTGCTGCTGCGTGCGGGCACCGTGGTCGCGGCCGGGCCTCTCGAGCGGGTGCTCACCGCCGAGAACCTCTCGGCGACGTTCGGCATGCCGCTGCTGCTCTCGGGTGCCGACGGTCGCTGGTCGGCGCGCCGGCAGGTGCGACACCGCGCCGACGCGGCCGACCGGACGCCGGTCGCGAGCGCGACCCCGGGATAGGCTCGCGACATGGAGTTCTGGGACTGGGTCCGGGACCACTTGTGGGAGACCTGGCTCGGAGTGGCGATCGTGCTCGGCGTGGCGGAGATGTTCAGCCTCGACCTGATCCTGATCATGCTGGCCGGGGGAGCGGTGGTGGGCATGCTGGCGGCCCTGCTGGGGGCGCCCTTCGCCGTCCAGATGCTCGCCGCCGCGGGTGCGTCGCTGGCGGCACTGGCGCTGGTCCGCCCGTCGATGGTCAAGCGCCTCCACGGCGGACCCGACCTGGTGCTCGGGCACAGCAAGCTCGTGGGCCGTCAGGGCGTCGTCCTCGAGGCCGTGTCGTCGCTGCACCCGGGCCGGATCAAGCTCGCCGGCGAGGTGTGGTCGGCCGAGCCCTACGACCACACCCTGCGCATCGCGCCCGGGGAGACCGTCGAGGTGCTCGAGATCCGCGGTGCCACCGCCTACGTCCACCCCATCCCGGCGCTCGAGGCCTGACGGCCCGCGCCTAGAGTCGTTCGCAGACGTCCCTCGAAGGAGACCCCGCCATGCCGCAGCTCGCCGGCCTGATCGTCCTCGCCCTGCTCTTCCTGTTCGTGGTGGTGCTGCTCGGGCGCACGGTGCGCATCGTGCCGCAGGCCCGCGCCGCGATCGTCGAGCGGTTCGGGAAGTACAAGCAGACGCTCCCCGCGGGTCTCAACATCGTGGTGCCGTTCATCGACCGGGTGCGCTACATCATCGACCTGCGCGAGCAGGTGGTCAGCTTCCCCCCGCAGCCGGTGATCACCGAGGACAACCTGGTCGTCTCGATCGACACCGTCATCTACTTCCAGGTGACCGACCCGGTGGCGGCGACGTACGAGATCGCCAACTACATCCAGGCCGTCGAGCAGCTGACGATGACCACGCTGCGCA
>CAZQCA010000332.1:0-3117 GCA_964591845.1 uncultured Nocardioides sp.
AGTACGGCGTCCTCAACCTGCCGACCGAGGTCGTGTCGAGCGAGTTCCTCACGATGGAGAGCAAGCAGTTCTCCTCCAGCCGGGGGCACGTGATCCTGGTCCACGACGTGCTGTCGCGCTACCAGCCCGACGCGCTGCGCTACTTCATCTCGGCGGCCGGCCCCGAGACCTCCGACTCCGACTTCACCTGGGCGGAGTTCGTGCAGCGCACCAACTCCGAGCTGGTCGCCGGGTGGGGCAACCTGGTCAACCGGACCGCGACCATGATCGCGAAGAGCTTCGGCGAGATCCCGCCGCGTGGCGAGCCGGAGGCCGTGGACGAGGCCGTCCTGGCCGCCGTACGCGAGGGCTTCACGACCGTCGGCGGCCTCATCGAGCGCCACCGGCAGCGCGCGGCGATCGCGGAGGCGATGCGGGTGGTCGGCGAGGTCAACAAGTACCTCACGGTCACCGAGCCCTACAAGATGAAGGAGGAGTCGCAGCGCGACCGGCTGGCGACGGTGCTCCACGTCGCCGCCCAGTGCGTGGTCGACTGCAACACCCTGCTCTCGCCGTTCCTCCCGCACTCGTCCAACAAGGTGCACCTCGCGCTCGGTGGCGAGGGCGAGTTCATGCCGATGCCCCGCATCGAGACCGTCGAGGAGCTCGAGCCCGACCACGGCGCCGGCCTGGCCTTCTATCCGGTGATCACCGGCGACTACTCCGCCACCCCGCGCTGGGAGTCGCGCCCGGTGGTCGTGGGGGCGCGGGTGGACAGGCCGACGCCGATCTTCACCAAGCTCGACCCCGGGGTGGTCGACGAGGAGCTCGCGCGCCTGGGCCGGTGAGGCCGCCGTGATCGACGAGCGGTTCGTCTACCTCACCCTCCTGCTCAACCTCGCCGGGACGGCGCACTACGTGGTGGAGACGCTCGCGGGGCGGGTGCGGCCCAACCGGGCGTCGTGGCTGCTCTGGACGGTCGCGCCGTCCGTCGTGCTGGCCGCGGAGCTCCGCGAGGGCGTGGGGCTGCGTGCGGTGATGACGCTGGGCATCGCGCTGGGCCCGGCGCTCGTCCTCCTCGCGTCCTACGCCACGAAGGCGGCGTACTGGCGGCTCGGGCCGTTCGACTGGTGGTGCGGCGCGCTCTCGGGACTCGCGATCGTGCTGTGGGCGGTCACGGACTCCGCGGCGCTGGCGATCGTCTTGAGCATCGCCGCAGACTTCCTCGCCGCGATCCCGACCGTGCGCAAGGCGCTGTCGCATCCCGAGAGCGAGCATCCGCTGTTCTTCGCCCTGGTGTCGCTCGGCGGTGCCCTGACGTTGCTCACGATCCAGCGCTGGAGGTTCGTCGACTGGGCCTTCCCGCTCTACATCTTCGTCTTCCCGGGCGTGCTCGCCTGGCTGATCCGTCGCCGGCGAGCATCCGTCGCACCCAGTCCGCGCACGGCGCGCTCGTAGTCGTCCGCGAGCTTGGTCAGGTCCGCGCGGTAGACCTTGATCCGGCAGCCGAGCCCGTTGGGCTTCCAGGCGATGCCCTCCTCGGCCCAGTGGGCCCGGACCTCGTCGTGCAGATGCCCGGGCAGATCGCCGTAGGAGCTCGTCACCCGCCACCATGTGACGTTGCTGCCGTAGAGGGACATGATCCGCCCGACGAGCCGGGGGCCGACGCCCACGAGCCCCGCGAGGTCGCCGTAGGACACGACCCGGCCGGGCGGCACCTGCTCGACGGCGCGCAGCACCCGCTCGACCAGCTCCTCGTCCACCGGGGCAGTCTCGCAGGCGGTTGCGCCTGACGCCGCTGCGCGCCACTAGGGTCGGGCCATGGCGCTCTACCCCGAGGTGCGGGCCCGGGTCGAGGCGGCGGCGGGTGCGCTGCCGCTCTACGACCCCGCCTACGACGTCGCCGCGGCCCGCCACGCCAACCGCGTCGAGGCGGCGCGGGCTCCGCGCCAGGAGGTCGCCGAGGTGGTCGACCTCGACGCCGACGGGGTGCCGTGCCGGCTCTACCGCCCGGCCGGCGTCGCGGCCGGGGTGGTCGTCCACCTCCACGGCGGCGGTTTCGTCTTCCACGACGTCGACGTCTACGACGCACCGTGCCGCCGCCTGGCCAACGCCGCCGGCCTCGCGGTCCTGAGCGTCGACTACCGCCTGGCGCCCGAGCACCGGTTCCCCGCGGCCGTGGAGGACGTCGACACGGTGCTCGCCTGGCTGTCCCGGGAGTCCGGGTCGTGGGGCCTCGACGGGCCGGCGTACGTCCACGGTGACAGTGCCGGAGCCAACCTCGCGGTGGGCGCGGCACTGCGACACGCCGGCCGCTTCCGGGCCGCCGCGCTCATCTACCCCTTCCTCGACCCGACCTGCTCGCGGCCGTCGTACGCCGAGCCCGAGCACGGCGGCTTCGAGCCGCGCGAGGCGGCCTGGTACTGGCAGCAGTACGCCGCGTCGCGCGCCGACTTCGACCACCCCGATCTCGCTCCGCTGCTGTCCACGCGTCTGGGCTCGCTGCCCCCGACGATGGTGGTCACCGCCGAGCACGACCCGTTGCGCGACGAGGGCGAGGAGCTGGCTCGGCGTGCCGCCGAGGCCGGCGTCCACGTCGTCGCGAGCCGACAGCTCGGCCAGGTGCACGGCTTCTGGCGGCGCCTGGACGACTACGAGGCCGCCGAGCCGGTGCTCTGCCAGGTCGCGGCGTTCCTCCGCCTCCATCACCCCTGACCTGGCCGCCATCGGCCGCCTGAGAGGATCCCCGCATGCGCGTTCACGTCGGCTCCGACCACGCCGGGCTCGAGCTCAAGGACCGGCTCCTCGGCTGGCTCGCCGAGCACGGCCACGAGCCGGTCGACCACGGGCCCTTCGTCTACGACGCCCAGGACGACTACCCGGTCTTCTGCCTGCGCGCGGCCGAGGGGGTGGTGGCCGACCAGCGCGCCGGGGTGGAGGCGCTCGGCGTCGTCATCGGCGGCTCGGGCAACGGCGAGCAGATCGCGGCCAACAAGGTGCAGGGCGTCCGGTCGGCGCTGGTGTGGTCCGAGGAGACCGCCGTCCTGGCCCGCGAGCACAACGACTCCAACGTGGTCTCGGTCGGCGGCCGGCTGCACCCCCTCGAGGACATGCTCCGCTTCGTCGAGGTCTTCCTGG
>CAZQCA010000333.1:0-3109 GCA_964591845.1 uncultured Nocardioides sp.
TGGTCGACACGCTCAACTCGGCCGAGGGCCTGACCGTGTTCGCGCCGACCGACGACGCCTTCGCCAAGATCCCGCCGAAGACCCTCAAGGCGGTGCTCAAGGACAAGAAGACGCTGACCGCGATCCTCACCCACCACGTGGTGGCCGGCCAGCTCTCCCCCGACCAGCTCGCCGGTGAGCACGAGACCCTCAACGGCGACATGGTCGAGGTCATGGGCTCCGGCGAGGAGTTCACCGTCGGCGACGAGAAGGCGGCCGTGCTCTGCGGCAACATCCCGACCGCCAACGCGACCGTCTACGTCGTCGACACCGTGCTGATGCCCTGACCGACACCACCCAGGTTGCGAGATACGCAAGGATTCGCCTCGTGAGCCACCTCGAGCCGACGCCCTCCGGCGGCCCCACCGGGTCGCCGGAGGGTGGCGCCTCGCCCGCAACCGACGGCACCCCCGACCTGGGGGCGCTGCTCAACCGGTCGGCGCGGGGCGACCAGCAGGCCTTCGCGGCGCTGTACGACGCCACGTCGCCCCGGGTCTACGGCCTCGCGCTGCGGGTGGTGCGCGACCCGGCCCAGGCGGAGGAGGTCACCCAGGAGGCGTTCCTGGAGATCTGGCGGACCGCCAGCCGCTTCGACCAGAGCCGGGGCAGCGCGATCTCGTGGCTGCTGACGCTGACCCACCGCCGGGCGGTCGACCGGGTCCGCGCCGCGGAGTCGGCCGGCCGCCGCGACACGGCGTACGAGCAGCAGGGCCACGACGTCGCGCACGACCAGACGGCCGAGGCGGCCCACGCCTCGCTCGAGGCCAAGCGGGTGCGCCACGCGCTCACCCAGCTGACCCCGGTGCAGCGTGAGGCCATCGAGCTCAGCTATCTCGGCGGCTACACGCACACCGAGGTGGCCACGCTGCTCGACCTGCCGCTCGGGACGGCGAAGACCCGGATCAGGGACGGCCTGATCCGACTACGAGACTTCATGGGAGTAGGAGGTGTCTCCGCATGAGTGACCTGCACGCGCTCACGGGCGCCTACGCGGTCGACGCTCTCGACGACGTCGAGCGGGTCCGCTTCGAGCGGCACCTCGCCGACTGCCACGACTGCCAGGCCGAGGTGCAGAGCCTGCGCGAGGCCGCGGCACTGCTCGCCGACGACACCGCCGTCGCCCCGCCGCCGGGCCTACGCGACCGGGTGCTGGCCGACATCGCGACGGTGCGGCCGCTGCCGCCCGTCATCGCGCGGCCGGAGCCCGTACGCCGACCCGGCTGGCTGCCGCTGCTCGTCGCCGCCTCGGTCTTGGCCGTGCTCGGCGTCGGTCTCGGCCTCTGGCAGCCGTGGTCGGCCGACGCGCCCACCCTCACCGCCGCCGAGCGGGTGCTCGCGGCCGACGACGCCCAGGAGGTGTCGCTGTCGATGGACGACGGCTCCACCGCGACCCTGGTGCGGTCGGTGTCGGTCGGTCGGGCCGTGCTCACCACCAAGGGCATGGCGCCCGCGCCGGCCGGCACGGTCTACGAGCTGTGGCTCCAGCGGCCCGACGGACACATGACGCCGGCCGGGCTGATGCCCAGCGGCGCCGACCAGACGTTCCTGCTCGACGGCGACGCCAGCCAGGCGATCGCGGCCGGCATCACGGTCGAGCCGGAGGGCGGGTCGCCCCAGCCGACCTCCGAGCCCATCGCGCTGTTCGACCTGGAGCAGGCGTGACCCGCGAGGTCGCCGTCGTCGGCTCGGGCGTCGCGGGGCTCGTCGCCGCCTACGTCGCCTCGCGCTCCGCACGGGTGACGCTGCTCGAGGCCGACAGCCGTCTCGGCGGCCACGCCGACACCCACCGCGTCACGGAGCCGGACGGCCGCGAGCTCGCGATCGACACCGGCTTCATCGTCCACAACGAGCGCACGTATCCCGTGCTGCTGCGGCTCTTCGCCGAGCTCGGCGTGGAGACGCAGGACTCCGAGATGTCGATGTCGGTCTCCGACGAGCTCTCCGGGCTCGAGTTCGCCGGCGCGCTGGGGCCGCGCGGCCTCTTCCCCGAGCCCGCCCACCTGCGCAACCCGGCGTACCTGCGGATGCTGGTGGAGATCCCGCGCTTCCACCGGCGGGCCCGGGCGCTGCTGGCCCGCGAGCACGACGAGCAGACGTTCGCCGACTTCCTGACCGCGGGGCGCTTCTCGGCATACTTCCGCCGGCACTTCGCAGAGCCGCTCGTGGCCGCCGTGTGGTCGTGCGACCCCGACGTCGCGCTCGACTACCCCGCCCGCTATCTGTTCCGCTTCCTCGACCACCACGGGATGCTCGGCGTCTTCGGCTCGCCCCGCTGGAAGACCGTGGTCGGCGGCTCCCACTCCTACGTCGAGCGGGTGGCCGCGGCGCTCGACGAGGTGCGCACCGGCACCAAGGTGACCTCGGTGCTCGAGACGCCCGAGGGCGTCGAGGTCACCGACGGCAACGGCGAGACCCGGCTCTTCGACGCCGTCGTGATCGCGACCCATCCCGAGCAGGCGCTGGAGATGCTGGCCGACCCGACGCCGCTCCAGCGGGTCGTGCTGGGGTCGATGACCTACTCCCCCAACACCGCGCAGCTGCACACCGACACCTCGCTGCTGCCACGAGCGCGCAACGCCCGGGCCTCGTGGAACTTCCTCCGTCCTCGCCGGTCCGAGGGCCGGGTCACGGTGACCTACGACCTCACCCGGCTGATGCGGCTGCCGACCGACACCCACTACCTGGTGACCCTCGGCGGCACCGACCGGGTCGACCCGGCCTCGGTGATCGACACGATGGAGTACGCCCACCCGCTCTACACCCCGGCCTCGGTCGCGGCCCAGGCGCGGCTCCCCGAGATCGACACCGACCGGCTCGTCTTCGCCGGCGCCTACCACGGCTGGGGCTTCCACGAGGACGGCGCCCGCTCGGGGCTGCGCGCCGCCGAGCGGCTCGGACTCACCTGGGACACCACGCGGGCAGCGCCCCCGACCCCGACTCTCTACGACACCACGATCCGGCACACCCGCCGCACGCCGTTCGCGCGCAGCTTCACCCATCACAGCCTGACCTGGCTGGTCGACCTCGACGACGTGCCCGACCACGGTCTGCTCGGCCGGTTCGAGGCGCG
>CAZQCA010000334.1:0-3098 GCA_964591845.1 uncultured Nocardioides sp.
TCCCGTTCTTCACCTTCTACTCGATGTTCGGGTTCCAGCGGGTGGGCGACCTGCTCTGGGCGGCCGCCGATGCCCGCACGCGCGGCTTCCTCATGGCCGCCACCGCCGGGCGCACCACGTTGCTGGGCGAGGGCCTCCAGCACCAGGACGGCCACAGCCTGCTTCTGGCATCCACCGTCCCCACGTGCCGCGCCTACGACCCCGCCTTCGCCTATGAGATGGCCGCCATCGTCCGCGAGGGCATCCACGCCATGTACGAGCGCGACGAGGACGTCTACTACTACCTCACCCTCTACAACGAGAACTACGAGATGCCCGCCGCCCCCGAGGGCGTGACCGAGGGCCTCCTCGCCGGGCTCTACCGGTGGGCCCCGGCGCCCGACGGCGCCGGCGAGGACGGACGCACCGCCAGCATCGTGTTCTCCGGCAGCGCCCACCGCGCCGCCCGTGACGCCAGCGCGGCGCTGGCCGAGCACTACGGAGTGGCCGCCGACCTCTGGAGCGCCACGTCGTACAAGGCGCTGCGCGAGGACGCCCTGTCGGCGGAGCGCTGGAACCGGCTGCACCCCGGCGCCGAGGCCCGCACGCCCTACGTCACCCGCGTGCTGGCCGAGGGCTCTGGCCCGGTGGTGGCGGTCAGCGACTACATGCGGGCCGTGCCCGACCAGGTCTCCCGCTGGTCGCCACGTCCCTGGCACTCCCTCGGCACCGACGGCTTCGGCCGCAGCGACACTCGCGAGCAGCTCCGCCGCTTCTTCGAGGTCGACGAGGGCCACGTGGTCGTCGCCGTCCTGTCCGCGCTCGCCGCCACCGGCGGGGTGCCCAGCGACCTCGTCGCCGACGCCCTGGCCCGATACGACATCGACCCCGAGCGAGCCGAGCCCTGGAGCAGCTGACGGGAGCGGCTGGCCGGACCGGCACCGATGGCCGGGGCTGCCACCGAACACAGGGGTTACGCTCGCTCGATGCATCCGGGTACTGACGACGACGCCGTCGAAGACCGGCGATCCGCCGCCAAGCGGCCGGCGAACCTCGCGGCGGGGATGCACGGACAACCGCTCCACCCGCTGTTCGTCACCTTCCCCATCGGCGCTTGGGTGACGAGCTTCTTGTTCGACCTCGCTGCTCACTACGCCCACGACGAGTTCGTCTACTCCCGGGCCGCGTTCTGGCTCATCGGCGTCGGGATCGTGGGAGGGTTCGCCGCCGCCGCGACCGGAACGATCGACCTCTTGAACGTTCCGCGCCGCACGGTCGCCTTCCGAACGGGCGTCACCCACCTCGTCCTCAGCGACATCGTGCTGGTGGCCTTCGTGGTGTCGTTCCTGGTCCGGCGCGGCGACGCCAGCATCGAGGCCGCGCCCGTCCCGGTGATGTTGCTGTCGGTGGTGGCCCTGGGGTTCCTCGCGGTCTCGAGCTGGCTGGGCGTGCGCCTGGCGTTCCGCTACGGCATCCGGGTCGTGGACGAAGCCACTCAGTCCGAGGGGTTCGCGCTCATCGACGCCGAGCCGAATCCGGACGGAGGGTCCCGCCAGGATGTGGTCGACGGCGACGGCGACGGCGACGGCGACGGCGGCGGCGGCGGCGGCGAGGTCGATACCCCCTCCGAAGAGGCCGACGTCGCCACCGGAACCGGCGACGAGAACGAACCCGCGAGGAGCACGTGATGGCCAGCCGCGTACCGGTCACCGGAGATGCGCAGGCCGATCAACTGCTCGACGACGAGCCCTTGGCGCTGCTCGTCGGGATGCTCCTCGACCAGCAGGTGCCCATGGAGTGGGCCTTTCGATCACCGTCGCGCCTGAAGGACCGGCTGGGAGGCGAGCTCGACGCCGCGACCATCGCCGCCCTGTCGCCGGACGAGGTCGAGGCGGTGTTCAAGGAGAAGCCGGCCCTCCACCGCTTTCCCGGTTCGATGGCCCGTCGCACCCACGATCTGTGCCGCACCCTGGTCGAGGACTACCACGGCGACGCGGCCGAGGTCTGGACCGGGGCGGACGACGCCGCCGCGCTCTGGGAGCGCCTGCGCGGCCTGCCCGGCTTCGGTGAGGAGAAGGCCCAGATCTTCCTCGCGCTGCTCGGGAAACGCCTCGGAGCCGCCCCCCAGGGCTGGGAGGCGTTCGCCGGCCCGTTCGCCGACGACGAGCCGCGTTCGGTGGCCGACATCGACTCCCCCGAGGCCTTCGACCGGGTACGGGCCTGGAAGAAGGCCAAGAAGGCCGCCGGCAAGACCAAGCAGGACTGACCGGCCCCGGCGGACGCGGGTCAGCCGGGTGCCGCGGACAGCGGAGCCGGAAGCGCGTGCTTCTGGCGGTCCAGCCACCCGAGCAGGACGGCCACCGCCCGCGGGTCGTGGCGCAGCTGGTGGCCCGCGCCCGCCACGAAGCGCAACTCGGCGCCTCCGTGGGCGTCGGCCAGCAGACGGGCGTCGAAGTCGGGCACGACCTCGTCCTGCGAACCGTGCATGACCAGGAGCGGCCGCGGCGCGAGCGCCTCGGCGGCGTCGAGGGGGCGGATCTCGCGCAACTCCTTGGACCAGAGGTCCATCGACTCCGGCCAGTCCGGGTCGTCGATCACCCCGACCTCGCGGGCGTGCGCCAGGAGGCGGGCGGGCCGACGGGCCCAGTCGTCGAAGTCGGCGGGGCCGGCGATGGACGCGACCCCTGAGATCCGAGGGTCCTTGGCACCGGCGCAGATGCCGAGCGCTCCCCCGGTGCCGAAGCCCGCACACCACGCGCCGCTGGCGCCCTGCACGTCGAGCAGATGGTCGATGGCCGCCCCGAGGTCGTCCAGCCACCCTTGCAGGGAGAACTGGCCCTGCGAAGGCCGGCAGCCCCGGAAGTTGAACGCGAGGACCACCCACCCCAGCTCGGTGGCGATCCGGTCGGCCAGCTGTGGGTAGGTGTGGGCCGACTTCGGACCACCGCCGGCGCCGGAGGGAAAGCCGTGGACCAGGGCCAGGCCGGGCAGCCCCGGACCGTCGCCGGTGGCCGGGCGCGCCAGATGCGCGGCCAGCTCGAGCTCGCCGGAGCGGAAGCGGTGGTCCACCGATCAGGCCGGCCGGTACCCGCGGTTGCGCGCCTCGGCCAGGGTGTCGG
>CAZQCA010000335.1:0-3092 GCA_964591845.1 uncultured Nocardioides sp.
CTTCGACGATGAAGTGCGGCTTCGCCCCGGTCGTGGGCTCGTCGATCCGTCCGCCGTCGCGGTACATGCGGCACAGGTCGACCAACGCGTCGGCGCGGCGGTGCTCGAACGTGTCCCACGGCTGTCCCGCCGCCGGCTTCATCTTGTCGATCAGCTCGTCGATCACCGCCTCGAGCGTGGCGCCGTCGACATCCGGGAGCGAGAACCGGCCGTCGAGCATCCCCGACTCCCGGTTCCACCAGTACCGCAGCTCCCGCGCCTCGCGCCGCGCCGCCGCCTCCTCCACCGACGGCTTCCGTTGGCGGCGCAGCTCATCGGCCAGGTCCTCCGGCGACCACCGCGGCCCCCGCTCCGCCCACAACCGGTCCGCCTCCGGATCGTCACCGGCGAGCTCGGTGACCTTGTCGAGCTGCTCGGGCGACAGCTTCCCCTTCGCCGCGGCCGCCGCGATCTTCGGCTGACGCGTCAACCGCGACGCCGTGCGCCGCGTGCGGCGCGCGGTCCTCGTGGACGTGCCGTCCTTCCCGGCGATCGAGTCGTCGACCTTGCCCCGCTCGTCGAGCACGGCCGTGATCGCCAGCTCGGCCACGTGCAGCCGGCGCTGCTCGCGCACCACCTCCGAACGGGCCGCCTCCAACCACTCCGACGTGTGACACCGCAGCTCGTCGCACAACCCGGAGAAGTCGAGCCCCTCCCCGAGAGAGTCGAACGTACGTTCGGTCATGACCCCATCATGACAGGGGGGTATGACGGCTACCACCGGACCCCGCGGGACGTCTCGCGGTCGGCCGGCCTGTGACATCCTGGGACATGCAGCTCCACGGATTGCACCATGTGACCCTGACCGTCACCGATCTCGATCGGACCGCGGCGTGGTACCGGACGGTCCTCGGCTTCCAGGACGTCGTCCGCTATCGCAACGACGCGATCGCCGCCGAGTGCCAGGTGCTCACCCATCCGAGCGCCTCTCCCCCCAACCTCGGGCTGCGCCAGTACGACGGCGCGGGCACGGACCGGTTCGACGAGCACCGCACCGGGCTCGACCACCTCGCGTTCGACGTGGGCGCTGCCGAGTCGCTCACGTCATGGCAGGAGCACCTTCACAGCCGGGGCGTCGAGTTCCACGTCACGGCCTTGCCCGAGCTGACGATCCTGGTCATGCGCGATCCCGACAACATCCAGGTCGAGCTCTGCACCACCACCACCGGCGCGCCTTCGTCCATCGACGCCGACGGCCGGATCATCCTTCCCGGCGACTGACGAGCAGGGGGGCCGTCAGACGGCGGGTTCGAGCACGGCGTCGATGCTGCTCGCGCCGGCGTCGGGGACGCGGGGCTGGCGCCAGCACTCCACCGGGAACGACACCGTCACCAGCGAGCACATCAGCCACAGCAGGTTGACGCCCTCGTCGGACAGCTCGTCGACCGGGTACTGCTCGAGGTAGACGCACGCGTCGGCGAGGCGCGGGAACACCGCGTCGTAGAAGGCCTGGAGCTCCTCCATCGACGAGTTGACCCGCTTCTCGTAGCGGGCCTTCTCGCCGTGCATCACCCAGTCGCTCCACGGGGCGAGGTCCTCGAACCCGGCAGGAAACGTCACATCGGTCACTGCTGTCCCCCTCAGCCCTGCACCGACACGCCGTTGGCGGTCGCGTACTCGTCCACCATGTTCTGCACGGTCGTGTGCAGGTGGCGGATCATGATCTCCTGGTCGTTCAGCGGGAACGACTTCACCGGAGTGTTCGACTCGATCATCCGCTGCGTGGCCTCGAGCGTGTTGCCGTCCTGGAGGCCGTACTCCTTGAACGTCACCACTGCGAGCTCCTGCGCGAGGCGCTCCTTGCCGTTCTTCGGGGGCACGAAGTAGCAGGTGCCCTCGAAGACGTGGGTGTTGTAGCTCGTCGGCCAGTAGTGGTACGTGAGCAGCCAGTTCGGCTTCCACACGAGCAGCATCCAGTTCGGGAAGAACAGGTAGGAGTCGAGACCCCACACCTTGCTGTTCGCCATGTTCTGCGACGGCAGCGTGTGGTCGAGGCCGATGTCGGGCGCGTCCCACGGGCCGAACAGGCCGCTGCGCAGCTCGCGCTCGATCGGCTTCACCATGCTGAGGTCCTTCGGCGGCGACATGCCGCCCCACGACGACACCACGCCGTGCGGACCGTCGAGCTCGTAGTGCAGCGCCTCGTAGCCGTACTCGCCGAGCTTGCGCGACTCCTCCGCGACCGCCTGGCGGACGTGCAGCACGGGTGCGTGGTAGAACTCGGTGAAGGCGTCGATGAACAGCTTCCAGTTGGAGCCGATCTCCGCCCGGTACTTGTGCACCTGGGTCATCTTCTCGAAGGGGTAGCCCTCGAGACCCTTGCCGAGGGCACCCATGTACTCGCGCAGGCCGGTGGTGTTCTCGGGGTCGAGGTTGACGAAGATCCACCCCTCCCACGTGTCGATCTGCACCGTTGCGAGCGGGTAGTCGGCCTTGTCGAGGTCGAAGAACTCGTCCTCCTGCTGCACGAAGGTGAGCTCGCCCTCGAGGTCGTAGCGCCACCCGTGGTACTTGCAGGTGAAGTTGCGGCAGACCCCGGAGGTCTCCTCCTTGGGGAAGTCGTTCCACACCAGCTTGTTGCCGCGATGGCGGCAGATGTTGTGGAACGCCTTGAACTCGTCGGGGCCGGAGCGCACCACGACGATCGAGGTGCCGGCGGCGTCGATCTCCTTGGTGAAGTAGGAGCCGACGCGCGGGAGCTGCTCCACCCGGCCGAGGTTGAGCCAGCACTTCTCGAAGATCGCCTTGCGCTCGAGCTCGTAGAACTCGGGCGAGATCGAGTCGAAGTACGACGACGGCTCGGTGCTCAGGTGCGGGTAGTGCTCGGTCCAGGAGCCCTCGGCGGGCTTCGGGAAGTGCGGCATTCGTGGTCCTCCCCCTCGGGTGCCCGAGGACGATATCACGGATCTCCGAAAATGAGAAGCCCGTTTCCGTTTCGTCGAGCCCGTCCTCTCGCGGCCGCCGGCCACCCCTCCCCGCCGTTCGCTTATGGCGTCGTTTCGCCGTCGTATGCGCCGCCAGACGACGCCAAAAGGGAGGGCGGTGGGGTCGTC
>CAZQCA010000336.1:0-3089 GCA_964591845.1 uncultured Nocardioides sp.
GACGATCTCCCACACGAGGTGGTGGAGGCCGCGCTCGCCGGTGGAGCCGATGTACATGCCGGGCCGCTTGCGCACCGCCTCGAGGCCCTCGAGGACCTGGATCGAGGCCGCGTCGTAGTCGCTCGTGCCGGGGGTCGTGCCGGGGGTGGTCTCGTCGGCCACACACACCTCTTCTACGCCGGGCCGCCCGCCCCTGGCAGAGGGGGACGAGCGACACGTGGACACACAGAAGGTCGCCGCTCGGGGAGCCAGCGACCGATGTCCATGATAGCCGGTCAGGGGCCTCTGATCACGTGCGGCGCGTCCCGTGGGGGGGATCTGTGGACAAAGTCGCACCCTCAGCGGCGTGGGAAGGCTGTCTGGGCGGCCGAACAGGGGGTGGGACGACTCCCCATACGTCCGTTGGGCCGTTCAGGGCTCCCTCAGGCGTTCCTCCGAGGGCGGGTCGGCGCGACCCTCAGCCGGGTCGCTCCCGCCACCAGCGGAGCACCCGCAGCGCCCGCAAGGTGGTCCACCGGCCGGGGCCGGGCGGCTCCAGGACGAACCACTGCCTGCCGGCGTACCCACGGTAGGCGGGCCACCTGCCGTCGGCTCCGCGGCGCTCCTCGAGTCGCGCCACGGCATCGGCCAACCGCGGGTCCGGGGCCGCGCCGGCCTCGCGGAAGTGCTCCAGTCCGCGCAGGACGTCGAAGTGCCACTGAGGAGGGAAGGGGAAGCGCCCGAACGCCGGGTCGACCACCTCTCCGGTCCGGTGCGACCGGTCGAGGTGGTGGTCGAGGAAGAAGCGGCCTCCGCCGGCGAGCGCGGCGCCGACGTCGATCCGGCCGCCGGTGCGCTGGTAGTCCAGCAGCCCCTCCAGGACCAGGATCGAGGTGTGAAACGAGCCGTGCACCGAGCCGTCGCGCAGGGTGCGGCAGTTCCAGCCGCCGTCGGGCAGCTGCTGGGAGAGCAGCCAGTCCACCGTGGTGTCGACCTCATCGGCGTCGGGGCCGCCGTACGACGACGCCAGCAGGACCAACATCGCGGTGATGCAGGTCTCCGGCGCCCGGATCGACCTCGACAGCGTCAGCCCGCCCCCGAAGCGGGTCGCCGCCCCCCAGAGCAGTCCGGTCGCCCGTCGCGCCTCGGGGTGCCCCTCGGGCAGCCCCAGGCGCTGCAGGAGCAGCAGCGTGTAGGTCGTGGAGGTCCACTTGGGCGTGTACCAGCCCCGGTCCCACGTGCCCTCGGGGTCCTGGAGGGCCAGCAGGCGGGCACCCCAGCCCGACTCCGCCACCGCCGACCGCTCCCGCTCGACCGTGGCCGGATCGTCGTCAAGGAGATCCCGTCGGGTCTGCCAACGGATGGCCGGGTCCCCCTCCATCAGCCAGGCGACGACGTCGCCGGTCGGGTGGGGCCCCGGCTCGGCCGTGGGGTCAGCCATAGGTGTCGCGCGGACCGCGGCCGTCGCGGACCGATCGGGGACCCTTCTTCCACGTCGGTCCGAGCGGGCCGAGGACCTCGAGGACGGTGACGGTGCCGTGGCCGAGCTCCTCGTTGAGCCGGCGTACGACGGTTGGCGCGAGCAGGCGCAGCTGGGTCGCCCAGGCGGTCGAGTCGGTGCGGACCACGAGCCGGCCGTCGGCGAAGGACTCCGGCGTCGCGTGCGCGCCCACCTCGGCCCCGACCAGCTCCGGCCAGCGGGCGAACACCCCGCGCACGCGCAGCTCCAGCTCCCAGCCGTGGTCGGCGACGACGCGGGCGACCGTGTCGTCGAGCGGCTGCGGGTCGCGCTCGTCGGGGTGCGCACCGCTGACCGAGCCGCGCGGCGCGCGCTCGCCGCTGCGGGCCCGCCTTCGCGGACGAGCCGGACGACCGGTCGTCGACCGGGTCACGGTGCGGGCGAGGTCGAGCCCCTCGTCGTCGTGGCGGACATCGTCGTGGGGGGCGTCGGCGTGGGGGGCGTCGGCGGTCGGCCGGTCGGACGGCGGATCAGGGGTCGGGCCGGGCGGCTCGTCAGTCGTCACGGGTGACCTCGCCGTCCGCGACCTGGTAGCGGACGCCGGCCAGCGCCTCGGGGACGTCGGCGGGCACCGCGGCCGTCACGAGCACCTGCTCGGCGTCCACCACGAGGGCCGCGAGCTGCTCGCGGCGCTCACTGTCGAGCTCGGCGAAGACGTCGTCGAGGAGCAGGATCGGGTCGTCCCCGTCGGCTCGCAGCAGGTCGTAGGACGCCAGCCTCAGGGCCAGGGCGAAGGACCACGACTCCCCGTGTGAGGCGTAGCCCTTGACCGGCAGCCGGAGGTCGCCGTTGCCCAGCGACAGCTGGAGGTCGTCGCGGTGCGGGCCGACCAGCGAGACGCCACGGTCGAGCTCGTCGGCGCGACGCCGCTCGACCTCGGCCAGGAGCGCCTCGGTGAGGGCGGCGCGGTCGGAGAGACCGGCGAGATCGAACGACGGGGTGTACTCGAGCTCGGCGTCCTCCCGCGAGGCGCCGCGGGCGACGGTCTCGTAGGCCTTGCCGACGTAGGGGCGCAGCGCCTCGACGAGGGCGAGGCGCTCGGCGAGCAGCTCGCCGCCGGTGCGCGCCAGGTGGGCGTCCCACACCCCCAATGTCGATAAAGCGCTTTGTTCACTAGTCGACCCGCGTCGGGCGGCGCCCGCGGTCTTGAGGAGCGAGTTGCGCTGCCTGAGCACTCGGTCGTAGTCCGCGCGTACGCCGGCCAGTCTCGGCGCGCGCAGCACCAGCAGGTCGTCGAGGAACCGTCGTCGCTCCGACGGATCGCCCTTGACCAGCGCGAGGTCCTCGGGCGAGAAGACCACGCTGCGCACCAGCCCCACGAGCTCGCGGGCCCGGGGGAGCGGTGACTTGTTCACCCGGGCCCGGTTGGACCGGCCGGGGTTGATCTCCACCTCCAGCACCGCCGTCCGCCCGTCACGCACCACGGCCGCTCGGACGACGGCCCGCTCGGCCCCGGCCCGCACCAGCGGCGCGTCGGCGGCGACCCGGTGGGAGGCCAGCCGGGAGAGGTAGTCGACGGCCTCGACCAGGTTGGTCTTGCCCTGGCCGTTGCGGCCGACGAACGCGGTGACGCCGGCCCCGAGCTCGACGT
>CAZQCA010000337.1:0-3076 GCA_964591845.1 uncultured Nocardioides sp.
CAAGATCACGGTCGCCACGATCTCGCTGTGCGGCTGCTGGGGCTGCAACCTGTCCACGCTCGACATGGACGAGCGCCTGGTGCCGCTGCTCGACAAGGTCACGATCACCCGCTCGTCGTTCACCGACATCAAGCGGATCCCCGGCCGGGCCGATGTCGGCCTGGTCGAGGGCGGTGTCGCCAACGAGGAGAACGTCGAGACGCTGCGGCACTTCCGCGAGCACTGCGACGTGCTGATCTCGGTGGGTGCCTGCGCCAACTGGGGCGGCATTCCCTCGCTGCGCAACAGCGTCGGGCTCGACCAGTGCCTCGCCACGGCGTTCCTGGAGTCCCCGACCGCGGTGCCCGGCGACCGCCCGACGATCCCGCTCCACCCGGAGATCCCGCGGCTGCTCGACAAGGTCTACCCCTGTCACGAGGTCGTCCACATGGACTACTTCCTCCCGGGCTGCCCACCGTCGGGCGACGCAGTCTTCGCCGTGCTCGACGCTCTGGCCCACGACCGCCCGGTGGAGCTCCCCACCTCCCTCACCCACTTCGACTGACCGCCCGCAGGAGGCTCGACCATGACGCGCACGATCGTCATCGACCCGGTCACCCGGATCGAGGGCCACGGCAAGGTGGTGGTCAACCTCGACGACGACCACCGCGTCGTCGATGCCCGGCTCCACGTCGTGGAGTTCCGCGGATACGAGCGGTTCGTCCAGGGCCATCCCTACTGGGAGGCCCCGGTCCTGCTGCAGCGCATCTGCGGCATCTGCTTCGTCAGCCACCACCTGGCCGGCGCCAAGGCGCTGGACGACATGGTGGGCGTCGGGCGGGCGATCACGCCGACGGCGGAGAAGATGCGGCGCCTGGGCCACTACGCCCAGATGCTGCAGTCGCACACCGCGGCGTTCTTCCTGCTCTCCGCGCCGGAGATGCTCTTCGGCACCGACGCCGCGCCCGAGCGGCGCAACGTGATCGGCCTGCTGGAGGCCGACCCCGGGCTGGTGACCAAGGTCGTCATGCTGCGCAAGTGGGGCCAGGAGATCATCCAGACGATCTACGGCAAGCGCATGCACGGCATCAGCGCGGTGCCGGGCGGCGTGCAGAAGGGCCTGACGATCGCCGAGCGCGACCGCTTCCTGCGCGGCGAGGACGGCGTACCGTCGATCGACACCGTGCTCGAGGACGCCCAGCTGGCCGTGCGGCTCTTCGAGGGCTTCCACGAGGCGCATCGCGCCCAGGTCGACGGCTTCGCGCCCGTGCCGATCCTCAACATGGGGCTGGTCGGCGACGACGACGTCGTGGACTACTACGACGGCCGGATCCGGGTCGTCGGCGCCGACCGCGAGGTGGTCACCGAGTTCGACGACCACGACTACCTCGAGCACTTCTCCGAGGCCGTCGAGGAGTGGAGCTATCTGAAGTTCCCCTTCCTCAAGGCCTTCGGGCGCGAGGCGGGCTCGGTGCGCGTCGGCTCGCTGGCGCGCCTCAACATGACCCGGGGCCTGTCGACGCCGCTGGCCGACGCCGAGCTGCGGCGCTTCCACGACTACACCGAGGGCCGGGCCAACGCCATGACGCTGCACGGCAACTGGGCGCGGGCCATCGAGCTGCTCCATGCGGCCGAGGTGGTGCGCGACCTGCTCCACGACCCCGACCTGCAGGGCACCGACCTGGTGGCCGCTCATGGCCCGGACACCTGGACGGGTGAGGGCATCGGCGTGGTCGAGGCCCCGCGGGGCACGCTCATCCACCACTACCGCGCCGACGAGAACGGCGCGATCACCGCCGCCAACCTGATCGTTGCGACCACCCAGAACAACGAGGTGCTCAACCGCACCGTGCGGGCCGTGGCCGAGCAGGAGCTCACCGGTCGCGCGGAGATCACCGAGGGGATGATGAACGCGATCGAGGTCGGCATCCGCGCCTACGACCCGTGCCTGTCCTGCGCGACCCATGCGCTCGGTCAGATGCCGCTGGTCGTCGAGCTGCGCGACCCCGCCGGTGAGCTGCTGGCCTCCCGGGTCCGCGGGTGACCGAGTCAGAGTCGTGTGCCCCAGCCGTCCCGGTCCGAGCGTGAGCCAGGCACACGACCCCGGGGTCGGGGCCCTGCTGGACTCGGTCACGGGGGCGGACTGCCTCGTCTACGGCATCGGCAACGTGGGGCGCCAGGACGACGGCCTCGGCTGGGCGTTCGTCGACTGGCTCGAGGAGACCCGACGCTGCGGCGACGCCACACTGGTGCGCGGCTACCAGCTGGTGCTCGAGGATGCCGAGCTCGTGAGCCGGTTCCGTCGGGTCCTCTTCGTGGACGCGACCAAGGACCCGGCCGTGGCGAGGCTCGAGGTGACCGAGCCGGAGCCGGCGTACGACGTGCCCTTCAGCTCCCACGCGCTCACCGTGCCGACCGTGCTGGCGACCTGCCGGCTGTGCTTCGACGTCATGCCGGAGGCACGGCTGCTGGCCCTGCGCGGCCACTCGTGGGAGCTCGAGGTCGGGCTCACCAACGGCGCTCGCGCCAGCCTGGCCGCGGCGACGGGAGGGGCGGCCGGCGCCGTCAGGCTGTGAGTCGTCGGGTGCCAGGTGGCCACGGCTGGAGTGGGGCAGGGGCCCGCGATCTACTGGTGCGTACGACGCGGCCCGCGGTATCTACTGGTGCGTACGGCGAGGCCCGTCGGATCTACTGGTGCGTACGCCCGGCAGGTGCGTCGTACGCACCAGTAGCCGAGCTCGGCGCGCCGACCGTGAGTCGTACGCACCAGTAGATCCGGAGTGGCGCGGTTCCCCCCTGCACCACGGCCGGACCTCACCGGGTCGGCAGAGTCACCGGTTGCGGCGCCACACGACGATCGACTGGCCGGTCATCGACTGGCGCAGCGCGGGCAGATTGCCCGCCGGCGGCGCGGGCGGCGCGGGCGTACGACGCGACAGCGCCTGGCGCAGCGCCTCACGCGTCGCCTCCAGCTCCACGAGCAGCTCCTCGCCGCGGAGCCGGAGCGCCTCGACCTGGTTCTCGAGCTCGAGGATCCGGCGGACGCCTTCGATGCCGATGCCCGAGGAAGTGAGCTCGGAGATGATCCGGAGCTGCT
>CAZQCA010000338.1:0-3057 GCA_964591845.1 uncultured Nocardioides sp.
ATGGCCTGCGTCGAGCTGCCGGCCGGGCTGCTGGACGTCGAGGGCGAGGCGCCCCAGGAGGTGGCCGAACGCGAGCTGCGCGAGGAGGCGGGACTCGCCGCGGGCGAGTGGGTGCGCCTCGGGTCGACGTACCCGACGCCGGGCATCTCCGACGAGGTCCAGCACCTCTTCCTCGCCCGCGACCTGGTGGAGGTGGACCGCGGCGGCTTCGTCCCTGAGCACGAGGAAGCGGCGATGGAGCTGTTCTGGGTGCCGTACGCCGACCTCGAGGCGGCTGTGCTCGACGGGCGGGTGAGCGACGGCCCGGTGGTGCAGGCGCTGCTGCTGGCCCGGGCCCGCGGGCTGCTCCCCGCGGGGACGCCGGGCCGCGAGACGACGACCGAGGTCGCGGAGTAGGTTGACGGGGCGCCCCGACGACGCGGCGCGGCCACGGCAGGAGGATCAGAGTGAAGGTCGGCGTTCCCCAAGAGGTGAAGAACCACGAGTACCGCGTCGCGATGACGCCCATCGGGGTGCACGAGCTGGTCGCCCACGGTCATGAGGTGTTCGTGCAGAGGGGCGCCGGCCTCGGGTCGCAGATCGGCGACGAGGAGTACGTCGCCGCGGGAGCCACGATCCTCGACGACGCCGACGACGTGTGGGGCAGCGTCGACATGGTCGTGAAGGTCAAGGAGCCGATCGCCGAGGAGTACCACCGGCTCCGCGAGGGCCTCACCCTCTTCACCTACCTGCACCTCGCGGCCGACGAGCCACTCACCAAGGAGCTGGTCGCCAAGCGCGTCACGGGCATCGCCTACGAGACCGTCCAGCTCCCCTCGGGCGGACTGCCGCTGCTCTACCCGATGTCCGAGGTGGCCGGCTGCCTGGCACCGCAGGTCGGCGCCCACGCGCTGATGAAAGCCCAGGGCGGTCGCGGCGTGCTGATGGGCGGCGTAGGCGGCGTCGCCAACGCGAAGGTCGTCATCATCGGTGCCGGCGTGTCGGGTCAGAACGCCGCCAACATCGCGCTCGGCATGGGCGCCGACGTCACGCTGCTCGACACCGACCTCGACAAGCTGCGGATGTCGTTCTGGCGCTACGACAACCGGGTCCACGGGCTGGCCTCCTCCAAGCTGGCCATCCAGCAGCAGGTGATGGAGGCCGACATGGTCATCGGCGCGGTCCTGATCCCCGGCGCGAAGGCGCCCAAGCTGGTCACCAACGACCTGGTCGCCCAGATGAAGCCGGGCTCGGTCCTGGTCGACATCGCCGTCGACCAGGGAGGCTGCTTCGAGGACACCCACCCGACCACGCACGCGGACCCGACGTTCGCGGTGCACAACTCGATCTTCTACTGCGTGGCCAACATGCCCGGCGCGGTGCCCAACACCTCGACCTACGCCCTCACGAACGCCACGCTGCCCTACACGGTGGCGCTGGCCGACAAGGGCTGGCAGCAGGCCTGCCGCGACGACGCGTCCCTGGCGTTCGGCATCAACACCCACGCCGGTCAGGTGGCCAACGGGCCGGTCGGCGAGGCGGTGGGGATGGAGGCCGTCTCCGTCGCCTCGGTGCTGGCCTGAGCCGTCGAGCCGGTCGCGAGACGGCATGGAGCCGCTGACGCGTGCGGTCCGCGCCTACCTCGACCACCTGTCGGTGGAGCGGGGAGTCGCGGCCAACACGCTCGCGTCGTACCGCCGCGACCTGCGGCGCTACCTCGAGCATCTGGCGACCACGGGCGTGACCACGCTGGAGGACATCTCCGAGCCGACGGTGACCGGCTTCCTGGCCAGGCTGCGCGAGGGGGACTCCGACCATCCGCCGCTGAGCGCGAGCTCCGCCGCGCGGACCGTGGTGGCCGTGCGGGGCTTCCACCGCTTCGCGCTCGCCGACGGGTTGACGACCCACGACCCGGCCGCCGCGGTGAAGCCGCCCACGCCGGCCAAGCGGCTGCCCAAGGCGCTGCCTCTGGCCGACGTGGAGGCCATCCTCGAGGCCGCGGGCAGCCCGGGCACGGTGCTGTCCCTGCGCGACCGCGCGCTCCTGGAGGTGCTCTACGGCACGGGCGCCCGGATCTCCGAGGCGGTGGGACTCGACGTGGACGACGTCGACCTCGTCGACGGCACCGTGCTGCTGCGGGGCAAGGGTGGCAAGGAGCGGCTGGTGCCGGTGGGCTCCTACGCCCGCGAGGCCGTGTCCTCCTATCTCACGCGCGGCCGACCGGAGCTGGTCGCGGCCGGGCGCGGCACGCCCGCGGTGTTCCTCAACGCCCGTGGTGGCCGGTTGTCGCGCCAGTCGGCGTGGGCGGTGCTGGTCAAGGCCGCCGACCGGGCCGGCGTCACCCGTGACGTGTCGCCGCACACGCTGCGCCACTCCTTCGCGACCCACCTGCTCGACGGCGGAGCCGACGTGCGCGTGGTGCAGGAGCTGCTCGGCCACGCCTCCGTCACCACGACGCAGGTCTACACGCTGGTCACCGTCGACAACCTGCGCGAGGTCTTCGCGACGGCGCACCCCCGGGCCCGCTGATGGCGCTGGTGCCGGCGCCGGGCGCCTCGCCCGACGAGCTGTACGCCGGCTTCGGGGCGTGGGCGGCCGAGCAGGGACTCACGCCGTACCCGCACCAGGACGAAGCTGTGCTCGCGCTCCTCTCCGGGGACCACGTCGTGCTGGGGACGCCGACCGGCTCGGGCAAGTCGCTGGTCGCCACCGCGGCCCACTACGCCGGTCTGGCCTCGGGACGGCGCAGCTTCTACACGGCGCCGATCAAGGCGCTGGTCAGCGAGAAGTTCTTCGCCCTCTGTGCGACGTTCGGCGCCGATCGCGTGGGCATGCTGACCGGGGACGCCTCGGTCAACCCGGAGGCCCCGATCATCGCCTGCACGGCCGAGGTGCTCGCCAACATCTCCCTCCGCGAGGGGCGGGGAGCCGACGCCGGGACCGTCGTCATGGACGAGTTCCACTACTACGCCGACGCCGAGCGCGGCTGGGCCTGGCAGGTGCCGCTCCTGGAGCTGGTCGACGCCCAGCTGCTCCTGATGTCCGCCACGCTGGGTGACGTGACCGATCTGGCGGCCG
>CAZQCA010000339.1:0-3042 GCA_964591845.1 uncultured Nocardioides sp.
CATCACCGTGCGCCGCAACGCCTTCGGCCGCCAGGTCGACTCCTTCGAGGGCGACGTCCACCTGGCCGGACTCGCGGACCCCGTCCATGCCGTCTTCATCCGGGCGCCCTGGGTGGAGGAGGCCGGGCCGGGCGTGGAGGTGCTCGCCCGGGTCGAGGGCGGACCCGCCACCGGTAGGATCGTCGCGGTCCGGCAGGGTCATCTGATGGCCACGTCGTTCCACCCCGAGGTCGGTGGCGACACCCGGGTCCACGAGCTGTTCGTGGACCTCGTCCGGCGCGCCTGACCTCCCCGCACCCACACCACCCGGACCACACGACGTACGACGAGAAGGCAAGAGAAGGACGCATGTCTGGCCACTCCAAGTGGGCGACCACCAAGCACAAGAAGGCCGTCGTCGACGCCCGGCGCGGCAAGCTGTTCGCCAAGCTCATCAAGAACATCGAGGTCGCGGCCAAGATGGGCGGCGGCGACCCGGCGGGCAACCCGACCCTCTACGACGCCATCCAGAAGGCCAAGAAGTCGTCGGTGCCCAACGACAACATCGACCGCGCGGTCAAGCGCGGCTCGGGCGCCGAGGCCGGGGGAGCGGACTACCAGACCATCACCTACGAGGGCTACGGGCCGTCGGGGGTGGCGATGCTGATCGAGTGCCTCACCGACAACCGCAACCGCGCGGCGATGGAGGTGCGCACGGCGATGACCCGCAACGGCGGCTCGCTGGCCGACCCCGGATCGGTGTCGTTCCTCTTCAACCGCAAGGGCGTCGTGATCGTGCCCGTCTCCCAGGAGGGCCGCACCGTCTCCGAGGACGACGTCCTCGAGGCCGCGCTCGACGCCGGGGCCGAGGAGGTCAACGACCTCGGTGAGGCGTTCGAGGTGATCTCCGAGGCGACCGACCTGGTCGACGTACGGTCGGCGCTGCAGGGGGCGGGCCTCGACTACGACTCGGCCGAGGCGGAGTTCGTGCCGGACATGCAGGTCGCCCTCGACGCCGACGCCGCCGGGCGGTTCACCCGGCTCGTCGACGCCCTGGAGGACTGCGACGACGTGCAGAACGTCTACTCCAACGCCGACATCCCCGACGACGTGCTGGCCGCCCTCGACGCCTGACCGCGTGTCGTACGCCGACACGCACGGCGCGGCGACTACGGTGGCGTGCGAACACATGTTCGGACGACCGTCGGACGAGAGGGCCAGCTCATGCGCGTGCTGGGCATCGACCCCGGGCTCACGCGCTGCGGCCTCGGGGTGATCGAGGGCGAGATCGGCCGCCCGCTGCGGCTGGTCGACGTCAACGTCCTGCGCACCAGCGCCGACCAGCCGGTCGCCGAGCGCCTGGTGACCATCGAGCGGGGCATCGACGCGTGGCTCGACGACTACCGCCCCAACGCGGTCGCCGTCGAGCGGGTCTTCGCAAGGTCCGACTCCAGCACGATCATGGGCACCGCCCAGGCCAGCGGGATCGCCATGGTGGCCGCCGCCCGGCGCGGCATCCCGCTGGGGCTCCACACGCCCAGCGAGGTCAAGGCCGCGGTCTCCGGCAGCGGCCGGGCCGGCAAGGCCCAGGTGGGGGCGATGGTGACCCGCATCCTGCGGCTGGACGCCCCGCCCCGGCCCGCCGACGCCGCCGACGCGCTGGCGCTGGCCATCACCCACCTGTGGCGTGGCGGCGCGCAGGCCCGGATCGACGCCGCGCTGGCCCGGCAGCGGCTGGCCACAGGAGGAGGACGACGATGATCGCCTACGTGCAGGGCACGGTGGCCGCGGTCACCCTCTCGAGCGCCGTGCTCGACGTGGGCGGGGTGGGGCTCGAGCTCCAGTGCACGCCGGGCACCCTGGCGACGCTGCGCACCGGCGACCACACGACGCTGCCCACCAGCATGGTGGTGCGCGAGGAGTCGCTGACCCTGTTCGGCTTCCTCGACGAGGACGAGAAGTCGCTCTTCGAGCTCCTCCAGACCGCCTCGGGCGTCGGGCCCAAGGTCGCCCAGTCCATGCTCGCCGTGCTGCCGCCCGACGACCTGCGCGCCGCCGTCGCCGGTGAGGACGTCAAGACGCTCACCCGGGTGCCCGGGATCGGCCAGAAGGGCGCGCAGCGCATCATCCTCGAGCTCAAGGACCGCCTCGGCGCGCCACTCACCCGGCGTACGCCGGGCAGCGCGCCCGCCGCGGCCGAGTCCGGCTGGCGCGACCAGGTCCACCAGGGGCTGGTCGGGCTGGGCTGGTCGGCGCGCGAGGCCGAGCGTGCGGTCGACGCGGTGTCCGCCGACGCCGGTGACCGGCCCGACGTCGGTGCCCTCCTGCGCGCTGCCCTCCGCACCCTCAGCAAGGCATGACCGTGCCCGACTCCCGACCCGACCACCGGCCCGAGGACGACCTCGACGCCCACGAGGAGACCCACCTGCGCTCGCTCACCGCGGCGGAGGCCGACGGCGACGAGCGCACGATCGAGGCCGCGCTGAGGCCGCGCAGTCTCGACGAGGTCGTGGGCCAGGGGCGGGTGCGCGCCCAGCTGGGGCTGGTGCTCGAGGCCGCGCGCCAGCGCCAGCGGCCGCCCGACCACGTCCTGCTCTCCGGGCCGCCCGGGCTCGGCAAGACCACGCTGGCGATGATCATCGCCCACGAGATGAGCGTCCCGCTGCGGCTGACCAGCGGGCCGGCGATCACCCACGCCGGCGACCTGGCGGCGATCCTCTCCGGGCTCAACGAGGGCGACGTGCTCTTCGTCGACGAGATCCACCGGATGTCACGGCCGGCCGAGGAGATGCTCTACATGGCGATGGAGGACTTCCGGGTCGACGTCGTCATCGGCAAGGGCCCCGGGGCGACGGCGATCCCCCTGGAGATCCCGCCGTTCACGCTCGTCGGAGCGACCACCAGGGCCGGGTTGCTGCCGGGGCCGCTGCGCGACCGGTTCGGCTTCACCGCCCACCTGGAGTTCTACGAGGCCGACGAGCTCGACGAGATCGTGCACCGCTCCGCGCGGCTGCTCGACATCCAGGTGCTGCCCGAGGGCACCGGCGAGATCGCCTCCCGGTC
>CAZQCA010000340.1:0-3041 GCA_964591845.1 uncultured Nocardioides sp.
GCCGAGGTCCTGGTCACCTACCTGACCGAGGACGAGACCGACGGCAAGACCGGCTTCGAGAACCCCTCCGGCGGCAAGACCGCGGCCGAGGGTGAGCTCGACAAGGGCGCGGACATCATCTACCACGCAGCAGGCAAGTCCGGTCTCGGCGTCTTCGAGGCCGTGACCGCCGCCGGCGACGGCAAGTGGGCGATCGGTGTCGACTCCGACCAGTACCTCACCGCCTCCTCCGACGAGCAGGCGCACATCCTGACCTCGATGCTCAAGCGCATCGACACGGCTGTGTACGAGTACGTCAAGGCCGCCAGCGCCGGCTCCCCGCCGGTGCCGGGCATCGTCTACGACCTCAAGAGCGACGGCGTGGGCTACTCCACGTCGGGCGGGTTCGTCGACGACATCAAGGCCGAGATCGACGGCTACGCCGAGAAGATCAAGTCGGGCGAGCAGGAGGTTCCGCTCCAGCCCGCCGAGTGATTCGATGACGGGTCCGGGGAGCAGCCGCGTGGCTCTCCCCGGGCCCGTTGCGTTTGGATACGGTGGGGGCCCGGCTCGGGCCGGTCGGCCGACAGGAGGACCAGGTGTCAGCAGCCAGCACAGCGACGGCCGCCGAGGTGGCGGTGTCGGTCTCGGGCATCGGGAAGAGCTTCCCCGGCGTGATCGCCAACCGCGACATCACCTTCGCCATCGAACGGGGCACCATCCACGCGCTGGTCGGTGAGAACGGCGCGGGCAAGTCCACGCTGATGAAGATCCTCTACGGCGTGCAGAAGCCCGACGAGGGCACGATCGAGATCAACGGCGAGACGGTCGCCCTCCACTCGCCGTCCGACGCGATCGCACGCGGGGTCGGCATGGTGTTCCAGCACTTCCAGCTGGCCGACAACCTCACCGTGCTCGAGAACGTCGTCCTGGGCGCCGAGAAGCTCCATGGCATCGGCGACGAGGCGCGCCGGGAGGTCCAGCGGATCTCCGACGACTACGGCTTCGGGCTCGACCCCGACGAGCTGGTCGAGACGCTGGGCGTGGGCGAGCGGCAGCGCGTGGAGATCCTCAAGGTCCTCTACCGCGGCGCCAAGATCATCATCCTCGACGAGCCCACCGCCGTGCTGGTGCCGCAGGAGGTCGATGCGCTGTTCGACAACCTGCGCGGCCTCAAGGCCCAGGGCAACACCCTGATCTTCATCTCCCACAAGCTCGACGAGGTCCGGGCCATCGCCGACGACATCACCGTGATCCGGCGCGGCACCACGGTGGCCTCGGTCAAGCCCGCCGAGGTCACCTCGCGCGAGCTGGCCGAGCTGATGGTGGGCTCCGAGCTGCCCTCTCCCAGCACGGAGGAGAGCACGGTCACCGACGAGGTCCTGCTGAGCCTCGACGGGGTCACGGTCGTCGACCACGACGGCCGTGCGGTGATCTCCGACATCTCGTTCCAGATCCACCGCGGGGAGGTTCTCGGCATCGCCGGGGTCGAGGGCAACGGCCAGACCGAGCTGGTCGAGGCGGTCGTGGGCCTGATGAAGACGACGTCGGGCACCCTCAAGATGGGCGAGGAGGACATCACCGCGTGGTCGACGCGTCGTCGGCGCGAGGCCGGCATCGGCGTGATCCCCGAGGACCGTCACCGCCACGGCATGCTGCTCGACTCGCCGCTGTGGGAGAACCGCATCCTCGGCCACCAGACCCGCCCGCCGAGCGTCAAGGGGCCCTGGATCAACCGGTCCGGCGCGCGCGAGGACACCGAGCGCATCGTGGCGACGTACGACGTGCGCACCCCCGGGATCGACACCACCGCGCGCGCCCTGTCGGGCGGCAACCAGCAGAAGTTCATCGTCGGCCGCGAGATGAGCGGTGACCCGGTCCTGCTGATCGCGGCCCATCCGACCCGGGGCGTGGACGTGGGTGCCCAGGCGGCCATCTGGGACCACATCCGCGCAGCGAGACGCAACGGCCTGGCGGTGCTGCTGATCTCCGCCGACCTCGACGAGCTGATCGGGCTCTCCGACACCATCCGGGTGCTCCTACGCGGGCGGATCGTGGGCTCGTTCGACCCGCAGCACGTGACCCCGCAGGAGCTGGGCTCCGCGATGACTGGAGCGGGAGGCACCGCATGAACCGGCTCAACCGTCTGGTGATGATGCTGGCGGCGCCGCTGCTGGCCCTCGTGATCGCCGGCGTCGTCTCGTCGCTGCTGCTGGTCAGCACCGGCTACTCCGTGCCCGACTTCTGGGAGATCCTGCTGACCTGGCCGACGTCGCGCCAGCTGACCAACATCCTCAACTACGGCGCGATCCTCTACCTGTCGGGTGTCGCCGCCGCCATCGGCTTCAAGATGAACCTCTTCAACATCGGTGTCGAGGGCCAGTACCGCATCGGCGTCTTCGCGGCCGCGGCCTTCGCCGGCACCGGCTGGCTGAGCGGCCCGTTCAACACCGTGGTCGCCATCGTCATCGCCATGGTCGCCGCGGGTGCCTGGGCGGGCATCGCCGCCGTGCTGCGGGTGACCCGGGGAGTCTCCGAGGTCATCTCGACGATCATGCTCAATGCGATCGCCGGACTCCTGGTCGGCTACTTCCTGCGCCAGATCGGCGTCCAGAGCGGCAACTCGACCAACACCAAGACGATCCCCGAGAGCAGCTGGGTGGGCGGCCTGACGCTCTTCTCCGACGCCGGCAACGAGCTCCTCGGGCTGTCCCTGCTGGCGCTGCTGATCGGGTTCGTCTACTGGGTGGTGCTGACCAAGACGCGGTTCGGCTTCGACCTGCGGGCGTCCGGTGCCTCGGAGACCGCGGCGGTCGCCTCCGGCGTCGACGCCAAGCGGATGATCGTGCTCTCGATGCTGCTGTCGGGGGCGGTGGCCGGCCTGATCGGCATGCCGACGCTGTTCGGCGACGCCCACAACTACGGCAGCTCGTTCCAGACCGGCATCGGCTTCTCCGGCATCGCGGTGGCGCTGCTCGGCCGCAACAACCCCGTCGGCATCGCCTTCGGCGCGCTGATCTTCTCCTACCTGCACGAGCAGGCCAACAACCTCAACATCCTGG
>CAZQCA010000341.1:0-2998 GCA_964591845.1 uncultured Nocardioides sp.
CGGAGTAGGAGCCACGCGGCAGGAACGCCGCCACGCTCGAGACGTTGAGCAGCCCGCCCCGGCCTCGCTCCACCATGGCGCCCAGGGCCGCGTGAGACAGCCGCATCACCGCCACCACGAGCACGTCGAGCATCGCCTGCTCGTCGTCGACGCCGTTGGCCAGGAACGGCCGCTTGAGCCCGAAGCCCGCGTTGTTGACCAGCAGGTCGACCGGTCGGTCGGGGTCGGCCACGCGACGCTCGACGGCCGCGAGCTGCTCCCGGTCGGTCAGATCGGCGGTCAGGCACTCCACCGAGACGTCGTACGCCGACGCCAGCTCGGCGGCCACCTCGGCCAGCCGCGCCTCGTCCCGGGCGACGAGGAGCAGGTCGTGCCCACGGGCGGCGAGCTGCCGCGCGAACTCGTGCCCGATGCCGGCCGTGCCGCCGGTGACCATGGCGGTGGTTCGCTCGGCGGGACCGCTGGAGGAGGCATCGCTGGACGACATGCCCTCAGCAAACCAGGTCGGGTCCCGAGGCGGCAGTCCCGGTCCGGCATGATGGGTGGCGATGACCCTCACGCTCGCGATCGCCAACCAGAAGGGCGGCGTGGCCAAGACGACCACGGTCGCCTCGCTCGGAGCGGCCCTGGCCGACCTCGGTCATCGCGTGCTGCTCGTGGACCTCGATCCGCAGGCGTGCCTCACCTTCTCGCTGGGGATCGACCCGGAGGACCTCGAGCTCTCGCTCCACCACGTCCTCACCAAGGGGCTCGCGCTCACCGACGTGATCGTCCGGACCGACGACGGCGTCGACCTCGTGCCGGCGACCATCGAGCTCGCCCGCGCCGAGGCCGACCTGCTCACCCGCACCGGCCGAGAGCAGGCGCTCGCTGCCGCGCTGGCCGAGCTGCCCGACGACGGTGCCGAGGGCGCCTACGACTGGGTGCTGCTCGACTGCCCGCCGTCGCTGGGCATCCTCACCGTGGCCGCGCTGACCGCCGCCCGCGCGGTCCTGATCCCGCTGCAGTGCGAGACGCTGTCCCACCGCGGTGTCGGGCAGCTGCTCGACACCGTCCACGACGTACGCCGGTTCACCAACCGCGACCTCGAGGTCTGGGGCGTCCTGCCCACGCTCTACGACGGCCGCACCAACCACGCGCGCCGGGTGCTCGACACGATCTCCGAGACCTACGACCTCGAGGTGGTCGAGCCGCCGATCCCCAAGACGATCCGCTTCGCCGAGGCCCCGGCGGCGGGCCGCTCGATCCTGCGTACCAGTCGCAGCAGCAAGGGCGCCCAGGCCTATCGCGAGGTCGCCGACGCCCTGGTCGCCCGCTCCCGCCGCCGCCCACGGAGGGCGAGGTGACCACGCCGGCCCGGCACCGTCGGACCCCGCAGCGACCGGTGCGGGCGCTCTTCGCGGCGCTGGCCGCGGGGGTCACCGCGGTCGCGGTGCTCGGAGGTCTCGGCGTGATGCCGTCCTCGGCGTCGCTCCACGACGCCACCGGGCTCGACGAGGGCACGCCCGCGGCGCTGGAGCGGGCGTCGTACGACGACCCCGGCAGCGATGCCACCGACGACGCCTCCACCGACGACACCGGCGACCCACCTCCGGCCTCGGGGTCCCCAGGCGTCGACGTCCGGGCCGCGCAGACCGACAGCGGCGGTGCCGTGTCCGACGAGTCCGGCACCGAGGCCGACCCGGCCGCGGCGCTGCCCGCCGACTCGGGACAGGGCAGGCGGGTGGTCTTCAGCGAGAGCCGGCAGCGGGTGTGGCTGGTCAGCGGCCGGCAACGGGTGAAGCGCACCTACCTGGTCTCGGGCAGCATCTACGACAACCTCGACGTCGGCAGCTACGAGGTCTACTCGCGCTCCAAGGACGCCTGGGGGATCGACGACTCCGGCACCATGCACTACTTCGTGCGCTTCGCGCAGGGCGACCGGGCCGCGATCGGCTTCCACGACATCCCGGTCGCCGACGGCAGGCTCGTCCAGACGGCGGCCCAGCTCGGGACCCCGCAGTCCCACGGGTGCATCCGGCAGCTGCGGGCCGACGCGAAGGTGCTCTGGCGCTTCGCGCCGCTCGGGACCACGGTCGTCGTCACCGCCTGAGCTGCGGCGTACGCCGGAGAGCCACGCGGGCGCTCAGCCCTGGGCGACCTCGCTGGACGTGGTGGTCGTGCTGTCCGCACCGCCGCCCCCGGAGCGACGCCGGCGCCGGCGCTTGCGCGGCGGCCGGGTGTCGTCCTTGGCGGCTCCCGGCTGGGCCGGGCCGGCGTCGGCCACGGCCTCCGCGGCACCGTCCTCGGCCACGGGTCGCCCACTTCGCGAACGGGTGCGCTGACGGTTGCGGTTGCGCGCCGGCCGCTCGCGCGCCGGCCGGTCCTCACGCGCGGGACGCGGCTCACGCGGCGGCTCGGGCACCAAGCGGCCCTTCGTGCCGTGCGGGATCGCCAGGTCGTGGAAGAGGTGCTCGGAGGTCGAGTAGGTCTCCTGGGGCTCGTCGAAGGGCAGTCCCAGCGTCTTGTTGATGACCTTCCAGCGAGTCAGGTCGGCCCAGTCGACGAACGTCACGGCGGTGCCGGTCGCCCCCGCTCGGCCGGTGCGGCCGATCCGGTGGACGTAGGTCTTGTCGTCCTCGGGGCAGCTGAAGTTGACCACGTGGGACACGCCGGCCACGTCAATGCCGCGGGCAGCCACGTCGGTGGCCACCAGGGCCTGGATCTTGTCCTCGCGGAACCTGGTGAGCGCCCGCTCGCGCGCCGCCTGGGCCATGTCGCCGTGGAGCGGGGAGGCCTTGAACCCGCGCTCGGCGAGGTCGTCGGCGACCCGCTGTGCCTGCCGCTTGGTGCGGGTGAAGACGATCATCTTGGAGGCGTCGTCGGCCTGGAGGATGCGCGCCAGGATCTCGGGCTTGTCGAGGTCGTGGGTCTGGTAGATGTACTGCGCGGTGGCCGGGACCGTCTGGCTGTCCTCGCTGGACTCGGCGCGGATGTTCATCGGGTGCCGCATGTGGGT
>CAZQCA010000342.1:0-2986 GCA_964591845.1 uncultured Nocardioides sp.
CCCGCGGCTGGTTCTACACCCTCCACATCCTCGCGACGGCGCTGTTCGACCGGCCGGCGTTCTCCTCGTGCATCAGCCACGGCATCGTGCTCGGCTACGACGGCAACAAGATGAGCAAGTCGCTGCGCAACTACCCCGATGTCAGCGAGGTCTTCCACCGCGACGGCGCCGACGCCATGCGGTGGTTCCTGATGTCCTCGCCGATCCTGCGCGGCGGCAACCTGGTCGTGACCGAGCAGGGCATCCGCGAGTCCGTGCGGCAGGTGATGATCCCGCTGTGGAACTCGTGGTACTTCTTCGCGCTCTACGCCAACGCGGCCGGCAGCGGCTACGAGGCCCGCTGGCGCACCGACTCCACGCACGTCATGGACCGCTACATCCTCGCCAAGCTCCGGGAGTACGTCGAGGAGTCGACGAGCGAGCACGACGCCTACGACATCGCGGGCGCGTGCGACGCGATGGAGCGCTTCCTCGACGTCCTCACCAACTGGTACATCCGGCGCAGCCGGGAGCGCTTCTGGGCGGCCGACGGGGTGGTCGACGAGGACGCCTTCGACACGCTCCACACCGTCCTCGAGGTGGTGGCCCGCGTCGCGGCGCCGCTGCTGCCGCTGCTCACCGAGGAGGTCTGGCGGGGGCTGACGGGTCAGCGCTCGGTGCATCTCGCCGACTGGCCCGACGCGCAGTCGCTCCCCAGCGACCACGGGCTCGTGGCCGCGATGGACGAGGTGCGCGACGTCTGCTCGGCAGGCTCGGCCCTGCGCAAGGCCGGCGGGCTGCGCACGCGCCTCCCGCTCGCCTCGCTCACGGTGGTCGCCCCCGACGCCGCCGGCCTGACCGGCTTCGAGGCGGTCGTCGCCGACGAGCTCAACGTCAAGGAGATCCGGCTGGTCGACGTCGCGGCGCCCGAGGCGTCGGCGTACGCCGTCGAGGAGCGGCTCACCGTCAACGCCCGCGCGGCGGGGCCGCGCCTCGGCAAGCACGTGCAGGAGGCGATCCGCGGGTCCAAGAGCGGCGACTGGTCGGTGTCGGACGACGGCACGGTCACGTCGGGCGGCGTCGAGCTCGCCGAGGGGGAGTTCACCCTGGAGACGGTGGCCGCCGACTCCGACGGCCACTCCGCGACCGCCATGCTGCCCGGGGGCGGCTTCGTCGTGCTCGACACCGAGGTGTCCCCGGAGCTCGAGGCCGAAGGGGTGGCGCGCGACCTCGTGCGCGCCGTGCAGCAGGCCCGCAAGGACGCCGGCCTGGAGGTCTCCGACCGGATCGCGCTGGTCGTGGCCGGTCCGGACGACGTCCTCGCCGCCGCCCGCACCCACGGCGACCTGCTCGCCGGGGAGACCCTGGCGGTGGAGACGACCCTCGAGAGTGCCGCCGAGCTGGAGGTCCGGGTGACCCGCGCCTGATCGAGGGCGAGCGTGGTGACTCCTGGTTGGATGGCGCCATGACGGCGAGCACCGCACCCCTCCTCGACCTCGACGCCGACGTGGTGTCGCTGACCGAGCAGCTGGTCGACATCGAGTCGGTGAGCCTCGACGAGCAGCGGATCGCCGACGCCGTCGAGACGGCGCTGCGTGGCTGTTCCCACCTCGAGGTCAGCCGGCACGGCCACACGGTGGTGGCGCGCACCCGGCTCGGCCGCGACGAGAGGGTCGTGCTCGCGGGGCATCTCGACACGGTCCCGGTGCACGACAACCTCCCGTCGCGCCGCGACGGCGACGTGCTGCACGGCCTCGGCACCTGTGACATGAAGGGCGGCGACGCCGTCATCCTCAAGCTCGCGCGCGACCTCGCCGAGCCCACGCGCGACGTCACCTACGTCCTCTACGAGGCCGAGGAGATCGAGGCCGAGCACAACGGCCTGCGCACGCTCGCGGCCGACCATCCCGACCTCGTCGCGGCCGACTTCGCGATCCTGATGGAGCCGTCCAACGCCGTGGTCGAGGCCGGGTGCCAGGGGACGCTGCGGGTGGATGTCCGCACCGGCGGGGTGCGGGCCCACAGCGCCCGTGCCTGGATGGGCGCCAACGCGATCCACGCCGCCGGCGAGGTCCTCGCCCGGCTCAACGCCTACGAGGCGCGACGGCCCGAGATCGACGGGCTGACCTACCACGAGGGCCTCAATGCCGTGTTCATCCGGGGTGGGGTGGCCGGCAACGTGCTGCCCGACGAGTGCGTGGTCGAGGTCAACCACCGGTTCGCGCCCGACCGCAGCGAGGAGGAGGCGCTGGAGTTCGTCCGCGACTTCTTCCACGGCTACGACGTGCAGGTCACCGACTCCGCCCCGGGCGCCCTGCCCGGTCTCGAGGTGCCGGCGGCGCGCGCGTTCGTGGAGGCCGTCGGCGGCGAGGTCAACCCCAAGTTCGGCTGGACCGACGTCGCGCGCTTCGCGGGACTCGGGGTCCCCGCGGTCAACTTCGGGCCGGGCGACCCGTCGCTGGCCCATCGCCAGGACGAGCACGTCCCGGTCGCCCAGATCGTCCACTGCGAGCAGACGTTGCGCACCTGGCTGGAGGCCCGAGCATGAACGACCGCTTCCGATACAAAGGCCCGGTGCTGATGCGCCGCAGCCAGGTCGACTCGAGCACGACCGACCAGCGGCTGCTCGACTCCCGCGGCCCCAGCGACTGGGTCCACGCCGACCCGTGGCGGGTCCTGCGGATCCAGTCGGAGTTCGTGGAGGGCTTCGGCGCGCTGGCGGAGCTGGGGCCGGCGATCGCCGTGTTCGGCTCGGCCCGCACCCCCGCGGGACACCCCTACTACGTCAAGGCCGAGGAGGTGGGTCGCAAGCTGACGCAGGCCGGCTTCGCGGTGATCACCGGCGGCGGGCCCGGCTCCATGGAGGCCGCCAACAAGGGCGCCTCCGAGGCGGGCGGCGTCAGCGTCGGGCTGGGCATCGAGCTGCCGTTCGAGACGGGCCTCAACGCCTGGGTCGACAAGGGCATCAACTTCCGCTACTTCTTCGCGCGCAAGACGATGTTCGTCA
>CAZQCA010000343.1:0-2973 GCA_964591845.1 uncultured Nocardioides sp.
GCAGCCGCGGCGGCGGCCGTGCGCCGGTCGGTGGGCGAGCCCTTGGGCCTCGACGAGGTCGAGGCGGCAGCCGCGATCCTGGCCCTCACCACCGAGCAGATGGTGCGGGCCCTCGAGGAGATCTGCCTGGAGCAGGGCATCGACCCGGCGGGCTCGGTGCTGGTCGGGGGCGGGGGAGCGGCGGGCCTGAACGCCGTCGCCGTCGCCCAGCGGCTCGGGTGCCGGCACCTGGTGCTGCCCGCCGTGGCCGCCGCGCTGGCCGCGGCCGGGGCCCTGATGTCGGACCTGACCGCAGCCTTCGCGGCGACGGTGCCCACGACCAGCGACGCCTTCGCCGCCGACGCGGTCAACGACGCCCTTGCGGCCCTGCGGTCGAAGGCCGACGGGTTCGTCCGGCGGGCGGGGGCCACCGGGGGAGAACCCGCCGTGGACCTCTTCGCCGAGGCCCGCTACCCCCAGCAGATCTGGGAGCTGGAGGTGCCGTTGCGGGCCGACCGCTTCGCGTCGGCCGCCGACCTGGATGCCTTCGTCCAGGACTTCCACGGGGTCCACGAGACGGTGCTGGGCATCGCGGACCGCGACTCGCCGGTGGAGGTCGTCGGGTGGGGCGCCCGGGTCCGTTGCCCGCTGCAGCACCGGGCGGGCCTCCTCGCCGCGGCCACCGAGGCCGTCACCCCCGCGCGGGGTGAGCGGGAGGCGTACGTCGACGACGTCGGGATGGTGCCCACCCCCGTGCGGGCGTTGGGGGCCCTGGGCGACGACGAGGTGGTCGAGGGGCCGTTGCTGATCGAGTCGGCCTTCACGACCGTGGTCATCCCCAAGGGGGCCGCCGCCCGGCGGGCCCCGTCCGGCTCCCTGGTGGTGGAGGTGTCATGACCGCGATCGACGGGGCGCAGTTGGCGGTCCTCAGCAACCGGTTCTCCGCGATCGTGCGCAAGATGCAGAACACGCTGGCCCGTTCCGGCCGGTCCGGGGTGCTCAACACCGCCCGCGACTTCTCCTGCTGCATCCTGACCGCCCAGGGCGACATCCTGATGACGGCCGAGAGCCTGCCCATCCACGTGACCGGCGGGCCCGACCTGCAGGCCGCGTCGATGCTCGAGTTTTTCCCCGAGCCCCGGGCGGGGGACGCCTACCTCCACAACTCGCCGTACCACGGCAACACCCACCCGGCCGACCACTCGCTGCTGGTGCCGGTGGTGGACGCCGACGGCGTCCACCGCTTCACCGTCCTGGCCAAGGCGCACCAGGCCGACTGCGGCAACTCGGTGCCCACCACCTACATGGTCGGGGCCCGGGACGTCTACGAGGAGGGGGCCCTCATCTTCCCCGCCGTGCAGGTGCAGCGGGAGTACGAGGACTGTCAGGACGTGCTGCGCATGTGCGAGATGCGCATCCGGGTGCCCGAGCAGTGGCGGGGCGACTACCTCGCCCTCGTTGGCACGGTGCGCATCGGCGAGCGGGCCGTGCTCGAACTGGCCGAGGAGCTGGGGTGGTCGGCCCTCGAGGAGTTCGCCGACCAGTGGCTGGACTACGGCGAGCGGCGCATGGCGGCCGCCATCGGCGCCCTGCCGGCGGGCTCGGCCTCGGCCACCACCACCCACGACCCGGTCCCGGGGCTCCCCGACGGGGTCACCGTCGGCGTGGACGTGCGGATCGACCCGGAGCGGCAGGTGATCGAGGTCGACCTCCGGGACAACCCCGACTGCGTGCCCTGCGGCCTGAACCTGAGCGAGGCGGCGTCGCGGGCGGCGGCCATGATCGGGGTCTTCAACAGCATCGACCACACCATCCCCCACAACCAGGGCAGCTTCCGCCGGATCCAGGTCCGCCTCCGGGACGGCTGCGTGGTCGGCATCCCCCGGCACCCCGCCAGTTGCTCGGCGGCCACGACCAACCTGGCCAACCGCGTCGTCAACATCGTCCAGCGCGCGATGGCCGATATCGGCGAGGGCATCGGATTGGCCGAGGTGGGCACCGGGTTCTCGCCCTCGGAGGCGGTGGTGTCGGGGGTCGACCCCCGCCACGGGACGGCCTTCGTCAACCAGCTCTTCACCGGGCCCAACGGCGGGGCCGGCGGCCCGGACACCGACGGCTGGCTGACCATGTCCGACCTCGGCAGTGGCGGCTCGCTGCTGCTGGACAGCGTCGAGATCGACGAGATGAAGCAGCCCCTCGTGGTCCACGAACGTCGCCTCGTGCCCGACAGCGAGGGGGCCGGTCGTCACCGCGGCGCGCCCAGCCTGCACGTCGAGTACGGCCCTCTGGGCTGCACCATCGAGGCCCTCTACGCGAACGACGGTGCCGTCAACGCCACCACGGGAGCACAGGGCGGGGCGGGCGGTGCCCCCTCGGCCCAGCACCGACGTTCGGTCGACGGGACCCTGGAGGCGGTCGACGCCTGGGGCCCGGTCACGATCGGTCCCGGTGAGCGGATGGTCGCCCGCACCGCGGGGGGCGGGGGCTACGGGTCGCCGCTCGAGCGTGCCCCGGAGGCCGTGGCCCGTGACGTCGCCGATGGCTGGGTGCGCCGGGAGCGGGCCGCAGACGTGTACGGCGTCGTCATCGACGACGCCGGCGAGGTGGACCTCGACCAGACGGCGAGGCGACGAGCGAGAGGAGCATCGTGATCGACCGCGACCGGTTGGGCCAGGGCCTGGTGGTGGAGCGGCGGCTGTACGCCGAACGGAACCCGGAGTCGCAGCGGGCCGCAGCCGAGGCCACCCACCTGTTCGGTGGCGTCCCGATGACCTGGATGGCCAAGACGGCCGGTGGGTTCCCCCTCTTCCTGGACCGGGCCTCCGGGGCCCGGGTCACCACCATCGACGGCCACGAGCTGGTCGACTTCTGCCTGGGCGACACCGGGGCCATGGCCGGGCACTCGCCGCCGGCCACGGTCGCCGCGGTGCAGGCCCGCTACGCCGAGGCGGGCGGGGCGACGGCGATGATGCCCACCGAGGATGCCGCCGCGGT
>CAZQCA010000344.1:0-2969 GCA_964591845.1 uncultured Nocardioides sp.
GCCCGGGCCGTTGCCGAACGCGGCGGGCGACTTGGGCATCATCGCGGGGTTGGGTCGCGGCATGCCGGGACGTCCCTCGGCTCCGCCGCGGGCCGCGGGCGGCCGCGGGATGCCGGTGTCGGGACGACGGCCCATGCCCTGCGACGGGGCGAACGGGTTGTTGCCGGGGCGCGGCGCGCCCGGACGTGCCGCCGGACGCGGGGCGGGCTGGCGCGCGGCCGGGGCCTCCGGCTCGGCCGGCGGCTCGGGCTCGGCGGGCGTCTCCACCACCGGCTCGACCGGAGCGGGCGCCTCGACGACGGGCTCGGCCGCTGCCGGCGCATCGACGACGGGCTCGGCCGGCGTCGCGGGCTTCGCGGCCTGCTTGGCCGCAGGCTTGGGGGCAGGCTTCTCGGCGGACACGGCTGCCGCCGTGGCCTGGGCGGCGAGCAGCTCCTCGCCGTAGGTCTTCTTGAACTTCATCTCGACGGGCAGCTCGATGGTCGAGGATGCCGTCTTGACGAACTCACCCATCTCGCCCAGCTTGGCGATGGCGTCCTTGCTCGAGATGCCGTACTGCTTGGCGAGCTCAGATACTCGGGTCTTGGCCACGTCTCTCCTTCGTGCGGCCCAGACCCTGTCCCCGAGGGGAGGGATCGGACCGCTAGTGGTGGTGCAAACTCATCGGGAAGTACTCATCGAGTGCTCATGAGCTGCTGCTCCAGTTCCTTGGTCGGTCGTGCTCCTGGTGTGCCCCGAGGTGGTCCGCAGGGCTCTCACGCGAGAGCGGCGATGTGCTCACCCACCGGCGCGGTGGACCACCCGCTCTCCAGCCTGAGGGCTCGGGAGAAGGCTCGCCGCCGCACCGCGAGCTCGTAGCACCGGGTCGTCGGGTGCAGGTGCGCCCCCCGGCCCGGTGCGGAGCCGCCTGGATCGGGTACGACGGCCGGGAGGCCGAGCGCATCCGAGCCTGCGACCACTCGCAGCAACTCGCGTCTGGTGGCCCGCTCGCGACATCCGATGCAGGTCCGGACCGGACCGCTGGGGGTCGGGGTGTCCGGTGCAGCAGAGGACCTCGGTTCGCGCGCCACCGAGGCTCCACACTACCGGGTGGGCGCGCGAACGCCGAACCGGGCGACACGCCCGCCGTCGCTAGCGTGGCGGCATGGACCCCGCCGACACCTTCGTCGACGACTTCGACGCCACGACGCTCGATCCCGCGACCTGGCTGCCCCACTACCTGCCCGCGTGGTCGTCGCGGGCCGAGACCGCCGCCAGGCTGCGGCTCGGCGGGTCGCTGCTGACGCTCGAGGTGCCGCCCGACCACCCGGTCTGGTGCCCCGACGACCACCGGCCGCCGCTGCGCGTCTCAGGCATCCAGTCGGGCAGCTGGTCCGGTCCGGTGGGCAGCAGCCGCGGCCAGCAGCGCTTCCGCGACGGCCAGCTGGTGCGCGAGGAGCAGCCGCGCCTCGAGGGCTGGCTGCCCCGGCAGGGCAGGGTCGCCATGCGGGCCCGGATGGACCTGTCGCCGCGCTCGATGGCGGCCCTGTGGCTCAGCGGCGTGGAGGACGACGCCGAGCAGCGGGAGTGCGGCGAGCTGTGCGTGGTGGAGGTGTTCGGCAAGGACCTCCGGACGGGCCCGGAGACTTCGGCCGAGGTGGGCGTCGGCATCAAGCCGTTCCGCGACCCGCTGCTGAGCCCGGACTTCGCCGCGCCCCGGGTCGACGTCGACGTGGCGGACTTCCACGTCTATGCCGTCGACTGGGACGCAGACGAGGCCGTGTTCACCCTCGACGGGCATGAGGTACGCCGGTGCGCGCGTCCGCCGGCGTACCGGATGCAGCTGATGCTCGCGGTCTTCGACTTCCCGGAGTGGTCGACCGTCGACGACGACCACCTGGTGCCGTCGATGAGCGTCGACTGGGTGCGCGGCCGCGGCTGATGGTCGTGCGGCGCCGACGGCCGGCGCCGGCTCGTCACTCCGCGTCGGCCGCGGCCTCCTCGCCGCGAGCGGCCCCGTCGGCAGCCTCGTCCTCGTCGGCAGCCTCCTCCTCGTCGGCGGCGGGCTCCTCGTCGGACCGGATGTCGATGCGCCAGCCGGTGAGGCGTGCGGCGAGCCGGGCGTTCTGCCCCTCCTTGCCGATGGCGAGGGACAGCTGGAAGTCGGGCACGACCACCCGTGCGGAGCGGTTCTCCTCCGAGAGCACCTCGACCGATGTCACCTGGGCGGGTGAGAGGGCGTGGGCGACGAGCTCCGCCGCGTCGTCGGACCAGTCGACGATGTCGATCTTCTCCCCGTGCAGCTCGGCCATCACGTTGCGCACCCGCTGCCCCATCGGCCCGATGCAGGCGCCCTTGGCGTTGACCCCGGACACGCTGGAGCGCACCGCGATCTTGGTGCGGTGGCCGGCCTCGCGGGCGATCGCCGCGATCTCGACCGTGCCGTCGGCGATCTCGGGCACCTCGAGGGCGAACAGCTTCTTCACGAGGTTGGGGTGCGACCGGGACAACGTGATCTGGGGGCCGCGCAGGCCCTTGCGCACCGACACGACCAGGCACTTGATGCGGGTGCCGTGCGCATAGGTCTCACCGACCACCCGCTCGCCGAGCGGCAGCAGTCCCTCGAGCTTGCCGAGGTCCACCAGCACGTCGTCGGGGTTGCGGCCCTGCTGGATGACGCCGGAGATGACGTCTCCCTCCTTGCCCGAGAACTCGCCGTAGCGGACGTCGTCCTCGGCGTCGCGGAGCCGTTGGAGCATGATCTGCTTGGCGGTGGTCGCCGCGATCCGGCCGAAGCCCTCCGGCGTGTCGTCGTACTCGCCGACGACGTTGCCGTCGTCGTCGAGCTCGCTCGCGAGCACCGTGACGTGGCCGGACTTGCGGTCGAGGTCGACTCGGGCCTGCTCCTGGGCGCCCGGCGTCTTGTGGTAGGCGGTCAGCAGGGCCTGCTCGATCGCCTCGACGAGCACGTCGAAGGAGATCTCCTTCTC
>CAZQCA010000345.1:0-2949 GCA_964591845.1 uncultured Nocardioides sp.
CCCTCGGCATCGAGACCAAGGGCGGCGTGATGACCAAGCTCATCGAGCGCAACACCACGATCCCGGCCAAGCGCTCGGAGATCTTCACCACCGCCGACGACAACCAGCCGTCGGTGGAGATCAAGGTCGCCCAGGGCGAGCGCCCGATGTGGTCGCAGAACCAGGGTCTCGGCAACTTCGAGCTGACCGGCCTCCCGCCGGCCCCGCGCGGCGTGCCCAAGATCGAGGTCACCTTCGACATCGACGCCAACGGCATCGTGCACGTCTCCGCCAAGGACCACGCGTCTGGCCGCGAGCAGTCGATGACGATCTCCGGCGGCTCCGCCCTCGGCAAGGACGAGATCGACCGGATGGTCAAGGAGGCCGAGCAGTACGCCGCCGAGGACGCCCAGCGCCGTGAGTCGGTCGAGACCCGCAACCAGGCCGACCAGCTCGTCTACACGACCGAGAAGTTCCTCGACGACAACGCCGACAAGATCCCCGACGACGTCAAGACCGAGGTGCGCGCCGACCTCGACGGGCTCAAGGCGACGCTCGCCAACGACGAGGCGAGCCTGGAGGAGATCCAGGGCGGCGTCTCGAAGCTCAACGAGTCCAGCCAGAAGATGGGCGCTGCCATGTATGCCGCCGCCGAGGCCGACTCGGCCGCGGCCGGTGGCTCGACCGGCTCGACGGGTGAGGGCGACGACGACGTGGTCGACGCCGAGATCGTCGACGAGTCCACCGACGACACCCCGGAGGGCGACGAGAAGTGACCGACCAGCCTCGCGACCCCTCGGCCGCCGAGGCGACGGCCGAGGAGCACGGCTCCTTCGGCCAGGCGGCCGGAGAGTCCTCCGACGAGACCGAGGTCGAGGTGACCCCCGGCGCACCGGCCGAGCCGGCCGGCGACGCCGGGGCCGCCCTCGACGACGACCTCGTGCGCACCCAGAGCCACGTGGCCGCGCTGACCGGCGACCTGCAGCGCCTCCAGGCGGAGTACCTCAACTACAAGCGCCGGGTCGAGCGCGATCGTGAGCTGGTGCGCGCGAACGCGACCTACGCGGCGCTGGCGCCGATCACCGAGGTCCTCGACACGATCGACCGGGCCCGCGAGCACGGCCCGCTCGAGGAGGGGCTGCGCGCCGTCGCGGAGCAGCTCGAGCGCACCGTCGCCGGCCTGGGACTGGTGAGGTTCGGCGAGCCCGGCGACCCGTTCGACCCGCGGCTCCACGAGGCGCTGTCCCACGTCGGCGAGGACCCGACCGTGCTGGTGACGACCTGCAAGGTGGTCGCCCGCTCCGGCTACCGCCTGGGCGACCGCGTCGTGCGGGCCGCCCAGGTGCTGGTCGTCGACCCGGCACCGACCCGCGAGGAGCGGGCCGGCCGGGAGGCGCTGGAGGACCCCGCGGCCGGGCTCGAGCAGGACGTGCCGACCGAGGGGTGAGCGCGACCCGTCCCACCGACGACGTTACTCATGGAGAGGGGGTGAGCAGATGAGCACCACGGACGGCTTCCGCGCCGACTGGGCCAGCAAGGACTTCTACGCCGAGCTCGGCGTCGGCAAGGACGCCTCGGCCGAGGAGATCAAAAAGGCCTACCGCAAGCTCGCCCGCGCCAACCACCCCGACTCCAACCCCGGCGACACGGCCAAGCACGACAAGTTCAAGGCCGTCGCCGAGGCCTACGACGTCGTCGGCGACGCCGAGAAGCGCACGAAGTACGACGAGATGCGGGCGCTCTACGGCAGCGGCCGCTTCCCCGGCGGGTTCGGCAGCGGCGGTGCCGGCGGCTTCGACCTGAGCGACCTGCTGCGGGAGCGGTCGGGGACCGGGGGCGGGTTCGGCGACATGTTCGGCGACCTCTTCGGCGGCGGCTTCAGCCGCGGTCGGAGCGGGGCCCAGCAGCCGCGCCCGACCCGTGGCGCCGACGTCGAGACGTCGGCGACGATCAGCTTCGTCGACGCCATGGACGGGGTCACGATCTCGCTGCGCCTCACCTCCGACTCCGCCTGCCCCGAGTGCAAGGGCAGCGGCGGCAAGCCGGGCACCAAGCCCAAGGTCTGTCGCGAGTGCGAAGGTGCCGGCTTCGTGGTGTCCTCGGTGGGCGGGGCGTTCTCGCTCAACGAGACCTGCCCGGCCTGCGGGGGACGCCAGCTGGTCTACGACGAGCCGTGCCCGACCTGCCACGGCAGCGGACGCGGCACGTCCGCACGCAGCATCCAGGCGCGGATCCCCGCGGGCGTCAAGGACGGCCAGCGGATCCGGCTGCGCGGCAAGGGCGGGGCCGGCGAGAACGGCGGCCCGGCCGGCGACCTCTTCGTCACCGTCAAGGTGACCGCCCACCGGCTCTTCGGCCGCAAGGGCGACAGCCTCACCCTCGACGTGCCGGTCTCCTTCGACGAGGCGGCGCTCGGAGCGGAGATCAAGATCCCCACCCTGGGTGGCCCGCCGGTGACCCTCAAGGTCCCTGCGGGCACACCCAACGGCCGCACGTTCCGGGTGCGAGGCAAGGGCGTGCAGAAGGCCGACGGCACCCGCGGCGACCTCCTGGCCACCGTCGAGGTCCAGGTGCCCGCCGTCCTCGACCCGCCCGCGCGCGAGGCGGTCGAGGCCTATCGCGCCGCGACCACCGGCAAGCCCCTGCGCGCCAACCTGTTCGAGGGGGCGTCGTGACCCACGACCCGGGGCTGACGCCACCCGCCCCCGACGCCGCCGTCTATGTCATCAGCGTCGCCGCGGAGCTCACCGGCCTGCATCCCCAGACGCTGCGCTCCTATGAGCGGATGGGACTGATCACCCCCGGTCGCACGGGCGGCGGCGGCCGCCGCTACTCCCATCGCGACATCGAGCTGCTCCGGATCATCTCCGAGCTCACCTCCTCGGGCATCGGCATCGAAGGCGTCCGCCGCATCCACGAGCTCGAGAACCAGGTCGAGGCGTTCCGGCTGCGCGGCGAGGAGCTGCTCGT
>CAZQCA010000346.1:0-2901 GCA_964591845.1 uncultured Nocardioides sp.
GCGAGCCGGTTGACGTCGTCGTAGGTGCCGTTCACCGCGACCAGCTGCTCGGTGTAGACCGCGGAGTTGACCTGCTTGGGGTGCTCGAGGTTGCTCGGGATGAAGACCACGGTCTTGATGCCGGCGCGAGCGCCCGCGGCGGCCACGGCGTTGGCGAGATTGCCGGTCGAGGGGCACGCGAACGTCGTCGCGCCGAGCTCCCGCGCCGCCGACAGGGCGCAGGCGACGACACGGTCCTTGAACGAGTGGGTCGGGTTGGTGGAGTCGTCCTTGACCCAGAGCCGGTCCAGCCCGAGCTCGCGGGCGAGGTTGTCGGCCCGGAGCAGGCGCGTGAAGCCGGGCTCGGTGTTGGGGCTGTCCTGGATGTCGGCCGGCACCGGCAGCAGCGCCTGGTAGCGCCAGATGTTGCGGGGTCCGGCTTCGATCTCCTCGCGGGTCACGGCCGGGAACTCGTAGGCCACCTCGAGCGGACCGAAGCACTCCGGGCACGCGTAGTGGGGGCCCAGCTGCTGGAGCCTGCCGCACTCGCGGCAGGTCAGCCCGACGGCGTGCCCGAACGCCCCGGGGCGCAGTGCTCCCGGTGCGGGGGCGGTGGCGGGCGCGGCGGCCGTCGTACGCGCAGGACGCTCGACCAGGGATGCGCTCATGGGGAGACCTCCTCCTCATCTCTCCCGTGACGGCTGTCGTCGCGGGCCGGATTTGGCACCGTCTCCACGTCCGCCCGGCGGTCCGGGCGGGAGGCTCGTGGCGGTTGCCGGGACGTCGTCGGGCCGTTCCCTCAGTCCCTCGTGATGAGCAGAGGCCAGCCTATGTCCTCGGCGTCTCAGGATGCGAGTCGCCCATCCACGATGCGGACGGCTCCGGCGACATGGTGAGATGGAGCGCGTGGACGACGCCAAGTACGCCGCACTCGTCGCGGCCGCCGGGACAGCCGTGGTGGGCCTCGACATGGACGGCACCCTGTCGCCGATCGTCGAGGACCCCGAGCTGGCACACATCCACCCCGAGGCGCCCGAGGTGCTGGTCGGGCTCGCGTCGGTGGTGCGCGCGATCGCCATCATCACCGGTCGTCCGGCCCGCCAGGCCCTGGCGCTCGGTGGCCTCGACGAGGTCGGCGACGCGCTGGGAGACCAGGGCCGCGAGCTCTACGTGCTGGGGCAGTACGGCCACGAGCGGTGGACGTCGTCGCAGCGGCGGGTGATCACGCCGCGGCCGCCACACGGCCTGTCGACGTTCCTCCTCGAGCTCCCGCGACTGCTCCGCGAGGCCGGCGCCGCCGAGGCCCATGTCGAGGAGAAGGGCCTCGGGGTCGCCATCCACACCCGGCGGCTGCCCGACCCCGGCGACATCCAGGCCCGCCTCGTCGAGCCGATCGGCCGGGCCGCCCGCGCGCACGGCCTGGTGATCGAGCCCGGCCGTCACGTCGTGGAGGTGCGCACCCCCGGCGTCGACAAGGGGACGGCCGTCCACGCCCTCGCCGAGGAGCTCGGCGCCGGAGCCTTCCTGTTCGCCGGCGACGACCTGGGCGACCTCGAGGCGTTCACCGCGGTGCGCGAGCTCGGCGAGGCCGGCCTCGCGACGCTGCTCGTCTGCTCGGCCTCGGACGAGCAGAGCGCGCTAAGCGACCTCGCCGACGTCGTCGTCCCCGGCCCCGAGGGCGTCCTCGCCTTCCTCCGGCGCTTCACCGCCGACGTGCGGGAGTCGGCCCCGTCGCGCTGACGGCGCCCGGGAGGTGGCTAGCGAAGGGCGCCGGTCAGGATCACCGTCAGCCGGTCGCGACGCATCGGGTCGACGGCGGGCTGCACCCGCTTGATCCCGAGGTCCAGCGCGAGCTGGCGGCCCTGGGCGCGCAGCCGCTCGGGGTAGTAGACCGTCGAGGCGGGGATGGTGCCGTACCAGTTGTCGGAGCCGACGACGTTCCAGCCGATCGAGGAGGCTCGGTCGGCCACCTGCCCGGCAAGCCCCTGGACGCCGGAGTTGTTGTAGACCTCGACGTAGACGCGGCCGCGGTCGACAGTGGGTGTCTTCGGCCCGCGGTCGGGCTTGGTCGTGGCGGGTGCCGACTCGGACGGAGTCGCGTGAGCGGGCAGGGCGACCTCGCGCTCGGACGGGCCCTGCCCCCGCGTCGCGACGAAGGCGATGGCGGCCATCGCCACGGCCAGGATGCTCAGCACGACGACCGGCGACGGGAAGACCGTCGTCAGGCCGCGCCCCCGTTGCGGCGACATGTCAGCGCACCCCCGCAGCCCGACGGCTCAGATCTCGAAGCCCAGGCGGCGGGCGGAGCGCTGCCGCTGGCGGGTGGCGCGCAGCCTGCGCAGCCGCCGGATCAGCAGCGGGTCGGCCTCGAGCGCCTCGGGGCGGTCGATGAGGGCGTTGAGCACCTGGTAGTAGCGGGTGGCGCTCATGTCGAACTTCTCGCGGACCGCGGTCTCCTTCGCGCCGGCGTACTTCCACCACTGACGCTCGAACTCGAGGATGTCGCGGTCGCGGTCGCTGAGGCGCGGCTGGTCGACGGCAGGGCCGGTGAGGGCGTTCGCGGCGTCCATGGTTGGGCACTCCCCGTCTGGCAGCGGTACGGCGTACACCCCCACTGTAGGCGACGAATCACAGGGATGTCATTCGTCGCGTCCGACAGGCTCGGCGCGTCGCCTTCGGCCGCCCGTAGGGTGGCCGTGTGAGTCCCACCGTCTCGGCCGACCTCGTCGTGGTGGCCAACAGGCTGCCCGTCGACCGCGTGGTCGACGCCGACGGCACCGTCGGCTGGCGGCGCTCCCCCGGCGGCCTGGTCACGGCGCTGGAGCCGGTGATGCGCGCCCACGAGGGCGCCTGGCTGGGCTGGCCCGGCGGCACCGACGCCCCGGCCGATCCCGACCGCCCCGCGGGCGAGGACGCCGACCC
>CAZQCA010000347.1:0-2898 GCA_964591845.1 uncultured Nocardioides sp.
GCCGCTGCCGCTACACGACGATCCAGAACTGGTCCAACAACGTCTACAACCTGGTGACCAAGCGGGCGTTCTGCGAGGCCGGGGCGACGATGGAGTGGGTCGACGGCAACATCGGCTCCAAGGTGACGATGAAGTACCCCGCCGTCTACCTCATGGGCGAGCACGCCCGGGGCGAGACGCTGTCGATCGCGTTCGCCGGCGAGGGCCAGCACCAGGACGCCGGCGCCAAGATGGTCCACGCCGCGCCGCACACGTCGAGCTCCATCCTGAGCAAGTCCGTGGCCCGGGGCGGCGGGCGGACGTCGTACCGCGGCCTGGTGCAGGTCAACGAGGGGGCCTACGGCTCGCGGTCCAACGTGCTGTGCGACGCCCTGCTGGTCGACCAGATCAGCCGCTCCGACACCTACCCCTACGTCGACATCCGTGAGGACGACGTGTCGATGGGGCACGAGGCGAGCGTGTCCAAGGTGAGCGAGGACCAGCTGTTCTACCTCATGTCGCGCGGCATGGAGCAGGACGAGGCGATGGCGATGATCGTGCGCGGTTTCGTGGAGCCGATCGCCAAGGAGCTCCCGATGGAGTACGCCCTCGAGCTCAACCGGCTCATCGAGCTGCAGATGGAGGGGGCTGTCGGCTAGGACGGCGGAGCCGTCCCTTGCCGGCTGCCCCCGGGCGGCGCGGGCACAGCCCGCGCCGCGTGTGGCGGTGGAGAGACCACGAGGCACAGAGAACGAGACGTGGAGAAGGAAAGCCAGACGTTGACTGTCACTGATTCGGTGCGCTCGGCGCTCGAGATGGAGCGTCCCCCGGGAGACCGGGTGTCCTCGCACCTGCACCCGGAGGGGTCCTTCGACCTCTCCGCCCACCCCGTGCCCACCGGCCGCGAGGAGGTGTGGCGGTTCACGCCGCTGAAGCGCCTCCACGGGCTGCACGACGCGGCACCGCTCACCGGCGGCGAGGCCCAGGTCACGGTGGACAAGCCCGACGCCGTCCTGACGTCCCGGGTGCCCGCCGCCGAGTCGCGGCGCGGCGTGTCGGGCTTCGTGCCCACCGACCGCGTCAGCGCCCGTGTCTGGGAGGCGGCCGCGAGCGTGTTCACCATCGAGGTGCCCCGCGAGGTCGAGGTGGCCGAGCCGGTGATCGTGACCGTGACCGGCCAGGGCGGGGCAGAGGCGATCGCCGGCCACCTCCTCGTCGAGCTCGGCGCCCACGCGACGGCGACGATCGTGGTGAGGTTCGAGGGCTCGGCGACCTTCGCCGACAACGTCGAGCTCGTCGTCGGCGACGGCGCCCACCTCACCTACGTGACGATCCAGGACTGGGCCGACGACGCGGTCCACCACTCGACGCAGCGCGCCGTGGTCGGCCGCGACGCCACGCTCAAGCACGTCGCCGTGTCCTTCGGCGGTGACGTCGTGCGCCACGACGTCACCGCGTCGTACGCCGGCCCCGGCGGGTCGGTCGAGGCGCTCGGCCTCTACTTCGCCGACGCCGGTCAGCACATCGAGCACCGCCTCTTCGTCGACCACACCGAGCCGCGCACCCGCAGCCACGTGGTCTACAAGGGCGCGCTCCAGGGCGAGGGGGCGCACGCCGTGTGGATCGGCAACGTGCTGATCCGCAAGGTCGCCGAGGGCATCGAGACCTTCGAGGAGAACCGCAACCTGGTGCTCACCGACGGCTGCCAGGCCGACTCCGTGCCCAACCTGGAGATCGAGACCGGCGAGATCGAGGGTGCGGGGCACGCCTCGGCCACCGGCCGCTTCGACGACGAGCAGCTCTTCTACCTGCGCTCGCGCGGGATCGACGAGACCGAGGCGCGGCGGCTCGTGGTGCACGGGTTCTTCCGCGACCTGATCCGCCGGATCGACGTCCCCGCGATCGAGGACCGGCTCGTGGCCACGGTCGAGGAGGAGCTCGCGACCACCATCGGGCGGCTCGCCGACGCGTCCGCGGAGGGGGAGGGCTGATGGCCTTCGAGCGCGCCTGCTCCCTCAGCGACCTGGCCGACGGCCAGGCCCACGCCGTCACCGTGGGCGACCAGGAGCTCGCCATCGCCGCCGACGGCGGCGAGGTCTTCGCGGTCGAGGACATGTGCTCCCACGCGTCGGTGGCGCTCAGCGAGGGGGAGGTCGTCGACTGCACCGTGGAGTGCTGGCTGCACGGCTCCACCTTCGACCTCCGCACCGGCAAGCCCACGGTGCTGCCCGCGACCGAGCCGGTGGCGACCTTCCCGGTGGAGGTGCGCGACGGCGACGTCTACGTCGACGTGAGCCGCACCCTCAACGACGTGACGCCGGGCTGACCGGCGTACCCCCACGACCCGACACACCAGACGAGACGAGAGAAAGCACCTGATGAGCACGCTGGAGATCAAGGACCTGCGGGTCTCGGTCGACGTCGAGGACGGCCAGAAGGAGATCCTCAAGGGCGTCACCCTCACCATCCGCGACGGCGAGACCCACGCGATCATGGGCCCCAACGGGTCGGGGAAGTCGACCCTGGCCTACTCGATCGCCGGCCACCCGAAGTACACCGTGACCGGAGGGTCGGTGACCCTCGACGGTCAGGACGTGCTGGCGATGACCGTCGACGAGCGGGCGCGGGCGGGGCTCTTCCTCGCCATGCAGTACCCCGTCGAGGTCCCCGGGGTGTCGGTGGCCAACTTCCTGCGGACCGCCAAGACCGCCATCGACGGCGAGGCCCCCAAGCTGCGCACCTGGGTCAAGGACGTCAACGCGGCGCTCACCGACGCCGGTCTCGACGCGTCGTTCAGCCAGCGCAACGTCAACGAGGGGTTCTCCGGCGGTGAGAAGAAGCGCCACGAGATCGCCCAGCTGGAGCTGCTCGACCCCAAGGTGGCCGTCCTCGACGAGACCGACTCCGGTCTCGACATCG
>CAZQCA010000348.1:0-2844 GCA_964591845.1 uncultured Nocardioides sp.
ACTTCGAGCAGGACTTCCCCGACGCGACCTCGATCCTGCTGGAGCAGAACTACCGGTCCACCCAGACCATCCTCGACGCCGCCAACGCCGTCATCGAGCGCAACACCGGCCGCAAGCCCAAGCGGCTGTGGTCCGACGCCGGCTCCGGCGAGGCGATCGTCGGCTACGTCGCCGACGACGAGCACGACGAGGCCCGCTTCGTCGCCGAGGAGATCGACCGGCTGGCCGACACGGGCGGCGCCAAGGCCGCCGACGTGGCCGTGTTCTACCGCACCAACGCCCAGTCCCGGGTCTTCGAGGAGGTGTTCATCCGGGTCGGCCTCCCCTACAAGGTCGTCGGCGGCGTGCGCTTCTACGAGCGGCGCGAGGTGCGCGACGTCCTGGCCTACCTCCGGAGCCTGGCCAACCCCGACGACGAGATCTCGCTGCGCCGCATCCTCAACACCCCGCGCCGCGGCATCGGCGACCGGGCCGAGGCGGCCGTCGCGGCGTACGCCGACCGCGAGGGGCTGACGTTCTGGGAAGCGCTGCGCCGCGCCGAGGAGGCGCCCGGCCTCGCCACCCGCTCGCTGCGCTGCATCACCGGCTTCGTGGAGATGGTCGAGGAGCTCCAGTCGATGGTGGCCGCCGACGAGCGCCCCGACGTGATCGTCGAGACCGTCCTCGAGCGGTCCGGCTACCTCGCGGAGCTCGAGGCGTCTGACGACCCCCAGGACGCCACCCGCGTCGAGAACCTCGCCGAGCTGGTGGCCGTGGCACGCGAGTTCTCCGACGACCCCGTCGCCGGCCCGTCCGCCGACCCGGCCGACGTCGAAGCCGGCCTGGTCGCGCCCGGACTCGGCGACTTCCTCGAGCGGGTGGCGCTGGTCGCCGACACCGACCAGATCCCCGACGCCCCCGAGGGCGAGGACGCCGGCGTGGTGACGCTGATGACGCTCCACACGGCCAAGGGCCTGGAGTTCCCGGTCGTGTTCCTCACCGGGCTCGAGGACGGCGTCTTCCCCCACGCGCGGTCACTTGGCGACCAGCCCGAGCTCGAGGAGGAGCGGCGGCTCGCCTACGTCGGTGTCACCCGCGCCCAGCAGCGCCTCTACGTCTCGCGGGCGCTGATGCGGTCCGCGTGGGGAGCGCCGATGCACAACCCCGCCTCGCGCTTCCTGTCCGAGCTGCCGGCCGACCTGCTCGACTGGCGGCGGGAGGAGTCGGCGCAGACCCGGTGGGGTCGCCCCGACCTGGCCACCGGCTCCCGCGCCGGCGGGGGAGGACTGGGCAGCCCGACGGCCGCCGGCCGCCGCAACTTCTCCTCAGCGGCGCTGCGCATGGACGCGCAGAGCAAGGCCAAGCCCGCCCGCGAGATCCCCGCGCTCGACCCGGGTGACCGCGTGCTGCACCCGTCGATGGGCATGGGCACCGTGGTCGCCCTCGAGGGCAGCGGCGACAAGACCGTCGCCTCGATCGACTTCGGGTCGGAGGGTGTGCGCCGGCTGCTGCTGCGCTACGCGCCCGTCGAGAAGCTCTGACGCGGCGGTCGGGCCGGGCAGCGCGTCAGGGCGTGACGCCGTGCGCGACCAGCGCGGCGTAGGGGTCGACCGGGTCACCGGCGCCGGGCCGCACCTCGAGGTGGAGGTGGGGGCCGGTCGTGTTGCCGGTCGAGCCGACGTAGCCGATCACCTCGCCGGCGCTGACGGTGTCGCCGACCGAGACCGCGTAGGACGTCTGGTGGCAGTACCACACCTCGGTGCCGTCCTCGAGGGTGACGACGGTCTTGTTGCCGTAGGACCCGTCGTAGCCGACCTCGGTCACCACACCGCGGGCGACCGACATGATCGGGGTGCCGCTGGGGGCGCCGAAGTCGAGTCCGGTGTGCACGCTCGACCAGAGATAGCTGGTCTCGCCGAAGCCCGCCGACAGGTGGTAGCTCGAGAGCGGCAGCACCCACAGGTTGGCCTTGATGCGCTTGGCCTGTAGCTCGGCCTGCTTGCCGAGCTGGGCCAGCGCGGCGTTGCGCTGCTTGGCGGCGGTCTCGGCCTGGGCTACCAGGTTGCTGTCGGTGCCCTCGGCGGCGACGTCGCGCGAGCCGGTGCGGCTGACCACCGTGGAGCGGCCCGAGACGAGGTTGGCGTTGGCGGTGCCGCTGGTGCCGGCCAGGGCGCCGGGCTGGGACAGCGAGGCGCTGCTCGAGCTGGCGACCACCGTGTCGAGGTTGCCCCCGTCGGTCGCCGAGACGACGGCGCCTCCGACGGACACGGCGAGCACGGCGATGCCGGCGAGCACCGGTGGCGACGGCAGCAGCGGGATCAGCGGTCCGCGCGAGCCGGCGTGCTTGGACGCACGGCGCTTGCCCGCGACGGGCTCCGCCGCGACGCGTGCGCCACGCCCGGCGGTCGGGGAGGGCGAGTCCGGGGACCGGCGGCGAGAGCCGCGGTGGTCCGCGCGATGACTACCCATCAGTGTGTTGTTCCTTGCTCGGGGGGACGGGACAACGACCCCAGACTGTAACGGAAAGGTCACGGCACCTGAAACCCGGCGTCCCGTCCAGTGTGCAAAACCGCGGCGCCCGCCGCTGCCGAATCGACGAACTCGCAGGTCAGAGCGCGTACGCCGGCGCGCGTGTGACGCTCGCTACGTGGGCCGGTGACGCGCGGTCCAGACCGCCGGCCGGCCGGTCGCGGGCCTCGCGTGTTCTGGCTCACAAACGGTCGGAATGCGCGGTGAGCGGTCGGCCCCGCCATGGCCGGGCCCCTGGGGCGCGGCTAGGGTTCCATGCATCGACCTTCCCGCCCCTCGATGCAAGGACGTGGCTCGTGGACCTGATGGAGTACCAGGCGAAGGAGCTCTTCGCCA
>CAZQCA010000349.1:0-2790 GCA_964591845.1 uncultured Nocardioides sp.
CACCTTGGCGTCGAGCGCGGAGAGGGGTTCGTCGAGCAGGAGCACGGACGGTGAGACGGCCAGGGCGCGTGCCAGCGCCACCCGTTGCTGCTGCCCGCCCGACAGCTGGTGGGCGAAGCGCGTCGCATGCTCGGTGAGACCCACCAGCTCGAGCATGTCGTCGGCGCGGCGACGGCGGGCCGCCTTCTCCTGGCCCCGCATCTTGAGCCCGAACGCCACGTTGTCGCGGACGGTCATGTGCGGGAAGAGGCTGTAGGCCTGGAAGACCATGCCCATGTCCCGCTTGTTGGCCGGGACGTCGCTGAGGTCGTGGCCGCCGACCGCGACGGACCCGGAGGTCGCCTGGTCGAGACCGGCCAGGATGCGCAGCGCCGTGGTCTTGCCGCAGCCCGAGGGCCCGAGCAGGGCGACCAGCTCGCCCGGCTCGATGTGCAGCGTGAGGCCGTCGAGAGCGCGCACCGGTCCGTAGACCCGGGTCAGGTCGGTGAGCTCGACGGCGGTCCCCTGCATGGTCCGGGCGGTCGTCTCGGTCACGAGGCCGCTCCTTTCGTACGACGGTCGCGGCTGACGTAGGACAGCAGCATCAGCATCAGCGCGATCAGGAAGATCGAGGCGAGGGCGGCCGCCACGGCGGCGCGCGCGTTGACCTTGTAGATCGAGACGATCTCGACGGGCATGGTGAGGTAGTTGAGCAGTGAGCCGAAGGTGTACTCGCCCAGCACCAGCGCCACGGTGATGGTCGCGGCGCCGAGCACGCCGCTGACGATGTTGGGGAGCACGATGCGCACGAACACCGTCGGCCAGCCGGCTCCCAGCGAGCGCGCGGCCTCGGAGAGCGTCTTGACGTCGATCGCCGACAGTGCCGAGTCGATGGCGCGGTAGGAGAAGGGCAGCACCAGCACGATGTAGGGGAACGTCAGGGCGAGGGGGGTGTCGCCGAGGTAGTAGCTGACCCAGGCCATGACGTTCTTGATGCCGACCACGATGGTGAGTGCGGGGATCGTCAGGGGCAACAGGCAGAGGAACTCGATGAGGCGGGTCGCGCGGGGGACCCGCAGCCGCACCCAGATCATGGTCGGCACCAGCAGCAGCACCATGCCGACGACCGTGAGCAGCGCGAGCTCGAGCGATACCACGATCGACTCGCGCAGGGTCACGTCGGTGACCAGGAGCTTCCAGTCGTCGAGCGTGCGGGCTCCCGTCGCGGGGACCTTGGTGCTGAAGTCGGCCATCGCCACCAGCGGCAGCGCGAAGTAGGCGGCCACCGCGAGCAGGAAGACGACGCGGAAGACGCGGAAGCCGAGGGAGCGGGTCGGGGTCACCGCAGCCACCTCGCCGCTCGCTTGAGGTACCAGTTGTAGACGACCATGACGATCGTGACGACCACGATCATCTCCAGGGCCAGCGCGAACGCGAGCCCCTCCTGACCGAGCACGACCTCGCTGGTGAGCGCGGCGCGGATCATCAGCGGCAGGATGATCTGGCCCTGGCTGACCAGGACCGCGGCCGTGGCGTACGCCGCGAACGCGTTGGCGAACAGCAGCAAGCTCGACGCGAGGAACGGCGGGGTCAGGATGGGGATCCCGACCTCGCGCCAGAACTGCCAGGTGCTCGCGCCGAGGTTGGTCGCCGCCTCCCGCCACTGGGGCCGCAGGCCCTCGAGCGCGGGAAGGAACACGATCACCATGAGCGGGATCTGGAAGTAGGAGTAGACGACGATCAGGCCGGGCATGTCGTAGAGCCACCCGGAGCCCCCCAGCACGTCGCGGTCGAAGACCGACTCGAGCGCGCGCTGCAGCAGCCCTCCGAACCCGAGCGTCGTGATCCAGGCGAAGGCCAGGGTGACTCCGCCGAACTGGGCGAGGACACCGCTCAGGGAGACGGTGGCACGCCGCAGGACGCCCTGGGGGTTCCCCGCGACCACCAGGTAGCTCACGACGGCGCCGACGACGGCGCCGATGAGGGCGGTGCTCGCCGACAGCAGCACGCTCTTCCAGAGAGCCCTCATCACGGTCTCGCTGCCGAGGGTCTGGACGTTGCTCAGCGAGAAGCGGCCCTGCTCCATGAAGCCCTGGACGACGACCGTGATCGTCGGGATCAGCAGGAAGATGCCGACGAAGGCGAGGAACGGCAGCAGCGCCAGTGACGGGCCGACGCGGAGGCGCCGACCCGTCCCTGCCGTTGGTGTCCTCGAAGGGAGCGATTGAGCCACGGCGTCGGTGTCAGCCGATGGCGCTAGCCCAGTTCTCGGCCAGGTAGGCCGCCGCCTTCTCGCTCTGCTCGACCGTCGGCACGACGGGCGTGCCCTCCACGGTGGGCAGGGCGTCCCAGAGCGCCTGGTCGATGGTGCCGGCCTCGGCCATCGCGTCGCCGCGGATCGGCCGGGCGCCGCCCTTCAACCAGAGGTTCTGGCCCTCATCGCTGTAGAGGTACTCCTGCCACAGGCGCGCGGCCGCCGGGTGGGGTGCGTCGGCGTTGATCGCCTGGTAGTAGTAGCCGGCCACGACGGACTCGGCGGGGACGACGGTCTTCCAGGTGGGGACGTTCTTCGCGGCCGCCGCACCGAGGTAGTCCCAGTCGATGACGACGGGCGTCTGCCCGGACTCGATCGTCGAGCTGTCGGGGTCGACCGGGATGAAGTTGCCGGCGCCCTTGAGCTCCTTGAAGAAGTCCACGCCCGGCCCGATGTCGTCGGCCGATCCGCCGTTGGCGATGGAGGCCATCACCACGCCGCTGAACGCGGCGCCGGCCTGCGTCGGGTCGCCGTTGAGGGCCACCTTGCCCTTGAAG
>CAZQCA010000350.1:0-2763 GCA_964591845.1 uncultured Nocardioides sp.
GCGACCGGGCCGGCGGTGCTGGTGGGCAACCACGTGGGCTACCTCGACTTCGCGCTCCTCGGGTACGTCGGCCGGAGGAGAGGGCGGTTCGTCCGCTTCCTCGCCAAGAGCGGGGTCTTCGAGCGGGCGCCGGTCGGCTGGGCGATGCGAGCCATGGGCCACCTGCCGGTCGACCGGGAGCAGGGGGCCGGAGCGCTGCGGGCCGCCCAGCGCCGGCTGCGTGCGGGGGAGGTGGTCGGGGTGTTCGCGGAGGGCACGATCTCGCGCTCGTTCGAGGTCAAGCCGCTGGCGCGTGGCGCGGCGGCGATGGCGCTCGCGACGGGCGCGCCGCTGGTGCCTCTCGTGACCTTCGGGGGTCATCGCGCGCTGACCGTCGACCGACGGTTCACCCTGCGGCGCGGGCTGCCGGTGTCGATCCTGCTCGGCCCGCCCGTGCCCGCCACCGGCTCCCCCGAGGAGGTGACGCAGCGGCTGCGACAGGCGATGGCCGGGCTGCTCGACGAGGCGATCCGGGCCTACCCGATCGAGCCGGCCGCCTGGTGGCTCCCCGCGTCGTACGGCGGCTCCGCGCCGCCGCCCGACGTGGCGGCCCGTCTCGACCAGGAGGCGCTGGCCCGGCTGCGGGCGCGCCGTGCCCGCCGGTGAGGCTCAGCCCGGGAGCCAGGAGACCCGCCCCACGAGCACGGCGTAGCCCACGAAGGCGCCGACGTCGAGAAGGGTGTGGGCGACGACGAACGGCGTGACCCGGCCCCAGCGCCGGTAGAGCCAGCCGAACAGCAGCCCCATCACCAGGTTGCCGACGAACCCGCCGAAGCCCTGGTAGAGGTGATAGGTGCCGCGCAGCAGCGCGGCCCAGCCGATCGCCGCGCCGTCGCCGAGGCCCGCCTGCCGCAGCCGCACCAGCACGAAGCCGAGCACGACGAGCTCCTCGAGCACGGCGTTCTCCAGCGCCGCGAGCACCAGCACCGGGTAGCGCCACCACACGTCGGGCAGGTCGGACGCGACGACGGTCAGGTTGACGCCGAGGGCGTGCATCACGAGGTAGAACGCGACCCCGGTCGAGCCCACCACCGCGGCCACCGCGGCGCCCCGGGACGCGTCGCCGGCGGCGGACCCCCGGCCCCACCACACCTCGCGCAGCGACGTGCCCGAGCGCACGAGCAGGTAGCCGGCGAGGGCGACCGGCACCACCGCGAAGAGGATCCGCAGCAGCTGGTAGGTGAGGTCCAGCCACGGCTGGTCCGGAGCCAGGCTGCTGTTCATCACGGCGGTCTGCGCCGACAGCGGCTCGGGGGCCGTGAGGCTGGCGACGATCTGCACCACGGCGTACGCCGCGGATCGACCCAGGGAGACGCCGAGCACCAGCGCGATCTCGACGAAGATCAGTCGTCGGCTCAGGGGCGTCACGGGGAGCGGCTCCACGGCGACATCCTGCCTGCCGCTGCTGAGGAGTGCCTGAGCGGTCCGGAGTGGGCTAAACCCGTCGACCGGGCCGCGGCGCGTCGACCATGCTCGGGCCATGGACCTCCCCGACCACTCCGAGCTGTGGGACGCCGCGATCGCGGCCCGCTACGACGAGGAGGACGCCGCGATGTTCGCGGACGACGTGCTCGGGCCGACCGTGGACTTCCTCGTCGCGCGTGCGGCGGGCGGTGCCGCGCTCGAGCTGGCGATCGGGACCGGCCGGGTCGGGGTCGCCCTCCACGGGCGGGGCGTGCCCGTGTCGGGGATCGAGCTGTCGGAGCCCATGGCCGGCCGGCTCCGCGCCAAGACCGACGAGATCCCGGTGGTGATCGGCGACATGTCCGCCGTGCGGGTGCCCGGCGAGTTCGCGCTGGTCTACCTCGTCTACAACACGATCACCAACCTGCTCACGCAGGACGCCCAGGTGGCCTGCTTCGAGAACGCCGCCCGCCACCTGGCACCCGGTGGGGCGTTCGTGATCGAGTGCGGGGTCCCCGCCCTGCGACGCCTGCCGCCCGGCGAGGAGGCGGCGCCCTTCGACGTCTCCGACGACCACGTCGGCATCGACACCTTCGACGTCGCCGCCCAGCTGCTGGTCTCCCACCACCTCACCCGGCTCCCGGACGGGACCTACCGGCGGGGCTCGTCGCGGCACCGCTTCGCGTGGCCCGGCGAGATGGACCTGATGGCGCGGATCGCGGGAATGTCGCTCGCCGAGCGGTACGCCGACTGGCGGGGCACGCCGTACACCTCCGAGAGCACGGGCCACGTGTCGGTGTGGCGCCGGCCCCTCAGTTGACGAACCTGTAACGCAACGTCAATGAGCCGCACATCTTCCGGCGGCAGGCTGAGAGCTCGAGAACACCTGAACACGAGGGTGATCATGAGGGATCGGGGGACGAGCCGGATGACCACCGACATCGGGGCGGCCGACCAGCGCACGCTGACGGGCGGTCCCGACGCCAAGCTGGAGCAGCTGCTGACCGCTCGGGAACACCTCGCGGCCCGGCATGCACAGGGGTTGCTGCACCTGCTCGACGACCGGTCGGACCTGCGTGGGGTCTACGCGCTGGCCGACCAGATGGGGGAGGCCGTGCTCTGGTGCGCCTGAGCCCATGGGGCATGCTGGAGGCCCGGCACGTCCTCCAGTCCTCTGCCGAGGAGCTCCATGGCCCAGTCGTCCGAGCACGACCTCCCCGACCGCCCGACGCCGGGCCATGGGCGTGACGGCGGTCGCGGTGGGTCGTCCCCGGCGGCGGCCGGCGCCGACCTGGCGCTGAGCCGCCGCCTGGCCCGCCT
>CAZQCA010000351.1:0-1302 GCA_964591845.1 uncultured Nocardioides sp.
TCCGGTCCGCGACTGATCCGGTCCGCGACTGATCCGGTCCGCGACTGATCCGGTCGGGGCAGCGACCACCCCGCCGATGTCTACTGGTGTGTACGACGCAGCGGACGCGTCGTACACACCAGTAGACCCGCCCCACGCCGCGGTCCCGACCGGGTCGGCCCACCCCCCATGAGCCCGGGCCGACCCGAGACGACTCAGCCTGGAACCGCCGGTCCCGGCTCAGCTGCAGCCGCTGGTGGACCCGCAGCCCTCGCAGACGTAGCAGGAGCCGGCGGGCCGCATCTTGGTGCCGCAGGTGAAGCAGAGCGGGCTGTCGACGGCGTGGCCGGTGATCTTCTCCATCAGCTCCGCCGACGTGTGCGCCTCGGCCACCCGGTGGGCCGGGACCTCGCGAGCCTCGCTCCCGTGGGTGTCCTTGGTCTCCACCGGCGCCTCGTCGACCAGCTCGGCCTCGACCTCGTCGAGATCGGAGTCGAGACGGGCACCCAGGGTGCCCTCGTCGACCGGTGACGACTTGAGCGACTGGGCCTCGCTGATCTCGACCAGCGGCTCGTAGGAGCCGGTCTCGAGGTGGCGCTGCCGCTCCTCGGCGGAGTAGATGCCGAGCATCGAGCGCTCCTCGAAGGACAGGTAGTCCAGCGCCAGGCGGCGGAAGATGTAGTCCATGATCGACTGCGCCATCCGCACGTCGGGGTCGTCGGTCAGGCCGGCCGGCTCGAAGCGCAGGTTGGTGAACTTGGTGACGTAGGTCGACAGCGGGACGCCGTACTGCAGGCCGATCGACACCGCGATCGAGAACGCGTCCATCACACCGGCCAGCGTCGAGCCCTGCTTGCCGAGCTTGAGGAAGACCTCGCCGAGCTCGCCGTCGTCGTGGGCGCCGGAGGTCATGTAGCCCTCGGCGCCGCCGACCGTGAACGACGTGGTGCGCGACTGACGCGACTTGGGCAGCCGCTTGCGGGTCGGGCGGTACTCGACGACCTTCTCGACGACCGGCTCCTCGGCCGCGGCGGGCTGGTCGGCCTTCTTGGCCTTGGCGTCGGCCAGCGGCTGACCCACCTTGCAGTTGTCGCGGTAGACCGCCGTCGCCTTGAGCCCGAGCTTCCAGCTCTGCAGGTAGATGTCCTCGATCTCCTCGACCGTCGCGGTCTCCGGGAGGTTGACCGTCTTGGAGATCGCGCCGGACAGGAACGGCTGGCAGGCCGCCATCATCCGCACGTGACCCATCGGGGCCAGCGCGCGGGCGCCCATCGCGGTGTCGAACACCTCGTAGTGCTCGGGCTTGAGGCCCGGCGCGTCGAT
>CAZQCA010000351.1:1402-2763 GCA_964591845.1 uncultured Nocardioides sp.
GTGTCGTTGGCGGCCTGGTGCTTGCGCATCACCCGCTGGTGCGCCTCGGCGTTGCGGGCGTAGCCGGCGTAGGGGCCGACCACGGCAGCCAGCTCGGCCGACCGCTTGTAGGAGGTGCCGGTCATCAGCGAGGTGATGGTCGCCGCCATCGCCCGGCCGCCGTCGGAGTCGTAGCCCAGGCCCATCGCCATCAGCAGGGCGCCGAGGTTGGCGTAGCCGATGCCGAGCTGACGGTAGTCGCGGGTGGTGACGCCGATCGACTCGGTCGGGAAGTCGGCGAAGCAGATCGAGATGTCCATCGCGGTGATGATCAGCTCGACCGCCTGCGCGAACCTCACGGCGTCGAAGGTGTCGTCCTCACGCAGGAACTTCAGCAGGTTGAGCGAGGCCAGGTTGCACGAGGAGTTGTCGAGCGACATGTACTCCGAGCACGGGTTAGACGCGGTGATCCGGCCGGTCTCGGGGTTGGTGTGCCAGTCGTTGATGGTGCCGTCGTACTGGAGACCCGGGTCGGCGCACTCCCACGCCGCCTGGCTGATCTTCTTGAACAGCTCACGGGCGTCGACGGTCTCGATCACCTCACCGGTCTGCCGGGCCCGCAGCCCGAACTCGCGGCCGTCCTCGACCGCGCGCATGAACTCGTCGCTCACCCGCACGGAGTTGTTGGCGTTCTGGTACTGCACCGAGGTGATGTCGGCGCCGCCGAGGTCCATGTCGAAGCCGGCGTCGCGCAGGGCGCGGATCTTGTCCTCCTCGCGCGCCTTGGTCGCGACGAACTCCTCGATGTCGGGGTGGTCGACGTCGAGCACGACCATCTTGGCCGCGCGGCGGGTGGCGCCACCGGACTTGATGGTGCCCGCGGACGCGTCGGCGCCGCGCATGAACGACACCGGGCCCGAGGCCGTGCCGCCCGAGGACAGCAGCTCCTTGGAGGAGCGGATGCGGGAGAGGTTGAGGCCGGCGCCGGAGCCGCCCTTGAAGATGAACCCCTCCTCCTTGTACCAGTTGAGGATCGAGTCCATCGAGTCGTCGACGGAGAGGATGAAGCAGGCCGAGACCTGCTGCGGCGACGGGGTGCCGACGTTGAACCAGACCGGGGAGTTGAACGAGAAGTACTGGTGGACCAGCAGCCAGGTGATCTCGTCCTCGAACACGTCGGCATCGGCGACGGTCGCGAAGTAGCCGTGCTCCTCGCCGGCCCGGCGGTAGGTCTTCACGACGCGGTCGACCAGCTGCCGCAGGCTCCACTCGCGGGCGTCGGTGCCGACCGCGCCGCGGAAGTACTTGGTGGTGACGATCGTGGAGGCGTTGATCGACCAGAAGTCGGGGAACTCCACGCCCTTCTGCTCGAAGACCGTCTC
>CAZQCA010000352.1:0-2739 GCA_964591845.1 uncultured Nocardioides sp.
ACCTCGACGGCGACGTCGTGACCGACTTCGACGGCGTGGCCGTCGTGGTCGACCGGATGAGCGTGCCCTACCTCAACGGCGCCATGATCGACTTCGTCGACAGCATCGAGAAGCAGGGGTTCACCATCGACAACCCCAACGCCACCGGCTCCTGCGCCTGCGGCGACTCCTTCCACTGATCCCGCTGACGCGTCCATCGACGCGCACAGACACGATCCCCGGCACGCAGGTGTGCGGGGATCGTGTCGTCTCCGGGGGCTGGAGCCCGGAGACGACGCCGGTCGGTGCCGGCGTCCGTCGAGGTGGTCAGTCGAGGTGGAGATGAAGCGCCGACGCAAGGCGGGCGGCGGCCTCGCTGACCCTGATCTCCCGCTTGCCGACCTCGCGCGGGAAGTCGGCGTACTCCAGGCTCGGTGCGGGTGACAGCGCCGCCCGTGCGGCGCGCCGCAGGCGGAGGTTCTCACCCGCCGCGAGGCAGTCGGCGGTGGTGCGGCTCCAGGCCGCCCGCTCGTCGGCGCTCAGGGTCGGCACACGGTCCGCAGGAGAGGTGGCCATGCGGTCGACGCTAACGGCTACTCGCAGGTAGCCCCATCTCTACCGGCCGGTAGTCTTGCGCGTCATGCCGCTGCTGATCGCCGGGTCCATCGCGACGGACCACCTGATGAGCTTCGGAGGCCGGTTCTCGGACTCCCTCGTGGTCGACCATCTCGACAAGCTCTCGGTCTCCTTCCTGGTCGACGACCTGGAGATCCGCCGCGGCGGCATCGCCGCCAACATGTGCTTCGGCCTGGGGATGCTGGGGCTGCGCCCCGTCCTCGTCGGCGCGGCGGGGGAGGACTTCGCCGACTACCGCTCCTGGCTCGAGCGGCACAACGTCGACTGTGAGTCGGTGCACATCTCGCTGACCCGTCACACCGCGCGGTTCGTCTGCACCACCGACTCGGCGATGGCGCAGTTCGCCTCGTTCTACCCCGGCGCCATGAGCGAGGCGCGGATGGTCGAGCTGGAGCCGATCGTGAGACGCGTGGGCGCGCCGGACTACGTGCTGGTGGGGCCCGACGACCCCGAGGCGATGCGACGCCACACCGAGGAGTGCCGCCAGCGCGGCTACCCGTTCATCGCCGACCCGAGCCAGCAGCTCGCGTTCAGCGAGGGTGGCCTGATCCGCGAGCTCGTCGACGGCGCGGCACTGCTCTTCTCCAACGAGTACGAGAGCCACATGATCCAGTCCAAGACGGGTTGGTCGGCCGAGGAGATCCTCGACCGCGTCGGGGTCCAGGTGACCACCCTCGGCGCCCGCGGAGTGCGGGTGCAGGGGAGGGGCATCGAGGCGTTCGAGCTGCCGGCCGTGGCCGACGTACGCGCGCTGGAGCCGACCGGCGTCGGCGACGCGTTCCGCGCGGGCTTCCTGGCCGGGCTGGCCTGGGACCTCGGCCTGGAGCGGTCCGCTCAGATCGGGTGCGTGCTCGCGGCCTACGTGGTGGAGACGGTCGGCACCCAGGAGTACTCCTTCACCGCCCGGCAGTTCACGGCCCGCCTGGCGCGTCAGTACGGCGAGGCCGCCGCCGCCGACGTGGCGACCCGCCTGGGCTGACCGGCGCGAACGCCCCTTGCAGGCGTCCAACGACGGCGCGTCGTACTTCTCGACACACGCCGGTGGCCACGGACCGCCCCCACCGGCAGCAGGGGGTCCAGGTGGGCTAGTCTTCGGCTATCCGTGCACGACGAGAGAGAGGCTGCTTCGTGGGTGTGCAGCTCCCCCGGCGCGCAGGCAGGTCCTGGGCGCGGCTGTCACTGGCGTGGGGCATCGGCCTGGGGGTCCTGACCCTGGCCGGCTGCTCGTCGGAGACGCAGGACGCGTGGCAACGCGGCGCGATGCCCGAGCCGGCCACCGAGGAGTCGTGGCAGATCCTGCACTTCTGGCAGTGGTCGTGGATCGCGGCGCTCGTCACCGGCGTGCTGGTGTGGGGGCTGATCTTCTGGGTCGCCTTCCGCTACCGCCGGCGTGACGAGGACGAGGTCCCGGTGCAGACGCGCTACAACCTCCCGCTGGAGATCTTCTACACGATCGCGCCGATCGTCATGGTGCTGGTGTTCTTCGCCCACACTGTGCGCATCCACAACGACCTCACCTCCCTCAGCGACGACCCCGACCACACGGTCGTCGTGGTGGGACAGCAGTGGTCGTGGACGTTCAACTACACCGACGAGCCGGTCGCGCAGGGTCAGAACGTCTACGAGTCGGGCACCGGCTCCTACATCCCGACGCTGGTGCTGCCCGTCGACGAGACGGTGCGCTTCAAGCTCGAGTCGCCCGACGTCATCCACTCGTTCTGGATCACCGGGTTCCTCTACAAGGAGGACGTCATCCCGGGCCGCACCAACGAGTTCGAGGTGACCCCCAACAAGCTGGGCACCTACCAGGGCAAGTGCGCCGAGCTCTGCGGCAGCTACCACTCGCGGATGCTGTTCAACGTCGAGGTGGTCAGCCGGGCCGACTACGACGCCTACCTGCAGGACCAGATCGACAAGGGCTTCGTGTCGGAGTCGCCCGTCACGGGCAACAAGATCACGACCGAAGAGGCAGGCCTCGAGACCGAGGGCGAAGGAGGCGAGGAGTGACCGCGACCGCCGCGCATCCCACGACGACCATCGAGGGCCGCCGCCCGCTGGGCCAGCAGGTCGTGCGCATCCTCACCACGACCGACCACAAGCTGATCGGCAAGATGTACCTCGTCA
>CAZQCA010000353.1:0-2691 GCA_964591845.1 uncultured Nocardioides sp.
CCGACGTGTTCCTGGGGGTGCCGTTCAACATCGCCTCCTACGCCCTGCTGACCCACATGGTGGCCCAGGTGACCGGTCTCGCGGTAGGCGACTTCGTGCACACCCTGGGTGACGCCCACCTCTACCTCAACCACCTCGACCAGGCGCGCCTCCAGCTCACCCGCGACCCGAGGCCGCTCCCGATGCTGCGCCTCAACCCCGCGGTGCGCGACCTGGACGCGTTCGAGCTGGACGACTTCGCCGTCGAGGGCTACGACCCGCACCCGGGGATCAAGGCGCCGATCGCCGTATGACCGGCGTATGAGGCAGGGGCAGCGCGTCGTCCTGGTGGCGGCGGTCGCCGACAACGACGTGATCGGGGTCGACGGCGACATCCCCTGGCGGATCCCCGAGGACTTCGCCCACTTCAAGGCGACCACGATCGGCCACACGCTGGTGATGGGCCGGGCGACGTACGACTCGATCGGGCGACCGCTGCCCGGGCGGACCACGATCGTGATCACCCGGGACCCGTCGTGGACGGCGGGGGAGCACGCCGACCAGGTGCTGGTCGCGCACTCGTTCGAGGAGGCGCTGTCCCAAGCGGCCGAGCTCCCCGGCGACGTGATGGTGGTCGGTGGCGCCCAGATCTACGCGCTCGCGCTGCCGCTGGCCACGCACCAGGTCCTGACGGAGGTGCACCAGGCCCCCGAGGGCGACACCCGCTATCCCGCGTGGGATCGCGACGACTGGGCCGAGACGGCTCGCGACGAGCACGACGGGTGGGCGTTCACCTGGTGGGAGCGCGTGTCGTGACGCGACTCGTCGTGGATCCGGACGGACCGGTGCCGCCCTACGAGCAGATCAAGCAGCAGGTCGCGCGACAGGTCGCCGACGGTCGGCTGCGGCCGGGAGACAAGCTGCCGACGGTGCGCGGGCTCGCCGAGGAGCTCGGGCTGGCGCCCAACACCGTGGCGCGGGCCTACCGCGAGCTGGAGGCGGCGGGGGTCGTGGACACCCGCGGCCGCTCCGGCACGTTCGTCGCCGACGACGCGACGTCGCAGGAGGCGCGCCGCGCCGCCGCCGAGTACGCCGCCCGCGCGAGGTCGCTGGGCCTCGCCGACGACGACGCGCTGGCGCTCGTCAGGCGTGCCCTCAGCGCCGGCTACTGAGCCCTGTCGGACCCGGGCGGCCGCTGCTCCAAGGGCCCACGATTGTGCCGAAACGGCAGACGGATGCCCGGATTTGTTGACGTTTGAGCCCAAACGGCAGGGTGGGCGACACCAGCTCACCCTCCCCGCAGCACCGCCAGCGTGCTCCGACGGGAGGCGAGCAGCTCGGCGCGGGTGGTGGAGTCGAGGGTGCCCGAGAGCGCCCGCGCCACGTCGTAGACGTGGAACTCGCCGTCGGGCCCCGAGGCGTCGATGTGGGTCGGGAAGGCGCGTGGCGGACGCACCCTCACCGGACCCCAGTCGCCCGGCAGGCCCCGCTGGCTCAGCGTCACCTCGACGAGCAGCCCGTCGTTGACGCCCTCGGCGGTGGTGCCCTGCCCGGCCAGGAGGTTGCCCAGCCCGAACACCACCCACGTGCGGTTGACCCGCCGGATCGGCTGCACCACATGGGCGTGGTGGCCATAGACCAGGTCGATCTGTCCCGCCCGGGTGAGTCGCTCGGCGACGTCGAGCTGGAAGGCGCTGGGGGCATGGGAGTACTCGTCGCCCCAGTGCAGGGCCACGATCACGGCGTCCGCACCGGACCGGCGGGCGGCGCGGGCCTCTGCGACGATCCGGTCCACGTCGATGAGATCCACCGACCAGGGCTTCTCCACCGGCATGCCGTTGGTGCCGTAGGTCGCGGCCAGCCAGGCGATCGTCATCCCGTGGCTGCGCAGCCAGACCGTACGCCGGTCCTCGGCCGGCGTACGCGCCGTGCCGGTGTGGGAGAGCCCGGCGGCGTCCAGGTCGTCCAGGGTCCGGGCCACCCCGGCGTACCCCTGGTCGACGCTGTGGTTGGAGGCAGTGGAGCAACCGTCGTAGCCCAGCCAGGAGAGGGCGGGCACGATGGCCGGCGGTGCCGAGAACAGGGGATAGCCGGAGAACGGTCCCGACTCCGGCGCCAGCGGCGTCTCCAGGTGGCACAGCGCCAGATCGGCGGCGTCCAGCCGAGGGCGCAGACCGGCCAGCATCGGCCGGAAGTCGAAGCCGCGTCCGACCGCGCTGCGTCGGGCGGAGGCCCAGACGTTGTCGTGGATCAGGACGTCGCCCGTCAGCGCGAGCGTGACCGTCCGGGTGCGTGGACGCGGCGCCTCGCCCGGCGACTCCGGGTCCTCGCCGTCGGCGGACCCGGAGGACCCCGACGCCAGCACGAGCGTCGGATCGGGCGCGGACACCGGCGCGCCGGGCACCGAGGGCGCGAGCACGGCCAGCGGCAGGCAGCCACCCACCGCCAGCAGCATCCTGCGTCGCCAGTCGCCCACGCCCCCACTCAACCCCATCGCTCGTCCGTCTCCGTCAGAGGGACGCCTGGGGCGCCCCTCGGGTTGCCTCCGACGGCTCCGGCGCGGACCCCGCGAGCGCCGGATCGGGCACCGAAGCCGTTAGCCTGGCACCATGACCACCGCACCGCACGCGCCGTTCGGCCGGGTCCTGACGGCCATGGCCACGGCGTTCCACGACGACGGAGCCGTCGACGTCGACGGCACCGCGCGGGTCG
>CAZQCA010000354.1:0-2670 GCA_964591845.1 uncultured Nocardioides sp.
CGAGAGCGTGCTCTTCCCGCGCCGCCTGGGGCGGCCCGAGGAGCTGGCCTCGATGGTGCTCGAGTGCCTCACCAACCCCTACATGAACGGCGAGGTGGTGCGCGTCGACGGCGGCATCCGGATGCCGCCCAAGTAGCCGGCCCCTTCTCGGGTCGTGTGCCTCAGCCGTCCTGGTCGGAGCGGGGGCCGGACACACGACCGGGGGAGGGCAGGGTCGGGCGCCAGTCACTGAGGTCGAGTCGTACGTCGGCGCGCGCGGCGCCGGCCTCGACCAGGCGCGCGTTGGGCTGGTCGACCGACTCCACCCAGCCGCGCGCGATCCCCGGGGGCTTCCCGAACTCCTCGTGCCGGGACACCAGGCGGTGCACCCGCACGGTCTCCTCGGTGTGGACGAACCACACGGCGTCGAGCTGGTCGCGGGCCGCGGCCCACTCGGGGGAGTCGAGCAGCAGGTAGTTGCCCTCGGTGACCACCAGCCGGGCCTCGGGTGGGACGGGGATCGCGCTCCCCAGCGGTTGCTCCAGGCCACGCTCGAACGCCGGCGCCATGACGGTGTGGTCGGTCTCGCGGCGCAGGCGCCCGAGCAGGGCGGCGTACCCCCCGGCGTCGAAGGTCTCCGGCGCGCCCTTGCGGTCGCGCAGCCCACGACGGTCCAGCTCGACGTCGGCGAGGTGGAACCCGTCCATCGGCACGACCGCCGCTCCCTCGACCACGCGGGTCAGATGCGCGGCCAGCGTGGACTTGCCGGCGCCGGGGGCGCCGGTGACCCCGAGCAGCCGTCGCGGCCCCTCGCCCCAGCCCGCGAGGAGGGCCGGCAGCTCCCGCCCGTCCGGCGACAGCCGTACGACGTCCACGAACGCGATCCTGCCAGCGCCGCCCGACTCAGGCCCGCACGCGGGCCGACGTCGGGTCGTAGAGCGGTCGCAGCGAGACCTCGGCGGCGCACCTGACACCGGCCACGTCGACCTCCCAGTCACCGGCCTCCAGCCACGCGGGGGTCACGCAGTCCCCGCCCGCCGAGACCATCGCCAGGGCCACCGACGAGCCCACCGTCCACCCGTAGGACGCCGCCCGGACGTAGCCGACCGCCACGCCCGACCGGTAGACCACCTCCGCGTGGTAGAGGAGCGGCTCGGGGTCGACCAGCCGCAGCTGGACCAGCCGCTGGGTCATCCCCCCGCGCGCCGCGTTGGCCTCGCGCCGGGCCGCGACAGCCTCCTTGCCGCGGAAGTCGGTGTCCCAGGCGATCGCGAAGCCGAGCCCCGCCTCCAGCGGGCAGTCGGTGTTGTCGATGTCGTGGCCGAAGTCGCGGTAGCCCTTCTCCATCCGAAGCGAGGCCAGCGACTTCAGGCCCACGGGTGCGAAGTCGTGCGACGCGCCCGCTGCCACGACCGCGTCGTAGACCGCGAGCGCCTCCCCGGCGGGCACGTAGAGCTCGTAGCCCAGCTCGCCGAGGTAGGTGATCCGTGCGCACAGCACCTCGACGCCCGCCACCTCGATCCGGCGGGCGGTGCGGAACGGCCAGGCCTCCGTGGAGAGGTCGGCGCCGGTCAGCCCTGACAGGAGGGCGCGCGACTGCGGCCCCTGCACGTTGAGCTGCGCCAGCTCCTCGGTCACGTCGCGGATCGTCACCGACGCATCGGCCGCGGCGCGCCGCAGCTGGTCGAGGACCGCCCCGGCGGCGGTGTCGGAGGCCACGACCACGAAGCGGTCGGCCCCGAGCTTGGTCACGGTGAGGTCGGCCACGATCCGGCCGTCGTCGTCGAGCCACTGCGTGTAGGTGATCGTCTCGGCGTCCCCGTCGACGGCGCCGGCCGACAGGTGATCGAGCACCCGGCCGGCATCGGCCCCCTCCACGGCGTACTTGGCCATGAACGACATGTCCATCAGCCCGACGCCCTCGCGGACGACCCGGTGCTCCTCCTGCCACCGCGCGAACCACGGCGCCGGCCCCCAGGTCGGCGTCGCCTCGGGGGTGACGCCCGCTCCCGCGAACCAGTCGGCGCCCTCCCAGCCCGACACCTCGCGCAGGAGCCCGCCGTGGTCGACCAGCCGGGCGTGCACCGGCGAGAGCCGGGCGCCGCGCGAGGTGTGGAGCTGCTTGCCTGGCGTGTGGGCGGCATAGACCGTGCCGAGGATCTCCGTCGTGCGGGCCGCCCGGTAGGCGTCGTCGGCCTGGTAGGCCGAGAAGCGGCGCACGTCGAAGCCGGTCACGTCGACGTCGGGCCGGCCGTCGACGATCCAGTGCGCGAGCACCCGGCCGAGGCCGCCGGCGGAGAGCACGCCGACGGAGTTCATGCCCGCCGCGACGAAGTAGCCGCGGATGCCGGGCGCCTCGCCGACGGCGGGTGCCAGGTCGGGGGTGAACGACTCGGGGCCGCAGAAGAACGTGCGGACGCCGGCCTCCAGCGTCACCGGCACCCGGGCCATGGCCGTCTCGAGGAAGGGCAGCATCCGGTCCCAGTCGGGCGGCAGGGTGCCGAAGGAGAAGTCGGCGGGCACACCCTCGGGCCGCCACGCGGCGGCGCGCGGCTCGAACAGGCCGACCATCATGCCGCCGCCCTCCTCGCGGTAGTAGCCGTAGGAGGAGGGGTCCTCGAAGATCGGTCCGTCGGGGTCGATCCCCTCGATGGCGTCGGTGATCAGGTAGTAGTGCTCGGCCGCCTGGTT
>CAZQCA010000355.1:0-2654 GCA_964591845.1 uncultured Nocardioides sp.
TATGCGCGCCAGGAGGCCGAGGGCCGCGTGGCCGAGGCGCGTGCGACCGCTGACCGCATCAAGGCGATCGATCCGGACGCGACGCCGCGTGGGACGGGGGCGTTCCAGGCGGTGAAGGGCAACGATCTCGTCTTCATCGACCTCGGGGACTCCACCTTCACCGCGGCCACGCGGCAGTCACCGGTGCACCTCACCCCGGTCCCGCCTCCGCCAGTGGTGGAGACCGTGGACGTGAGCGGCGTGGCGGCCCTCGCGGGCCTCTCGATCACCTTCCTGCCTGACGAGTCGGAGGCGCCGCCCGCACCATCCTTTGCCCGCCTCACGCCGCTCCCCGGCCTGGAGACGGTGGGCGGGCCAGCCCCCGATACCGAGCCGACGCCGGCGCTCGAAGGGCTGGATGTCCCGCTGGCGCCCACGGATGCGTCGACGCCCGCGGAAGGACTCGACGTCGACGTTTCGGCGTTCGAATCGTCGGACGAGATCGTGCCGCAGGTCGATGGGCTCGCCTCGGCGGTGGTGACCCTGACCGGGGCGCACCCGTCGCTCGCGCCCCTGCTCGAGGACCCGCCATTGTCTGGTGCCGAGTTCGGCAGCCTCGCCCTCGGGACCAACGAAGAAGAGCAGCCGTTGCTCGAACACGACCTCGGGTTGGCGTCGACGCTGCCTCGCCTCGATGAACCCTCCGGGACCGCGGAGATCCCGCCGCTCCTCGACGAGACGCCTGACGCATGGGTGCAAGCCGCGCTTGGGGCGCCGCGCAGCGACCTGAACCTCGATCACCTCCTCACGCCGCTCGGGATCGACGCCATCGTCGGGGCCGAGTCCGCTGAGGAGTTCGAGGTGATCGTGCCGGCGGCCGGTGATGACGATCCCGCGGCCGACCTGCTGGACGCAAGCACGGCGGAGTTGGCGCTCGGCGAGGACCCGTTCGAGGCGCTTGACCCCGAAGTCTTCGGCGCCGCCGCCGAATCGCCGCTCGAGCCCCTGCCGGAATTGTCCGTGGTTGCTCCCGGGGCGGACGCGATCGCCGAGTCGACGGCTGACGATGACGCGATGCACCCGGAGTTCGAGGTGCCGTCGGCCTTCGTGGACGCGCTGCCGTTCGATGCAACCGCGGGGCGCGAGCTGTCGACCTCGGCCGAACGTGAGGCGGTATCCGATGACGCCGAGGACGAGGCGTTGTCCTCCGTGGCCGATGCGCCGATCGTTGACGCGGACGCCCCCGTCGAAGCGACGATCGCCAGTGTTGGCCTGGAGGCCGCGGAGCCCGACGAGGTCGTTGAGGCCATTGTTGCCGCCGACTCCGTGGATGCAGTCGACATTCGCGAGTTGGAGCTTGTCGTCGCGGAAGCCGACACGCCCGAGTACGGCGACGCCGTCGGTCCCGCTGAGGGCGCGGCACGTGACGACGTCACGCTCGCGGAATCGGTGGAGACGCACCCGTCCGCTGACCACGTGCCAGACGATGCCGACGAGTCGGTCATCTCGCGGATTGTCAGCGAGGAGCTCGCGGCGGTTGGCGAGGCGTCGGAAGACGCGCTCCCCTCGGCCGGCGGGATCCTCGATACGGCGGCGCTGCGGGCGGCGATGGACCAGACCGCGAACGACGCGGCACGCGAAGACGCCATGCTTCGCGCCGCGTTCGAAGACGAGCGTGTTGAGCTGCCGCTGATCGACCTCGAGCGCGATGCGGCCACGGAAGAGGCGCCGAGTTTCGATACCAACTCCGGCGAGATCGATGCGTTGCTCTCCGCGCCGCCCAGCTTTGACGAGGACGCGACGCCGTTCGATCCCGAACCGCTGCCCCTCGACCTCGACGAGAACAACCCGCCGCCGCCGTCCACCGAGGAGTGGGTGCGCCCGGAAGTCCTCATCGACGGCGAGTGGCGCAACGAACACGTCGGGGACCTGGTCTCCGGCGAGATGTTCGTCATCGGTGAGCGTCGTGAGTTGTCGAGCCCGGAGCCGGGCCCGATCTTCGACGACCTCTCGGCTGCGATGTTGTACGCACCGGAGGAGAACGACGATCGCCAGCGCCCGACCCCCCGCGCGGAAGAGGCCATCAGCGCACGCCAGACCCCACGGCATACGCTGTCGTTCGGGGGAACCGAGGCGCAGCTGCGGCGTCGCCTGGAGCTGAACCCCGCCGACGTCGGGTTGCGGCGCCAGCTCGCCGAGGCACTGCTCGACCTGGGGGACAGGGAAGGCGGGCTCAACGAACTCGAGGCGGTGGTCAGTCACTTCGAGGCCAGTGGCAAACTCGAAGATGCCGGTGGCGTGGTCGATGTGATCCTGCGCGTCGTGCCGTTGTCGGTGCGCCACCACCAGAAGCGCGTCGAGTACGCAGCGCGCAGTGGCAATCGCGCCAAGCTGGTCGAGGCCTACACGGAACTTGGTGATGCCCTCTTCCGGTGCGGTGAGCCCGACAAGGCGCGCGTCGTGTACACGCGCGTCGTCGAACTCGCGCCGACCAACGAACGCGCACGCTTCGCGCTCGGGATGCTCTCGGCGGACCCGGGAACCCCGCGTCAGTCCGACGAGATTCCGGCGATCGAGTCCGGGGTTCTCGGCGGGAGCCCGTCGCTGACCATCGCCAATCTCACCCCGGAGAGCGTAGAGGCCGAAGCCGGTCCGGCACCCGCGCCGGAGCCGCT
>CAZQCA010000356.1:0-2629 GCA_964591845.1 uncultured Nocardioides sp.
CACCATCGCGATCATGTAGATGATGAACGACGGGGCGAGCATCAGCCCGAACCAGAAGTAGCCGTCGGCGTTCTGCTTCGCGACGATCTCGGAGGTCGACATCGAGCCCGAGTAGAGGAACACGGCGACCAGCGCGAGGCCCATGGCGACCTCGTAGGAGATCATCTGGGCGCTCGACCGGAGCCCGCCCAGCAGCGAGTACGTCGACCCGGACGACCAGCCGCCCAGCACGATGCCGTAGATGCCGATCGAGGCGATCGCCATCACGAACAGCACGGCCACCGGCATGTCGGTGAGCTGGAGCGGCGTGACCACGTCGGTGAACGGGATCTTCACCTCGGGGCCGAAGGGGATCACCGAGAACGTCACGAAGGCCGGCACCGTCGCGATGACCGGTGCCACCAGGAAGACCACCTTGTCGGCGGCCTTGGGGATGATGTCCTCCTTGAGCGCCAGCTTCACGCCGTCGGCCAGCGACTGCAGGAGGCCGAAGGGGCCGTGCACGTTGGGGCCGATGCGGTGCTGCATCCGGGCGACCACCCGACGCTCGAGCCAGATGTTGAAGAGCGTCAGCAGCACCAGCACCAGGAAGATCAGCACCGTCTTGAGGATCACCACCCAGACGGGGTCCTGGCCGAAGGCCGACAGCTCGGGGTCGGCAGCAGCCAGGCCCACGACCACGGATGCGCTCATGCGTCCGCTCCCTTCACCGTCACCCGGCTGCCCGGCGATGCCAGGTCGGCCAGCACGCCGTTGCCGAAGGAGTGGGCCGGCACCCAGACGACGCCGTCGACCATGTCGTCGGCGGCCTCGGCCGGCAGCGTCACCGAGCCGCGGTCACCGGTGACGGTGACCTCGTCGCCGAGAGCCGCGTGAGCCGCCGGGGAGACCCGCGCCACCGCACGCCGGGCGGTGGCCCGCAGGTGCTCCTCGCCGTCCTGCATGGAGCCGAGGTCGATCATCTGCTTCCACGTGGCCAGCGCGAGGGAGCCGGAGGCAGCCTTGCCGGGGGACGACGCCTCGGGGACCGTCACCCGCTCGCCGTCCCAGGGGCCGAGCTGCTCCCACTCCGCCCGGACCTCGGGGACGGTGCGGAAGCCGAGCGGCCGACCGAGCTCCTCGGCGATGCCGGAGAGCACCCTCAGGTCGGGGAGCGAGGACGGGTTGTGGGCGAAGACCGCCTCGAACGGGCGGAGCCGGCCCTCCCAGGTGACGAACGTCCCGGCCTTGTCGGTCACCGGTGCCACCGGGAAGACCACGTCCGCCACCCGGGTCACGTCGGTCTCGCGCAGCTCGAGGGCGACCACGAAGGCGGCCTTGTCGAGCGCCTTGCGCGTCAGCGCCGGGTCGGCGGTGTCGTCGGGGTCCACGCCGCCCACCACCAGCCCGTGCAGCTGGCCCTTGGCCGCCGCGGCCACGATGGCGTCGGCGTCCCGGCCGTCCTTGGCCGGCAGGGACTCCACTCCCCAGGCCGCGGCCACGTCGACGCGGGCGGCCGCGTCGGCGACCGGCCGGCCGCCGGGCAGAAGGGTCGGCAGGCACCCGGTCTCGACCGCGCCCCGGTCACCCGCCCGCCGCGGGACCCAGGCCAGCGCGGCCCCGGTGCGGGCCGCAAGGTCCGCAGCCGCGGTCAGGGCGCCGGGCGAGGTCGCCAGCCGTTCGCCGACCAGGATCACCCCGCGGGCGTCGAGCGGGACGTCGGCGGGGAGCCCGCTCAGCGCCTCGGCCTCGGCCCCGGGTGCGGCGGGGAGCAGCCGGCCGCCCATCTTGGCCAGGCCGCGCGAGGAGTACGGCGCCACGGCCAGCACCTGGGTGCCGGCGCGCGCCGCCTTGCGCAGCCTCAGGAAGAGCGTGCCGGCCTCGTCCTCGGGCTCCAGTCCCACGAGCAGCACCGACGAGGCGCGCTCCAGGACGGCGTACGTGACGCCCTGGCTGAGCGCCACGTGGCGGCCCAGGAAGCCGGTCTCCTCGGCGGACAGCGGGCGGGACCGGAAGTCGATGTCGTTGGTGTCGAGCGCCACGCGCGCGAACTTGCTGTAGGCGTAGGCGTCCTCGGCCGTCACCCGGCCACCCGTGAGCACGCCGACGCTCCCGGCGGCCGCGAGGCCGCGCGCGGCCACCGCGAACGCCTCGGGCCAGGAGGCCGCACGCAGCTCGCCGTCCTCGCGCACCATCGGGTAGGTCAGCCGGTCCTCGCCGCGCGCGTAGTGGAACGCGAAGCGGTCCTTGTCGGTGATCCACTCCTCGTTGACCTCGGGGTCGTTGCCCGAGAGTCGGCGCATCACCTTGCCGCGTCGGTGGTCGACGCGGAGGGCCGCCCCGCACGCGTCGTGCTCGCCGACCGACGGTGACGAGACCAGGTCGAAGGGACGCGAGCGGAACCGGTAGTCGGCCGAGGTCAGCGCGCCCACCGGGCAGATCTGGATCGCGTTGCCGGAGAAGTAGGACTCGTAGGGCTGCTTCTCGTAGATGCCGACCTGCTGGAGGGCGCCGCGCTCGATCAGCGCGATGAAGGGGTCGCCGGCGATCTGCTCGGAGAAGCGCGTGCAGCGGGCGCACAGGACGCAGCGCTCACGGTCGAGCAGGACCTGCGCGGAGATGTTGATCGGCTTGGGGTAGGTGCGCTTGA
>CAZQCA010000357.1:0-2628 GCA_964591845.1 uncultured Nocardioides sp.
GGGTCTACTTCCCCGAGAGCGGCGCCACCAAGCTGGACCTGGTGGACTACTACCTGGCCGTGGGCGACGGCATCGTCAACGCGCTCTTCGAGCGGCCCTGCATGCTGCACCGCTTCCCCAAGGGCCTGGCCGGCGACAAGGTCCACCAGAAGCGGCTGCCGGCGGGCGCCCCGCCCTGGGTCGAGACGGTGCGCCTCTTCTTCCCGCGCTGGGGCCGCACCGCCGACGAGCTCTGCGTGACCGAGCTCGCCTCGGTGATCTGGGCGGTGCAGATGTCGACCGTCGAGTTCCACCCGTGGAACAGCCGCCGCGCCGACACCGAGAAGCCCGACGAGTGGCGCATCGACCTCGACCCCGGTCCGCTGTGCGACTACGCGACGGTGCAGCGGGTCGCGGTCGTGGTCCACGAGGTGCTCGACGAGCTCGGCGCCGTGGGCTTCCCCAAGACCAGCGGCAGCAAGGGGCTGCACGTCTATGTGCGCATCCCGCCCGACCACGGCTTCGCCGACGTCCGGCGGGCGGCGTACGCCTTCGCGCGCGAGGTGGAGCGACGCTCACCCGAGGTCACCACCGAGTGGTGGAAGAAGAACCGCGACCCCCACGACGTCTTCGTCGACTACAACCAGAACACCCGCGACCACACGATCGCCGCGGCCTACTCCGTGCGCGGCCTGCCCGACGCGCGGGTCTCGACGCCGATCGCGTGGGACGAGGTGCCCGATGCCGACCCCCGCGACTTCACGATCTTCACGGTCCCCGACCGGTTCGCCCGGCTCGGAGACCTGCACGCCACCATCGACGAGCACGTCTTCGACCTCGCCACGCTGCTCGACTGGGCGGAGCGCGAGGAGCGTGACGGCCGCGTGCCGACCGACCCCGAGGACGGAACCCGCCCCTAGAATCACGCTCGTGGGCATCCAGATCACCCCGAGCATCCTCAACGCGGACTTCGCCCATCTCGGCGACGAGGTGGCCCGGATCCCCGGCGCCGACTGGGTCCACGTCGACATCATGGACAACCACTTCGTGCCCAACCTGACGTTCGGGCCGGCCATGGTCGAGGCGCTGGCGAAGGCCACCGACGTCCCGCTGGACGCCCACCTGATGATCGAGGGCCCCGACCGCGAGGCGCCGGCGTACGTCGAGGCAGGCTGCCGGTCGGTGACGTTCCACGTCGAGGCCAGCCAGGCGCCGGTGCGTCTGGCGCGGGAGATCCGCTCCCTGGGGGCGCGGGCCAGCATGGCGCTCAAGCCGGCCACCCCCATCGAGCCCTATGCCGACCTGCTGCCCGAGCTCGACATGGTGCTGCTGATGACCGTCGAGCCGGGCTTCGGCGGACAGCGCTTCCTCGACCTGGTGCTGCCCAAGATCCGGCGCACGCGCGAGCTGATCACCCGCCACGGTGGCGACGTCTGGCTCCAGGTCGACGGCGGCGTGTCGGCCGAGACCATCGAGCGCTGTGCCGAGGCCGGTGCCGACGTCTTCGTGGCCGGCTCGGCCGTCTACGCCGCGGACGACCCCGACGCGATGGTGGAGCGGCTGCGGTCGCTGGCCGTGCGCGCCGCGGCCGAAGCGGCCGAAGTGCCCGTGGCCTCAGATCCGGACCGGTGAGGTGCGCACCAGCCAGCGGGCGTCCTCGTCCAGCCGCCCGGGCGGAGCGACCGTGAGCAGGGCGCGGCAGGCCTGAGCGAGGACCTCGTGGGCGCGCGGCAGGGGCAGAGGTCTGTCGGGCAGCGACATCGCCGTCTGGAGGCCGTCGACGACCGCGACGAGCGCGTCCAGCTCGAGTCCGTCAACGCGGTGGTCGAGGGCGTCGCGCACCAGCGACCGCTCCCAGCGGCGAGCCCCGGCCACGATGCGGCCCAGGTCGTCCCGGGTGCGCCCCAGCTCGAGCCAGCCCTGCCACGCCCGCGCATCGACGAGATCATCGGGGAACATGGGCAGCAACCCCTCGACGCCTCGCATGGCGACCCGCTGGCGCATCGTCTCCACCCGCTCCCGCGCAAAGACCAGGGTCGCGACCTCGATCGCCCGTCGGGCGTTGCCGTAGTGGTGCAGCAAGCACGACGGACTGACCCGTGCCTCGCGGGCGACCGCCCGCAGGGTGAGTCCGGGGACACCCTGGAGCACGAGGACGTTGCGCACCGCCAGCGTCAGCGAGTGCTGGAGCATCGGTTGATCGATGAGGCGGGGCACGTCGACATCCCAGCACGTCGTCACGAGCGGCGCCGACCCTCTCCACAGGGCCGACAGGCGCCTCGGAGCGGGGTCCCGCGGGACATGATCGAACGGGTGGTCACCAGGCTCTGTGATCGAACATCCAGTCCTCCAGATAGCCGGACATCTGGTCAACAACGCAGGTGACCACATGTTCGATCACCTGGGAGCGGACCCCCTTCCGGAGCGGCGGCGTCGGGGCGCCACCGGACGCTCATCCTCCGGGCCACCGAACCAGCCCTCCCAACCCCTGTGGCACACTGGACGACGCAGGAGTTCACAGAACTCGCGTGCTCTGGGGGCGGTGGAAGTCCGCACCGGCGGTGAAAGTCCGCGACCCGGCCGCAGCCAGCGGTCGGTTGACCAGGTGGAACTCCTGGACCGACGGTCAAAGTCCGGATGGGAAGAGCC
>CAZQCA010000358.1:0-2612 GCA_964591845.1 uncultured Nocardioides sp.
TTCTCGCGGTCCTCGTCGTCGACGACGATCACGGCCCGGCCGGCGGCGATGTCGGCGACCGCCCGGTCGATGCTGTCCAGCCGGATGCTCATGCGACCTCCAGGGCCGCGCTCGAGGACCTCTCGAGCGCGGCGGCGCGGCTGACGCGGCGCCAGGTGACGAACCCGGCGACCACGAAGACCGCATAGACGAGATACATCGTGGCGGTCGGGTAGTAGCCCGCCCGCACCAGCGTGGTGACCCCGACCGCGTCCACCAGCAGCCAGACCAGCCAGAACTCCACCCAGCCGCGGGCCATCCCGAAGGTGGCGAGGATCGAGCCGGCCAGGATCCACGCCTCGGTCGTGGGGCCCCACGAGCCGATCCTGGTCAGCAGCGCGTAGGCCGCGGCGTACCCGACGACGCCCAGGCCCACCAGCAGCAGCCGCTCCCGCCCGGTCGCCCACCGCGGGGTGATCGCGCCCCCGTCCCCCGCGCCGCCCGCGGCCCGCAGCCGCGACCAGCGCACCCATCCGTAGGCCGCCATCGCGATGAAGAACACCTGACGGCCGGCCTGCCCCCACAGCGGGTCGGTGCTCACCCCGCTCAGCTCGCCGGAGACGAAGACGGTGAAGAGCAGGACGTTGCCGACCAGGCCCACCGGCCAGGCCCAGACCACCCGGCGCATGCCCAGGACGGCGCTGGCGAGGCCGAAGAGGTTGCCGACCACCTCGCGCACCGACAGGGTGCCGCCGGCGACGTGGAGCTGGCCGTCGAGCAGCCATGTGAGCAGGTTCACGGGGTCTCCTGAGCGGCGGTGTCCTGCGTGGGGCGGTGGCGCAGGAGGCGGTCGACGTACTTCGCGAGCACGTCGACCTCGAGGTTGACGGGGTCCCCCGGTCGCCGGAGGCCCAGCGTGGTGCGGGCGAGGGTCTCGGGGATGAGGGAGACCGTGAAGGAGTCGTCCCCGGGGCTGACCACGGTGAGGCTGGTGCCGTCGACCGTGATCGAGCCCTGGTCGACGAGGAACCGGGACAGGGACGGTGGCAGGGAGATCTCGACGACCTCCCAGTGGTCGCCCGGGGTGCGGGTGCGGACCGTGCCGACGGCGTCGACGTGGCCCTGGACGATGTGGCCGCCGAGCCGCTGGTCGGCGCGGACGGCGCGCTCGAGATTGACCCGGTCGCCGGGCTCGAGGGCCCCGAGCGAGGTCAGGTCCAGCGTCTGGGCCATCAGGTCGGCCGACCAGGTGCCCGGCCGGTCGCCGTCGGGCAGGGTCAGCTCGGTGACCGTGAGGCAGCAGCCGTTGACGGCGATCGAGGCCCCCGGCACCGCGTCGTCGAGCACCGTGGTCGCGGCGATCGTCAGCCGGCAGGCGTCCGACCGACGCTCCACGGCGATCACGGTGCCGAGCTCCTCCACCAGGCCGGTGAACATCAGGCCCCCTCCCTCGGGCGGGGCATCGCGGCCCGGGGCGAGAGCGTGACGCGGACGTTGGTGTCCTCGCCGGGCTCTCCGGGCAGCACGGTGACGTCGCTGACCTGGAGGTGGTGGGCCTCGGCGATCGTGGTGATGCCCAGGTCGCCGACGGCACTGAGCCCGGCGCCGAGCAGCATCGGGGCGACGTAGACGACGACCTCGTCGACGAGGCCGGCGTTCCAGAACGCGGCGGCCAGCGTCGGCCCACCCTCGAGGAACACGTGCTGCCGGTCGAGGGCGAAGAGCTCCTTGAGCGCCCGCTCGGGGTCGCGTGTCCTCAGCAGCAGGGTCTCGGCCCGGTCGTTGCGCACCCGGCGCCCGGGATCGGTCTCGCGCAGCCCCATCACCACGCGCAACGGCTGCCGTGGCAGCGGGTGGCCGTCCGCGTCGCGGACGGTGAGCTCGGGGTCGTCGATGGCGACCGTGCCCGTGCCGACCAGCATCGTGTCGCAGAGGGAGCGCAGCCGGTGGGTGTCGAGTCGGGCCGCGCGCGAGGACACCCATCTGCTGGTGCCGTCGGCAGCGGCGCTGCGGCCGTCGAGCGTCGTGGCGAACTTCCAGGTGACGAACGGCCGCTCGTTGTCCATGGCGAAGGTCCAGACCCGGTTGAGCAGCCGCGCCCGGTCGTCCAGGACTCCTCCCTCGACCTCGACGCCCGCCTCCCGGAGCGCCTCGGCGCCTCCGGCGGCCACCGGGTTGGGGTCGGCCTGGGCATAGACCACCCGGCGTACGCCGGCAGCGACCAGCGCCTGCACGCACGCCGGTGTCCGGCCCTGATGGATGCAGGGCTCCAGGGTGACGACGGCGGTGGTCCCACGGGCGCTCGGCCCGGCCTGCGCGAGCGCGTCGGCCTCGGCGTGGGGACTCCCGGCCCCCCGGTGGTAGCCCTCGGCGACCACGCTTCCGTCGTCGGCCAGCAGCACGCAGCCGACCCGCGGGTTGGGCCCCGACGGCACGCCCGGGGTCGCGGCGAGGGCGAGGGCGCGCTCCATGGCCCGCACCTCTGCGGCCGTGGCTCCCATCGAAGGCCCCTCGCGTCCGGTCGCGGACTCCGGGGCTCGGCCGAGCACCCCGTCGACGGACGACGGCTCGGCCGCGTGGCTCTTCCCATCCGGACTTTGACCGTCGGTCCAGGAGTTCCACCTGGTCAACCG
>CAZQCA010000359.1:0-2609 GCA_964591845.1 uncultured Nocardioides sp.
CCTTGTTGCCGTCCGCGAAGTCGTACACGAAGGTGGTCACGCCATCGATCTAAGCACTGTGCTGGCTCGCTGCCGAGGGGCAGCCCCCGCCGATCAGGTGCCGCGGATCAGGTGCGACCGGACTCCGCGTAGTCGGCGCCCTGCTGTCGGCGCCGCGCTGCGAGAGCGGCGGTGATGCGGCGGGCGGTGAAGTCCGTCGCCCGGGCGGTGACCTCGTCGGAGGTGCAGAACGCCACGGACCTGATCTCGCGGGGGTCCAGCCGGCCGGTCGAGAGCAGCTCGGGTGGGCGGATGCCTCCGTCGAACACCAGGCACAGCGCGTCGTCCCAACCGCCCCAGGGCGGCAGCCAGTCGGTGAGGAGGAGGGAACCGGGATCGAGGTCGACGCCCAGCTCCTCGGCCACCTCGCGCGCCAGACCCTCCCGCGGGGACTCGCCGACCTCGAGCACGCCTCCCGGGAGGTCCCAGTCCCGCTTGTAGGTGAGCTCGCAGAGCAGCACGCGCTCGTGGTCGTCGGTGACGAGCAGCTGGGCGATCCCCCGCTTGCGGGGGAGGATCGAGTTGAGCATGGCCCGGAACGACTGGGGGTCGCTGAGGGGCGGGTCGGTCGCGAGCCGGGCCAGGATGACGTACTCCGTGGTCTCGGGCCGGTCTCCCGAGCCCGGTGGGACCCGTCGGACGCCCTCCCGGCGCAGGCCCGCGCGGCTGGCCACGCGCAGGGACGGGAGGTTGCCGGGCTCGACGTGGCACTGCACCCTGCCCAGGCCCAGCCCGCCGTCCGGCGCGTCGGTCAGGGCGTAGTCCGCGAGCAGCCGGACGGCCCGGGTGGCGTGTCCTCGGCCCCGGTGGCCGGCGTACAGCGTCCACGAGAGGGAGCCGGCCCCGTCCTCCTGCTGGACCTCGCAGCTGCCGACCAGGGTCGCCTCGTGCTCGATCGCGAAGCTGACGGTGCGGCGCCCGTCGGCGTACTCGCGGCGCCACCGCTGGATGGTCGTGGTCATCTGCTCGGGGGTCGGGGTGACCGCGGGGAAGCCGAACCAGTGAGCGATCAGCTCGTCGTGCCCGGCCACGGCGTCGGGGACGTCCTCGTCGCGCCAGGGCCGCAGCGTCACCACACCGTCCGTGAGCGTCGGCTGTGGGGGGACCTCGGGCACGCAGGCAGCCTACGGCCTGGCCGCCGCCGTCAGCCCGCGGACGTGGTCACGCACCAGGCCGGGCACGTCCTCGGGTGGCACCGCGCCCGAGCACACCTCGATCGAGAGGCCGGTCACGAAGAGCCGGGTCGACGTCACTGCCCATGGATCGGCGGCGCCACCCAGCACCGGTCGCAGCGCGTGCTCGAGCCGCAGCTCGATGTCGACCCGGCGCTCGTCGAACGCCCGGACCAGCTCCACGGGAGCGGACCGCCCGGCAGGTGTCGTCGTCGCCGGTCGGTCGAGGTAGCCCACGGTGGCGATCCGGAACCTCTGTGCGAGAGTCAGCCCCTCCTCGCCGAACTCGGCCGACCCGGTGTCCGCCGGTGGGTCGATGTGCTCGAGCAGGAGCTTCCACCAGACCAGCTCCTCTGCGATCCGCTCCCGCGAGTCCGGCAGCAGGCGCCGGAGCTGTCGGACCGACTGACCGAGGACGTCGCCGTCCTCGCTGTCCTCGGCGCGCTGCCAGCGGCCGGCGCGTCTCCTCCGCGCGGCCTCGTGGACAGCCAGCACGGTGAGGTCGGCGTCCGCCCAGACCGCACGGCGCACCGTCGCCGAGGAGACGCCGAGCTGCTCGGCGAGGGCGTTGAACGAGAGTCGTCCGACTCCGTGGCGGAGCACCACCTCGAACGCCGCCTGCTCGAGGAACGAGAAGCGGCCCGCATAGTCGATCAGCCTGGGCATGGCGCGAGTGTGCCCCGGGGTGCAACCCACATGCCGTCGCCATCCACAGGGTCACCGGCGGACGGGTTCTGACGCGGGGTGCGCTGCTTCAAGGGGCAGTGGCCCGCCCGGTTCTGGCGGGAGGTGAGGCGCTTCCTGATGGCAGTTCACTGGGTTCTGAGGCGGACAGCGCCAAGAGCCGGAGGACATGGGTGTCTGGAAGCGCCGCAGAGCGCGCCAGAACCCGATGGACGTGGGTGCGCGGACCTCAGGCCTTGCGGAGCCAGACCGTCGCGAGCGGGGGGACGACGAGCGTGGCGCTGGCGGGTTGGCCGGCGTACTCGCCGTCGACACCCTCGACGGACCCGAGGTTGCCGACACCCGAGCCGGTGTAGCCCTCGGCGTCGGTGTTGACGACCTCCTCCCAGCGGCCGGCGGAGGGCAGGGCCAGGCGGTAGCCGTCGTGGGGCAGCGCCGCGAAGTTGGCGAGGCAGACGACGTCGGGCCCACCGCCCCCGCGGCGTACGAACGAGAAGACATTGCGGCCCGCGTCGTTGGCGTCGAGCCAGGAGAAGCCGCCGGGGTCGTTGTCGCGGCTCCACAGCGAGGGGGACTCCCGGTAGACGCGGTTGAGGTCGCGCACCAGCGAGTGCATGCCGCGGTGCTCGGGGTGGTCGAGGAGCCACCAGTCCAGCTCGCGGGCCTCGGCCCACTCGGCCTCCTGCCCCAGCTCGGCGCCCATGAAGACCAGCT
>CAZQCA010000360.1:0-2604 GCA_964591845.1 uncultured Nocardioides sp.
CTCGGCGGTCGTCATCTTCTTCGTCTACCGGATGGTGGCGGGGATGACCGGCAACACGAAGGCGGGCAAGGCCCTGATGGCCACGGGCGCCGACGCGCCGGCGACGGTCCTCGGCCTGCAACAGACCGGTACCTACGTGAACATGAACCCCCAGGTCATCCTCACCCTCCAGGTGAGCCCCCCGGGCCAGACGCCGTTCCAGGCCCAGACCTCGACCATCCTGCCCATGGTGGCGGTGCCCCAGGTGCAGCCGGGCGCCGTGGTCAACGTGAAGTACGACCCCATGGACCACTCGAAGGTGCTGCTCAACATGGGCTGACCCTCGCGATCTCCCGGGCCGGGCGACGACGCCCGGCACGCGGCGAAGGGCCGTCGGGCTCCAGGAACCCCCGCTCAGCCGGTGGTGGCCTGGAGCCCGACGGTGTTTTGGGTGTTGGCCCCCGTCAGGTCGGCCCCCGCCAGCTTGGCGCCGGTGAAGTCGGCGTTGAGCAGGTCGGCGTTGGTGAGGTCGGCGCCGGTCAGGTCGGCGCCCCGCAGGTCGGCGTTCTGGAGGTCCGCCCCCGCCAGGTTCACGCTGGCCAGCTTGGCGTCGCGGAAGTCGGCGTTCAGGAAGGTGATGTTGCTGAGGTCGTTGCCCCGCAGGTCGGCGGCACGGAACCGGGTGTTGTTCGAGCTGACCTGGGTGAGGGTGGCACCTCGGAGGTCGGACTCGTCGAAGATGGTGTTGTCGAGGGTGGCCTGGGTGAGATCGGCGTTGGAGAGGTTGGCCTCGCTCACGTCGGCGTTGGTCAGCTGGGCCTGGGTCAGGTTCGCGTCCGAGAGGTCGATGCCGGCCAGCTGGGCGTTGAGGAGCTGGGCCTGGACGAGCTCCTCACCGGAGAGGTCCTTGTCCTCGCAGACGGTGTTGGGCTTGAGCTTGCAGCCGTTCACCGAGGGGAAGCCGTCGTCGACCGAGAAGCAACCGGCGGCCGCGAGGGCGACGAGGACGGCGGCGATCAGAGGGCGGAGGTTCGTGCGCACGGGGTCAAAGTAGTCCTCGCGGCCACCTCGGTAGCGGCTCGACGCGATTGCAGCGCGATGGCGCCCGCATCCGAGAGACTGGAGCAATGGCCGAGCTCGAGCTGCCCTTTGCCACCCCCGCGTTCTCCTCCGTCGAGGAGGAGCGCGCCCACGTCAAGGCGCGCCTCGCGGCGTCGCTGCGCATCTTCGGGCGCCTCGGCTTCGGCGAGGGCGTGGCCGGTCACATCACGGCGCGGGACCCCGAGCACCCCGACTGCTTCTGGGTCAACCCCTTCGCGATGAGCTTCCACCACATCCGGGTCAGCGACCTGCTCCTCGTGGATCACCACGGCGAGGTGGTCGAGGGGCGCTACCACGTGAATCGCGCCGCGTTCGCCATCCACTCCCAGGTCCACGCCGCCCGCCCCGACGTGATGGCCGCGGCCCACGCCCACTCGGTGCACGGCAAGGCCTGGTCGTCGCTGGGGCGCCTGCTCGACCCCCTCACCCAGGACTCCTGCGTCTTCTACGAGGACCACGTGCTCTTCGACGACTACACGGGCGTGGTCTACGACACCGAGGAGGGCAAGCGCATCGCCCACGCCCTCGGCGACGCCAAGGCCGCCATCCTGCGCAACCACGGCCTGCTCACCGTCGGCCACACCGTGGACGAGGCGGTCTGGTGGTTCGTGACCATGGAGCGCACCTGCCAGGCGCAGCTGCTGGCCGAGGCCGCCGGGACGCCGAAGCTCATCGATCCCGACACGGCCCGCCTCACCGCCGGCCAGATCGGCACCCACCAGGCGGGCTGGCTCAGCTACCAGTCCCTGTACGAGTGGATCGCCCGCCTCGAGCCCGATCTGTTCGACTGACCCGGCCGAGGGCGACCCCTCGGCCGGTCTCCGTCGCGGACGTTCTAGGCCTCGGCGGCCTCGCTCGTGAGGCGGGCGTCGTAGGTCGGGATGAGGTGGCGAGCGGCCCGGGCCTCGTCGAGACGGCGCACCGGCGCGGTCCGGGGCGCCTCGCGGGCCTGCTCCCCCGTCTCGGCGGCGATGCGCTCCAGCGCGTCGCACAGGGCCTCGAGGGTCTGGAGGCTCTCGGTCTCGGTGGGCTCGATCATGAGCGCCTCGGCCACGATGAGCGGGAAGTAGGTGGTGGGCGCGTGGAAGCCCTCCTCCAGAAGGCGCTTGGCCACGTCCAGCGCGGTCAGGCCCTGAGCCTTCTTGAGGCTGGTGGTGGACAGCACGCACTCGTGCATGTTGGGGCGGTCGAAGGGCACGTCGTAGACGCCCCGCAGCCGGTGCCGCACCCAGTTGGCGTTGAGCACGGCCACGTCGGCCACGCGGCGCAGCCCGTCGCCCCCGTTGGCGAGGATGTAGCTGTAGGCGCGGGCCAGGGCGAGCGCGTTGCCGTTCCAGCCGTGGACCCGACCGATGGAGTCCGCCGGCGTCTCCCAGTCGTAGGTGCCGTCGCCCGTGCGCACCGGGCGGGGGCCGGGCAGGAAGCGGGCGAGGCGCTCGGAGACGGCCACGGGGCCGGCACCGGGGCCACCACCGCCGTGGGGCACGGCGAAGGTCTTGTGCAGGTTCATGTGCACGATGTCGA
>CAZQCA010000361.1:0-2569 GCA_964591845.1 uncultured Nocardioides sp.
CTCGACGCGATCGACGAGGCCCTGGCGGCCCAGATCGTCCTGGCCACCGAGGTCTTCGACAGCTACGTCTTCTCCCACGCCCTCTTCCGCCAGACCCTGGTGGGTGAGCTCAACCCCAGCCGTCAGGTCCGTACCCACCGGGCCATCGCCGAGGCGCTCGACAAGCGCCTGACCGGTGATCCTTCGCCCGCGGCCGCTGTGCTCCTTGCTCACCACTGGTCAGAGAGCGCCGCCATCCCGGGAGCCGAGCGGGGCGTGCCGGCCGCGCTGATCGTGGCCAAGGACGCCGCCGGGCGCTACGCCCACCGGGACGCGGTCGACGCCTGGTCGATCGCGCTGGAGCTCCTGCCCGAGGGCGACGAGCGGGAAGCCGAGATCCGCCTGGGCCGTGCCCTGGCGGGCCTGGCGGCGCAGACGAACCCGGAGCAGGTGGTCGACGACGCGGAGGTCGCGGCCCACCTGATCGCGGGCGGCGAGGGTGCGGACCGCGCCGCCGACGCCATTGCCGACCTGGTCCTGGCGGCCTGGTACAGCGCAGATCGGCTCACGTCATGGCGCCTCGCCGCGGTCGGTCGGGCGTTCCTCGCCCCCGAGCGCCGGGACGTGGCGTGGGCCCGCATACGCGAGGCCGAGCTGCAGGAGCGCGAGTTCGCTGACGCAACCCACTCAGGGCTGCCACTCGATGACGCAGACCGACGCGAGCTGCAGGCGGTAATGGAGTCCCTCGAACCGGTGGAGCTGGAGGGCCTGCAGTTCGTCCCCTCGACCCGGTCCGCACTCCAGGCCTTCCTGGCGAAGGACCCGACCCGAGCGGCCCGGACCCTGGCGATGTGGACCGCAGTGGTCCTCGACGACTTGGTCCCCGACCTCGAAGCCATGGTCGCCGAGGCCCAGGTGGAGGGGAACTTCAACCTGCTCGTCCTGGGCCAGGCGATCACCGGCCGGAGCCTGACCATGCTCGGCCGGCACGCGGAAGCCGACGAGGCCATCGGGGTGGCCTACGAGAACCTGCACCGAGTGTCGGAGAAGAGCAATGCGGCCTTCCAGTCCCTGGCCGCGGCGTCGCTCATGGGCTACATACGCGGTCGACTCCCCACGCAGGCCGACTTCGACCTCCTCGCCGATCTGTCCGCCAACCCCGACACCCGCTGGGCGTCGTTGGCCGTGGTGTCGACCAACGCCGTCATCGAGGCCGTCGCCGGCAACGTCGAGACGAGCCTGGACCTGGTGGCGCAGTCGCTCGTCGGCATCGAACGGGCGCCCGGCCACGCGCCCAACTACCCGCTGATCCTGTGCATGGTCGTCGAGGCGCTCTGGTGCCTCGACCGGACCGATCACCTGGACGTCATCGAGGCGAACGCGAGGGCCAAGCTCATCGAGCCCGATCTCCGCTACCCCGAGGTGCTCCCGCCACTGGCCATGGCCCGGATCTGCGCCCTGACGAACCGGGACGACGAGGCCCGGAACTGGGTCACCGCCGCCCACGCGGTCGTCGACCAACAGGGCACCCCACCCCTCCACGTCCACATCGACCACTTCGAGGCCGAGTGGGAGCTCCGCCTGGGCGCCGACGGCGACCCCGAGCGCTTCCGGGCCGCCACCGCCCGGGCCCGCGCCGGCTGCGAGGACCCCGCCATGGCCCCCTGGCTCACCCGCCTCGAGGCCCTCGAGACCCGAGCCGACGCCCTCTGGCCCACCTGACTCAGCGAAGCGGGCCCGCGGGGACTGAGGCTGCGGAGCGGAGCGCAGCAGCTCGCACGGCTCCCCTGATCGGCGGAGCCGGCGGAGCGGAGCGGAGCAGTGTTACGGAGCGGAGCGCAGCAGCTCGCACCGCTCCCCTGATCGGCGGAGCCGGCGGAGCGGAGCGGAGCAGTGTCACTGACCGCCGGACATGATGTGGTCGAGCCACCACTGCGGGGCCGAGCCCAGCAGCGTGGTGAGGTCCCAGTAGTCCCACCAGCGCAGGATCCGGCCCTCGGCGTCGAACTGGTGGACGCTGACGAACGGCAGCACCACGACCTCGCCGGTGTGCCACCGCCACTCCTCGGCGTGCTCGGTCATGACCAGATCGCCGTCGGCCACGACGCTGCGAGGGTGGTGGATCATCTCCTCGACCGGATCGAGGCCGAGTCGGAGGCGGGCGATGATCGCCTCGGGCCCGCGGGCCACGTCATCGGCGGGCGTCGGCACGTCGGTGTACTCGCCGTCCGGGGCGAACAGGGCGGCCAGCGCGTCCCAGTCCTTGGTGTAGAGGAGGCCCCAGAAGGCGTCGATGGTGCTCTTGTTGCGGTCGGCGTCACTCACCCCGCCAACCTACGGCCGACGTGAACGCCGCGTGAACCAGGGCCTGCCGCAGACCCCCCTCCGGATGACATGGCTAAGGTCTGGCCGCATTCACAGCGGGCACGGCAGTCAACCGGGGCAGGGAGGACGATGACTGACGCGGTCATCGAACTGGTCGAGGTCGAGAAGCGCTTTGGCGACTTCGTGGCCGTCAAGGGCGTCGACATCGCCATCGAGCGCGGCGAGTTCTTCTCGCTCCTCGGTCCTTCGGGCTGTGGCAAGACCA
>CAZQCA010000362.1:0-2569 GCA_964591845.1 uncultured Nocardioides sp.
CCACCCGAGCTGCGCGTGGGCCGGCACCTGGCTCTGCACGAAGATCGCCGACCGCTGCGGGTCGATGCCCATCGCGATCAGCTGCGCGGCGGCGCGCAGCGTGCGGTCGCGGAGCACCCGCGGGTCCTGCTCGACCGTGATCGCGTGGAGGTCGGCGATGAAGAAGAACGTCTGGTAGTCGTCCTGCAGGTCGGCCCACTGCCGGATCGCGCCCAGATAGTTGCCGAAGTGGAAGGAGTCCGACGTCGGCTGGATGCCGGACAGCACCCGAGGTCGGGCGGCACCGGTCGCGGCCTGCGACGCCTGGGTCTCGGGCGCGGTGGACACGTCGGAGGCGGGGGGCATGGGCGGCATTGTTCCATTGGCGCGCCGCCGGCCCGCCCGCAGACCCGCCGCTCGGTCCGGACGACAGTCCCGTGCCGAGTCCCCGGGTGGGTCAGGCGGCAGGGTCAGCCGGAGCGACGGGCGTGCCGGTGGGCGCGGCGAGCGGGTCGCGCGGCAGACCGTCCGGCGCACCGCCGCCGCGGCCGCGCAGGAGCAGCCGCAGGTCGTAGCACGTCTTGGCCAGGCAGAGCAGCACGACCGGCCACACCGCTGACGTGTGCACGACGAGCAGCAGGAACGAGCCCCCGAGGATCGCGAGGTGCAGGGGGATCACTCGCGCATAGGGCTGGGTCGCCGCCTGGGGCGGGCTGACGTCGTACCGGCCGCCATCGGCGAACCAGTCCAGGGCCAGGGACACGACGTGGACCAGGACGAGCCCCAGCGCCGTCAACAGCCAGAACCGAGGGCCGGCCCGGGAGCCGAACTGATCGGCGAGCACGGCGACGAAGGTCCCGTGCACGAGCGCGAAGATGCCGTAGTGCACGACGAAGAAGGAGGCCAGGACCACACGCAGCACAGTCGCCGCATCCCCACGTACGAGCATCCTCACGCTGCGCGGCACCGCCTCGTCCACACCGAGTGCGGTCAGGATCTTCACGACGGCGACGCCCCCGATGACGACGTTCTCCAGCCAGTACACCGCCAGTACGTCGCCGAGCGACATCCGCCCGGTCGCCACCGCCCACACCGGCAGTAGGTTGCCGAGCAGCACCAGGGCGACGCCGACGATCCTGCCCCGGGTCATCACAGGCTCGCTCCCGCCTGGAACCTTCTTCAGAGTCCGAGCCGGGCGAGCGCGGCGTTGAACGTCGGCGAGGGACGCATCACCGCGGAGGTCTTGGCCTCGTCGGGGCGGTAGTAGCCGCCGATGTCGGCCGGCGAGCCCTGGACCGCGATCAGCTCGGCGTCGATGGCCTCGGCTTTGTCGCGCAGCTCGGCGGCGAGCGGGCCGAACGTCGCGGCCAGCGCGGGGTCGTCGGACTGCGCCGCGAGCTCCTCGGCCCAATAGAGCGCGAGCCAGAAGTGCGAGCCCCGGTTGTCGATCTGGCCGACCCGACGGGCGGGCGACTTGTTCTCGTCGAGGAGGGTGCCCGTGGCCCGGTCCAGCGTGTCGGCGAGGACCTGTGCCTGCGCGTTGCCGGTGACGCCGGCGTAGTGCTCGAAGCTCGCGGCCAGGGCGAAGAACTCGCCGAGGCTGTCCCAGCGCAGGTAGTTCTCCTTCACCAGCTGCTGCACGTGCTTGGGTGCCGAGCCGCCGGCGCCGGTCTCGAACAGGCCGCCGCCGTTCATGAGCGGCACGATCGACAGCATCTTGGCCGAGGTGCCGAGCTCGAGGATCGGGAAGAGGTCGGTGTTGTAGTCGCGCAGCACGTTGCCGGTCACGGAGATGGTGTCCTCGCCCCGGCGGATCCGCTCGAGCGAGTACGCCGTCGCCGCGGCGGGCGCCAGGATCTCGATCGTGAGCCCGGCGGTGTCGTGCTCCGGGAGGTAGGCGCGCACCTTGGCGATCAGCTCGGCATCGTGGGCGCGCGCCTCGTCGAGCCAGAAGACGGCGGGAGCGCCGGTGGCGCGCGCCCGCGTGACTGCGAGCTTGACCCAGTCGCGGATCGAGGCGTCCTTGGTCTGGCAGGCGCGCCAGATGTCACCGGCGCCGACGCGGTGCTCGATCAGCGCCTCGCCGGACGAGGTCACCACGCGGACGGTGCCGGCAGAGGCGACCTCGAAGGTCTTGTCGTGGGAGCCGTACTCCTCGGCGGCCTTGGCCATCAGCCCGACGTTGGGCACCGATCCCATGGTCGCGGGGTCGAAGGCCCCGTGCGTGCGGCAGTCGTCGATCACGGTCTGGTAGACGCCGGCATAGGAGGAGTCGGGGATGACCGCGAGGGTGTCGGCCTCCTGGCCGTCGGGTCCCCACATGTGCCCCGACGTGCGGATCATGGCGGGCATCGAGGCGTCGATGATGACGTCGGAGGGGACGTGCAGGTTGGTGATGCCGCGGTCGGAGTCGACCATCGCGAGCTCGGGCCCGGCGGCCAGCCCGGCGGCGAAGGCGGCCTTGATCGCCTCGCCCTCGGGGAGGGCGTCGACGCCCGACAGCAGCGCACCGAGGCCGTCGTTGGCGGACAGGCCCGCGGCGGCCAGCGCGCCGCCGTACTCGGCGAAGACGTCGGGGAAGAAGGCGCGC
>CAZQCA010000363.1:0-2567 GCA_964591845.1 uncultured Nocardioides sp.
GCCCCAGGTGCACGGCGCCGCGCGCGACACGGTGGAGCACGCGGCCACCGTCGCCGCGCGCGAGCTGGCCAGCGCGATCGACAACCCGGTCGTGGTCTTCGACGAGCCGGGCGAGACCAGCTCGTCGAGCCGCGTGGGGCGGGTCGAGTCCAACGGCAACTTCCACGGCGCGCCCGTGGCCTACGTGCTCGACTTCCTCGCGATCGTGACCGCCGATGCGGCCTCGATCTCCGAACGCCGCACCGACCGCTTCCTCGACAAGGCCCGCAACCACGGGCTGCCGCCCTTCCTCGCCGACGACCCGGGGGTCGACAGCGGGCTGATGATCGCCCAGTACACGCAGGCCGCCGTCGTCTCGGAGCTGAAGCGTCTCGCGGTGCCCGCCTCGGCCGACTCGATCCCGTCGTCCGCGATGCAGGAGGACCACGTCTCGATGGGATGGAGCGCCGCCCGCAAGCTCCGCCGCAGCGTCGACGGGCTCACCCGGGTGGTGGCGATCGAGCTGATGACGGCGGCGCGCGCGCTGGAGCTGCGGGCGCCGCTGGAGCCGGCGCCGGCCACCGGCGCCGTCGTACGACGGCTGCGCGAGGCCGGGGTCGGGGGTCCCGGCCCCGACCGGCACCTGTCGCCGGAGATCGAGGCGGCGGTCGAGCTGGTCCGCAGCGGTGTGCTGCTGGACGTCGTACGCGACCAGATCGGAGAGCTGGCATGAGCGCCACCCCCGCGTTCGTCGCCCACCAGTTCGCCTCCACGATCGACCGCCGCGACTGGCCGGCCTTGCGAGCGCTGCTCGCCGACGACTGCCGGGTGGAGCTGGTCCACGACGGGCGCGTCTTCGGCGCCGACGACTGGGTCGAGTTCAACGACGACTACCCCGGGCGATGGAGCTTCGTCGCCGAGGACATCGTCGTGGCCGACGGCCGAGCCGTGGTGCGGGCGCGCGTCTTCAACGAGGAGGCGACGTTCCACGTCGCCAGCTTCCTGACCATCGCGGACGGGCTGGTCCGTGAGGTGACCGAGGTGTGGGCCGACGGCCACGCGAGCGCGCAGGAGGGGTGAGGGATGTCAGGCCGCGCCGGCGCTGTCCTGGCTCACGAAGAGCTGGCCCAGCCAGCACGCGAACAGCACCAGGCCGGGATCGCGCTGCCACGCGGACTCGAGGGTGAGCGTGACCCGTCGGCGGCTGAGCGGATGGACCCCGAGCTCGAGGACCGGCTGGTCGCCGACCGACCACACGTAGCGGCTGCGCCAGAACCCCGCTCGCCCCACGCGCAGAGTGGTCCTCCCCCACGTGACCTCGCCGTCATGGTTCCACCTGCTGGTGCGGCGGTAGGTGCCGACGACCTCGCCCGTGCCCGTGGCCAGCGCCTCGGCGCGGCCGCCCGTCCAGCCGCGCGGCTCGAAGTGCCACTCCGACGCCCCGACGACCCGGCCCGCGTCGGCGCGCTGGGTCAGCCAGCCGGTGCTGCGCACCCAGCCCACACCCGCCAGCTCGAAGCGGCGCCGGTCGTCGACCGACCGCACCAGCTGCAGCTCCCCCACGCCCCGACCCTAGACCGACAGGAGTCATGCCGATGACCGGCAACCCCCGACTGCCCATCCACGCGCCGCACGGCACCGCGCTGTCCTGCGGCTCGTGGCAGACCGAGGCGCCGCTGCGGATGCTCATGAACAACCTCGACCCCGACAACGCCGAGCGGCCCGAGGACCTCGTCGTGTACGGCGGTTCCGGCAAGGCGGCCCGGTCTTGGCCGGCGTACGACGCGCTGCTGCGCACGCTGCGCACGCTCAAGGACGACGAGACGATGCTCGTCCAGTCCGGCAAGCCGGTCGGCGTCATGCGCACCCACGAGTGGGCACCGCGGGTGCTGATCGCGAACTCCAACCTGGTCGGCGACTGGGCCAACTGGGAGGAGTTCCGGCGGCTCGAGGAGCTCGGGCTGACGATGTACGGCCAGATGACGGCCGGCTCGTGGATCTACATCGGCACCCAGGGGATCCTCCAGGGGACGTTCGAGACCTTCGCCGCGGTCGCGGACAAGCGGTTCGGCGGCTCGCTCAAGGGGACGATCACGCTGACCGCCGGCCTCGGCGGCATGGGCGGCGCGCAGCCGCTCGCCGTCACCATGAACGAGGGGGTCGCGATCTGCGTCGAGTGCGACGCGCACCGCATCCAGCGCCGACTCGAGACCCGCTACCTCGACGTGCGGGCCGACTCGCTCGACCACGCGGTCGAGCTGGCCGTCGCGGCGCGCGACGAGGGCCGCGCCCTGTCGATCGGCGTGCTCGGCAACGCCGCCGAGCTGGCGCGCGAGCTGCTCGAGCGTCACCTCGCCGGATCGGTCCGGATCGACGTCGTCACCGACCAGACCTCCGCCCACGACCCGCTCTTCTACCTGCCCGTCGGGGTGCGCTTCGAGGACTGGGAGACCGAGCGCACCGAGGACCCGCGCGGCTTCACCAAGCGGGCCGAGGAGTCGATGGCCCGACACGTGCGGGCGATGGTGGAGTTCCAGGACGCCGGTGCCGAGGTGTTCGACTACGGCAACTCGATCCGCGACGAGGCG
>CAZQCA010000364.1:0-2528 GCA_964591845.1 uncultured Nocardioides sp.
TGATGCTGCCGCTGTCGGGCAACGCCCGGGCCAAGATGCAGGGCGTGCACGACGGCTTCGTGAAGCTCTTCTGCCGACCCGGGACCGGCACGGTCGTCGGTGGTGTCGTCGTGGCCCCGCGGGCCTCGGAGCTGATCCACCCCGTGTCCCTGGCCGTGGCCGAGGCGCTCACCGCCGACCAGCTGGCGCAGGCGTTCACGGTCTACCCGTCGATGAGCGGCTCGATCGCCGAGGCCGCACGGCGGCTGCACCGGGTCTGACGCGGCTCAGAAGCCGCCGAAGTCGCCGCCCCCGAAGTCGCCGAAGTCGCCCCCGAAGTCGCCGCCTCCGAAGTCGCCGCCTCCGAAGTCGCCGGCACCGTCGCCACCCGCGTCGACGCCGTCGGCGTACCCGTCGGCGTAGGAGCCGTCGAAGCCCATGCCCCAGCCGCCGGTCATCAGCGAGCCGAGCACGATGCCGGCGAAGAGGCCGTTGGTCGACCAGCCGCCGTAGTAGCCGCCGACATAGGGCGCGTAGGCCGGGCCGCCGGCGTACCACGGCACCATCTGGTTGTCGCGGCGCACCTGACGGGTGTCGGGCTCCGCGCCCTGGGCGAGGCGGTCGGCGTCGGCCAGGCAGACGGGGATCTCCCGAGGCTGCCCGCCTGCCGGCGCCCACGACACGTCCACCTGCGCGGGGCCGTGAGCCGGGTTGAAGAAGCAGGGCGGCCGGCGGTGGGGGAGTGGCTCGCCGGCGACCCGCGCACGCACGCAGGCCAGGGCGTAGCGGCCGTCCTCGAGGGTCCGGGTCACGTGGGTCACGTCGTCGGGCCGCTTCACGTCGGTGAGCAGAGACTTGGCGCTCTCGTAGGAGTCGAGCGCCCGCTGGTAGTCCTGCAGGCCGGCCGTGTCGAGCGAGCTGGTGAGGGTGTCGACGTGCAACGCGGTCAGCTCCTCGCCGAAGCGGGTGACGTCCTCTTCGGCGACCTTGACGACCTGGCGCACCGACTCTGCGGCCTCGAGCTCACGCGACTGCTGGGTGCGCCGACCGTTGAGCCAGAGCGCGACCGCGCTCGCCACGATCACCGCGAGCAGGACCCACATCATGCTCCCATCGTAGGAAGTGGCCCCAACGGGTGCCGCCGACGGGACGGTCGGACACATTTCCCACGTTCGCCTGCGGGAGCCCGGAGTCGCGTGATGCCATCGGGAGCCAGTCATCGACCCCCCTCCGGAGCCCTCGCCATGTCCCGCCTCGACCGACCCGCCCGCGTGCGCCGGCGTACCCGAGGGGCCGCGGTGGCCGTCGGGGTGATGGTCGCGACGCTGCCGTTGAGCCCGGCCTCGGCGGCCGACTCCTGGCGGGTGCCGGCCTCGGCGACGGTCACGATCAAGGGCCACGGCTACGGCCACGGCCATGGGATGTCGCAGTACGGCGCCGAGGGCGCCGCGCGACAGGGGCTGACGTATGCCGAGATCGCGGCGTTCTACTACCCCGGCACCACCTGGGGGTCCGAGGGCGGTCAGGTCGCCGTGCTGGTCTCGGCCGACTCCACCGACGACGTGGTCGTGAAGCCCCGAGCCGGGCTGCGGGTCACCGACCTTGCGCTCTCGCAGACCGCGACGCTGCCGGCCAACGGGGCGACGCAGTGGCGGCTGCGCGCCGGGACCGGCACCACGACGGTCGTCTCCTACCGCACCGGCAGCTGGCACCGCTGGACGGTGCTGGCCGGCGACGCGGAGTTCTACGCCGGCGGCGAGCCGTTGCGGCTGGTGCTCCCCGGCGGCTCGACCAAGCGCTACCGCGGGCGGCTGCGGGCCGCGGCGCCGACGCCCGGGCAGCCGGCGCGCGACACCGTGAACGTGGTGGCGCTCGACAACTACCTGCGGGGCGTGGTGCCGCTGGAGATGCCGGCGACGTGGTCGCCGGCCGCGGTCCGCGCCCAGGCGGTCGCGGCCCGGACCTATGCGGCGTACGAGCGTGCGCACCCGCGGTCCTCGCACTACCAGATCTGCGACACCTCCTCCTGTCAGGTCTACGGCGGCTACGACGCCGAGCATCCGGCGTCCAACGCGGCGGTCGACGCCACCGCGAAGAAGGTGCTGCTCGACGGCGGTGGCGAACCCGCGTTCACGCAGTTCTCGTCCAGCTCCGGTGGCTGGACGTCGGCGGGGTCGATGCCCTACCTGGCGGCCCAGGAGGACCCCTACGACGGCTGGACCGGCAACCCGGTGCACAGCTGGACGGTGACCCTCACCGACACCGCCGTCGAGAAGAAGCTGCCCGCCATCGGCAACCTGAGCCGGATCACCGTCTCCAAGCGCGATGGCAACGGCGACTGGGGCGGCCGGGTGTCGTCGGTGACGTTCGTCGGCACCCAGGCGTCGCGGACGCTGACCGGCGACGCGGCCCGCTCACTCTTCGGGCTGCGGTCGACCTGGTTCACCTTCAAGATCACCTGACGCGTCGCGTGTGTCGCGGTGAGGCGTCGCGTTTGTCGCGGTGAGGCGTCGCGTATGTCGCGGTGAGGCGTCGCCTCGGCCCTCAGG
>CAZQCA010000365.1:0-2522 GCA_964591845.1 uncultured Nocardioides sp.
GGTCGCTGTTCAGGTAGCCGATCAGCGCCTTGGCCATGTAGTGAACCCTCCGGGGTCGGGTGGGGGCCGGAGACATCCGGAGCCCGGATCCGGGCTGCCTTCAAGAGTCCCACTCCACGGCGCCCGGGTCAAACCGCAGCGAGCCGCGCTAGGCCGGTGCCCGCGGTCGGCGTACGCGAGGCGGGGGCTGGCAGCGGGGGCAGAAGTACGACGACCGGTTCATGAACGCGACCCGGCGGATGGGGGTGCCGCACCGGTCGCACGGCCGGCCCTCCTGCCCGTAGGCGTGCAGGGACCTGTCGAAGTAGCCGGACTCGCCGTTGACGTTGACGTAGAGGGCGTCGAACGACGTCCCGCCCTCACCCAGGGCCGCGGTCATGACGGCCCGCGCCTCGGCCAGCACCGTCCGAATCCGCGGGCCCGTGAGCCGGTCTCCCGGCCGGTCGCCGTGCACGCGCGCCCGCCACAGTGCCTCGTCGGCGTAGATGTTGCCGACGCCGCTGATGAGCGCCTGGTCGAGCAGCAACCGCTTGATCCCCGCCTGGCGTCGGCGGACGCGGCGTACGAAGGCCTCGTCGTCGAACGTGGGGTCGAGCGGGTCGCGTGCGATGTGGGCGATCTCGGAGGGCAGCTCGGCGCCGCCGACGGACACCAGGAGCCCACCGAACATCCGCTGGTCGACGAAGCGCAGCTCGCTCGCGGTCTCGGAACCACCCTCGCCGAGCGTGAACCGCACCCGCAGGTGCCGCTCGTCGGGCGCCCCGAGCGGCTGCACGAGCATCTGCCCGCTCATGCCCAGGTGGCCGAGGAGCGCGTCGCCGTTGTCGAGGGCCAGCCAGAAGTACTTGCCCCGCCGGCGGACGGCGTCGACCCGGCGGCCCGACAGTGCCGCCGCGAAGCCGGCGGGACCGCGCGGGTCGCGGCGCACGGGGCGCGGGTGCAGCACCTCGACGCCGGTCAGGACGCGACCGGCCACATGGCGCTCCAGACCGCGGCGGACGACCTCGACCTCGGGCAGCTCGGGCATGCGGGTGGGTCAGGTGCCGGTGCCGTAGGCGGCCTGGAGCTCGCCGTAGGCCGTCTCGGCGGCGCCCTGCTCGGCCTCCTTCTTGGACCGGCCGACGCCCATGCCGTAGAGGGCCTCGCCGACGCGCACCTGGGCGGTGAACGTCTTCATGTGGTCGGGACCGTCGTCCTCGATGACGTACTCCGGGACGCCCAGCGCCAGCTCGGCGGTCAGCTCCTGCAGCGAGGTCTTCCAGTCGAGGCCGGCGCCGAGGTCGGCCGCCGCCTCCATGAGCGGGTCGAACAGCAGGTGGACCGTCTCGGCCGCCGCCTCAAGGCCTCCGGAGAGGTGGACGGCGCCGATCACGGCCTCGACGGTGTCGGAGAGGATCGAGGCCTTGTTGCGGCCTCCCGTGGTCTCCTCACCGCGACCGAGCTTGATGTGGTCGCCGAGCCCGACCGTGCGGGCCACCTCGGCCAGCGCGCGGGCGTTGACGACGGCCGCCCGCAGCTTGGCCAGCCGCCCCTCCGAGAGGTCGGGGTGGGCCAGGTAGAGGGTCTCGGTCACCACCACGCCGAGCACCGAGTCGCCGAGGAACTCCAGGCGCTCATTGGTGGGGACACCGCCGTTCTCGTAGGCGAAGGACCGGTGGGTCAGCGCGCGGTCGAGCAGCCCGGGCTCCAGCGGGGGATCTCCGAGCGCTGCCCTCAGGGCCTCGTAGTCGACCCCGGTGTCCGGGGTCTGGTCGCCGCTCAGCGGACCGTCGACGTCAGAGGACCTGGCGACGGCTCTTGCGGCCGCCGTACTGGCCGCACTGGCCGCAGGCCCGGTGCGGGAGGTGCTGGGCCCCGCAGGCGGGGTTGGCGCAGGTCACCAGTGACGGCGCCACGGCCTTCCACTGCGAGCGCCGGTGGCGGGTGTTGCTGCGCGACATCTTGCGCTTCGGAACAGCCACGGTGTCGTTCTCCTCGGTCTCAGTCGTCATCCTGCCGCAGTGCCGCCAGCCCGGCCCAGCGCGGGTCGATCGCCGCGTCGTGCGTGTGGTCCGGGTCGTCCGCGAGCCGGGCCCCGCACTCGGGGCACAGTCCGGGACAGTCGTCCCTGCACAGCGGCTGGAACGGCAGCTCGGTCACCACCGCGTCCCGCAGCAGGGGCTCGAGGTCGAGCAGGTCTCCCTCGAGCCGGCGGACGTCGTCGTCGAGGTCTCCCTCGCGGCCATGGTCGCGGTCGTCGTACTCGAACAGCTCCTGGAAGTCCACGTCCACCTCGTCGGTGAGCGGCTCCAGGCACCGCGCGCACTCGCCCTCGAGGTCGGCGTGGGCCGACCCCGTGACCAGGACCCCCTCCATGACCGCCTCCAGCCGCAGGTCGAGGTCGACCTGCGAGCCTTCGGGGACACGGAGAACGTCGATGCCCAGATCTGCTGGGGCCGGCACCGTCCGCGACACCTGCCGCTCGGACCCCGGGCGGCGGCCGAGCTCGTGAGTGTCGAGCACGAGCGGCGCTCTCGGGTCCA
>CAZQCA010000366.1:0-2514 GCA_964591845.1 uncultured Nocardioides sp.
GCCGTCTTCTACTACGAGGGCGAGCTCAACGACCGCTTCATGAGGGTGCACACATGACGATTCTGCGACTGTCCCACGTCGAGCTCCGGGTCCCCGACCTCGAGCTGGCCACGGCCTACTACTCGGAGGTGGTCGGGCTCGTCGAGACCGGCCGCGAGGCCAACCGGGTCTTCATGAAGTGCTGGGACGAGCACCAGCACCACTCGCTCGTCCTCACCCTCGAGCCGACCCACGGCCTCAACCACGTCGGCTTCAAGGTGACCGACCGTGAGGACCTCGACCACTACCAGGAGCGGCTCGAGTCGGCCGGAGTCGCGGTCAAGCGCTACGCCGCCGACGAGTTCGCGAAGGGCCACGGCGAGGCGATCCGGTTCGAGCTCCCGAGCGGGCAGCAGATGGAGCTGGTCCACGGGATGCAGCAGGTGGGCAACCTGCTGCCGCAGACCAACCCGCCGCCGCGTCCGATGGGCCTGGTCGGGATGGCGCCGCCGCGGATGGACCACATCTTCCTCACCGCCGAGGAGGTCGACACCGTGACCAGCTTCCTCGTCGACCACCTCGACTTCCGGCTCACCGAGCAGGTCGTGGGCGACGACGGGTTCCAGATCGCGACCTGGCTCGAGGTCTCCCACACCTCCCACGACATCGCGCTGATCACCGGCCCCAACGGAGGCCTCCACCACTTCGCGTTCTGGGTCGACGGCTGGAACGACCTCCGCACGGCCGCCGACGTCTGCGCCTACCACGGGGTCAACATCGAGACCAACCCGACGCGACACGGCGCGACCCGGGGACAGTGCCTCTACTTCTTCGACCCGGTCGGCAACCGCAACGAGATGTTCACCGGCGGCTACTGGGTCGACCCGGACGCCGAGCCGATCACGTGGACCGAGGCCGAGATGGGCCGCGCGATGTTCTACTACGACGGCGTGGTCAACCAGAAGTTCCTGACGGTGCACACATGAGCGACGAGGTGGTGGACGGCGACGGGCGCGCGGTGCTGCCGCGCACCGAGCGCACCGACGCGCCGGCGTACTTCCAGCGGCACAAGCAGCGCCAGGCCGAGCAGGCCCGCACCGGTCGGTCCGGGTCCGAGACCGCGCGGGCGGGGGAGGCGGGCGACGAGACCCCTCTCTACCTGCGCCGCTTCCGCGAGCGTCAGTCGGAGGGTGGCGCCCTCGGCGAGACGGTCAGCTTCAACGGCGAGAGCCTGAGCACGACCCGGGCCTGGGCGGAGGTCACCCGGACCAAGGAGGTGGTCCCCGAGCGGCGCGACCAGCTCGCCTCGGTGGCGACCGACGTCTACCTGGTCAGGCACGGCGAGACCCAGGGCTACTCCTCGGAGTCCGGTCTGACACCGCTGGGCGCGTGGCAGGCCCACCGCCGGGGACAGGAGATCGCACGTCGGGTGCAGCCCGGGATGGGCGTGGAGATCGTGTGCGCGCCGACCAACCGGGCGCGCCAGACCGCCGACCACCTGCGCCGCGGCCTGCTCGACAACATCGAGCTGTACGGGCGCCAGGGGGCGGTCGTCTCCGACGTGCACGACGACCTCAACTTCCGCAACTTCGCGGTGGCCACTCCCGAGGGGCCGCGCGACGTCACCTCGGCGTTCCGGATCTACCACCGCGAGGTCGAGAAGTACGAGCGGATCGGCCTCGGCGAGCGGCCGGGCTGGCTGGTGGAGATGGACCGGTTCTGGGGGATCCAGCAGGGTGGCGGCGACCCGATCACCCACTGGCTCACCATGCCGATGATGTACTTCGAGCCCCCGGTCTCCGCCGTCCGCCGGTTCTGGCGCGGCATTCTCGAGCTGCAGCACCACACGACCGCCAAGCAGGTCGTGGTGGCCACCCACTCCGGGCCCATCCGCGCGTTCGCGACCGCGGTCATGGGCTATGACCCGGGCGAGCCGTTCAACACCGAGTTCGTCCGGATCAGGCTGATCGAGGGCGGCGTCACGGCGCTGGTCCTCTACCGCAACCGGGTCCAGGAGATCTCCGTGCCCGACCTCGACGCGCTGCCGCCGAGCAGCGACCACCGCTTCGACCTCGAGGAGGACGACGATGACTGACGACGCCCCCCACGTGATCACGTTCGACACGCTGACCGAGGACTTCAAGCCCGTCGTGGGCGGCAAGTGCGCCTCCCTCGGCACCATGAGCCAGGCAGGCCTGCCGGTCCCGCCCGGGTTCGCGGTGACGACGGCCGTCTATGCCGCCGCCAAGGCGCTGGCCACCGACTACGACGAGCTGACCGACCTGCTGCGGGCCGTCGAGGTCGGCGACGTCATCGGCCTGGAGGGTGCCGCCGAGAAGGCCCGGGCGATGGTGCGGTCGTGGCCGATCCCACCCGAGGCCGAGGCCGCCATCCGGGAGGAGTACGCCGCGCTGTGCGCCTACTGCGGCGTCGAGGACCTCCCCGTCGCCGTCCGGTCCTCGGCGACCGCCGAGGACTCGCCCGACGCCTCCTTCGCCGGCGAGCACGACACCTATCTCTGGGTGCGCGGCATCG
>CAZQCA010000367.1:0-2511 GCA_964591845.1 uncultured Nocardioides sp.
AGACCAGCTGGTTGCCGACCAGGCTGGGGTCGACCTTCTCCATGGCCTCCTCGGCGCCCTGGACGGGGCAGATGTACCAGTTCCAGGCCGCCAGCTTCGCGGCGACCTCCGGCTCGTAGTAGTAGTTCATCCACAGCTCGGCGTTGGTCTGGTGGCTGGCCAGGTTGGGCACGATCATGTTGTCGCTCCAGAGCGATAGGCCCTCCTCGGGCACGACCCACTTGATGTCGGGGTTCTCCAAGGCCGCCTGGATGACGTCGCCCGACCATGCCTCGCAGGCGGCGATGTTGCCCGCCGCCAGGTCGTTGAGGTAGTCGTTGCCGTTGAAGGACCGGATGTAGCCGTCGCCGACCGCCTGTCCGAGGCGGTCGATGGCGTTGCCCCAGTCGTCCTGGTCGAACTCGTCGGGGTCGGCGCCGACGACCTTGAGCATGAAGGCCATCGTGTCGCGCATCTCGGTGAGCAGGGTGACCCTGCCCTTGAGGTCGTCGCGGCTGATGAGCTCCTCGAAGCTGCCGACCTCGCCGGTGACCTTCGCGTTGTAGGCGATGCCGGTCAGGCCGCTCTGCCACGGGACGTGGTAGGTGAGGTCGGGGTCCCAGGCCTTGCCCCGCAGCGGCTCGATCAGCCGCTCCGTGACGTTGGGGATGCCGGCCGGGTCCAGCGGCTGGATCCAGCCCAGGCCGATCATCTTCGCGGCCATCCAGTCGGTGAGCACCATGATGTCGCGCCCGACGGACTGGCAGGAGCCGAGCTGGTTCTTGACCTTGGCGTAGAACTCGGCGTTGTCGTTGACGTCGTCGGTGTAGTCGACCTCGATGCCGTAGGTGTCCTGGAAGACCTGGAACGTGCCGGTCTTCTTCTTGCGCGGGTCGATGTAGGCCGGCCAGTTGGAGACCACCAGGCTCTTGTCGGTGTCCGAGACGTCCGTGCCGAGGCACGCACCGGCTTCCTGCTTGGCGGGGTCGGCCGCGAAGAACGGGAGCTTCAGGGCCGCCAGGCTCGCCCCCGCGAACGCCACACCCCCCGCACCCTTCAGCAACCCCCTCCGACTCGGCCCGCCGGGTGAGTCCGTCACCACAACCTCCTGCTCGGTCGAAACGCACGCAGCCTGACATGGAGACCCGGTGCATCACAAGGGAATCGCGCGCGAATACGACATCTCGCGACGAAATCCGCCGGTGACCGGGGTCACATCTTTGACCTGCTCCCTCCAGACTGCCACGATCCCCCCATGAGCAGGTCATCTCGCGGGGACCGCGGCCGGCAGCCGCTGGACGACGTGTCCAAGGCCATCATCGAGCAGCTGCAGCAGGACGGCCGGCGGTCCTACGCCGCGATCGGCAAGGTGGTCGGGCTCTCCGAGGCCGCCGTACGCCAGCGTGTGCAGCGCCTGCTGGACTCCGGCGTGATGCAGGTCGTGGCGGTCACCGACCCCCTCGAGCTGGGGTTCGCCCGGCAGGCGATGATCGGCATCCGGGTCTCCGGGCCGCTCGAGGAGATCGCCGAGCGGCTGGCCGCGCTGGAGGAGGTCGACTACGTCGTGATCACCGCTGGGTCCTTCGACCTGCTGGTCGAGGCGGTCTGCGAGGGCGACGACCACCTGCTCGACCTGATCTCGCAGAAGATCCGCACCATCGAGGGTGTGGTGTCGACCGAGACGTTCATGTATCTCCAGCTCGCCAAGCAGACCTACTCCTGGGGTGTGCGCTGATCGCGGACCCGCCGAACCACCGCGCCGCCGCTTACCCGGGACTGTCCCTGTGGCACGGGGCCCCCGAGCTCGACTGGACGCCCCGGCCGCCGCTGCCGGGTGACGGCGAGGCCGACGTCGTCGTGGTCGGGGCGGGTCTCACCGGCTTGTGGACCGCCTACTACCTCGCGGAGGCCGACCCCGCGCTGCGCATCGTGGTCCTCGAGGCGGAGGTGGCCGGGTTCGGGGCCTCCGGCCGCAACGGCGGATGGTGCTCCGCGCTCTTCCCGGCGTCGGCGGACAAGCTGGCCCGCCTCTCACCACGCGGCCGGGAGGGGGCGCTGGCCCAGCAGGCGGCGATGCGCGCGAGCGTGGACGAGGTGGGCCGGGCGGCGGCGCTCGAGGGCATCGACGCCGACTTCGCCAAGGGCGGCACGGTGGTCCTCGCACGCACGCCCAGCCAGCTGCGCCGGGCGCGGGAGGACGTCGACCACGCGCGCTCGTGGGGTCGCGGCGCCGACCAGCTGGAGCTCCTGGACGAGGCCGCGGCGCGGGCCAGGCTCGACGCCGTCGCCACGCTCGGCGGTACCTACACCCCCGACTGCGCGGCCCTGCACCCCGCCCGGCTGGTCCGCGGCCTGGCCGCGGCCGTCGTACGACGTGGGGTGGCGTTGCACGAGCAGACCCGCGTGCTCCGCCTGGAGCCGGGGCGAGCGGTGACCGACCGCGGCGTCGTCCGGGCGGAGGTCGTGATCCGCGCCACCGAGGGCTACACCGCCTCCCTGGAGGGCCAGCGGCGGGCCGTCGCACCGGTCTAC
>CAZQCA010000368.1:0-2504 GCA_964591845.1 uncultured Nocardioides sp.
TCTGGGGGACGTAGGCCTCGGGCTGGTAGTAGTCGTAGTAGGAGACGAAGTACTCCACCGCGTTGTCGGGGAAGAGCTGGCGCAGCTCGTTGGCGAACTGCGCGGCGAGGGTCTTGTTGGGCTGGAGGACGAGGATCGGACGCTGCAGCTGCTCGGCGACCCACGCGACGGTCGCCGTCTTGCCGGTGCCGGTCGCGCCCAGCAGCACGACGTCGGCCTCCCCGCCCTGGATGCGCTCGGTGATGTCGGCGATCGCCGTGGGCTGGTCGCCCGACGGCTGGAAGTCCGACACCACCGTGAACGGCGCCACCCGGCGCTCGAGGTCGGTCACTGGTCGCATGACGACGAGCCTACGACCGGCCGCCGACAGCGCCTTCTCGGCCGGTCCCCACCCGGTCCGCGCCCGGGAACCGTCGCCCGCCGCCGCGCGTCCTAGGAGCCGTACGACGCCGCGTCGTACGCCGTGAGCCAGGAGGAACCATGCGCCCCATCCACCACCTCACCCGCACCGTGGTGATGACCGCCGCCGTGGCCGCGCTCGCCCTCGTCTTGGCCGCCTGCGGCAGCGAGACCGCGTCCGACTCCGGCGACGACCTCGGCGCGCCGGGGCCGGCGACGCTCGACGGCGACTGGATGCTCACCGCGGCCACCGTCGACGGGACGGACCTCGACCTCTCCGCCGGCCAGGTCACCCTCATGATCGACGGCGCCAGGTGGGGCGGCACCTCCGCGTGCAACCAGTACTTCACCGACGTCACCCGGGACGGCGACGGCGTGACGCTGGGGCCCGTCGGCGGGACCGAGATGGCCTGCGACGAGCCCCGGATGACGCTCGAGGGCAGCTACTGGAACGCCCTGCAGAAGGTCTCCTCGGCCACCCGTGACGGCGACTCGCTGGTGCTGACCGGCGAGGGCGTCACCCTCACGTTCGGACCGGTCGTCGCGCCCGAGCCGGCCGACCTGATCGACACCACCTGGACCCTCACCACGCTGTTCGAGGGCGAGTCGGCGTCGTCGGTGATCGCCCGGCCCGCGACCCTCCAGCTGCACCAGGACGGGCAGGTGACCGGCTCCACCGGCTGCCGCCGGTTCTTCGGCCGGTGGAGCACCGAGGGCGAGGACCTCGTCATCGGCCCGCTGGGCACGACCCGCAACGCCTGCCACGGCGCGGCCGCGCTCCAGGACAAGCACGTCCTGGAGGTCCTGGACGGAACGGTGCAGGCAGCCGTGGACGGCACCGGGCTGACGATCACCAAGGGCGCGCTCGGCCTGGGGTTCACGGCGGAGGGCTGAGGCTCCTCAGCGCGCCGGCAGGTGGGTGCGCGGCGCCATCCGGGGGCCGCGCCGCGGCCGCCGGTAGCCGGCGCTCAGGATCAGCATCACCGCCCGCTGCCGGTGGGGACGGTAGGGCTCGAGCAGCTCCTCGAGGGCCGCGTCGTCGAGGTCGTGGCCGAAGAGCGCCCAGCCCACCTGGTTGGCCACGTGGTAGTCGCCGAAGCTGACCGCGTCGGCGTCGCCCAGCGCGCGCTGCCGCACCTCGGCGCTGGTCCACACCCCGACGCCCGGCAGCGACCGGAGGCGCCGGTCGGCCTCGGCGCCGTCGAGCCCGACGAGTCGCTCCAGGGAGCGGGCCACGCGGGACGCCGACACGACCGGTCGCGATCGCGCGGGGTCGATGTGCATCCGCAGCCACTCCCACGACGGCACCCGCCGCAGCGTCTCGGGGTCGGGCTGCACCCACAGCCTGCGCTCCGCCCCGGCACCGGGCGCGCGCTCGCCGAAGCGGTGCACCAGGTGTCGGTAGCCGGCGAAGGCCTCCTGCCCGGTCACCTTCTGCTCGATGATCGCGGGCACCAGGGCCTCCATCACCCGCCGGGTGCGCCCGAGGCGCAGGTGCGGGTGGCGGCGCAGCGCCTCGGCCACCACGTCGTGGTGGGGGGCGAACCCGGCCGGGTCGTCGTCGGCGCCCAGCAGCGCCGGGACCCCGTCGAGGGCCCACTCCGCGCCGGTCCCCCACGCCCTCGCGTGCACCTCCCCCAGCCCCGGCGCCGCTCGCAGCAGCAGGGTCGCGGGGCCGACCGGCGTGCGGATGCCGAGCCAGTGGCTGCCGTCGTCGTCGCGACGGTACGTCGGGTCGCCGCCGCCCCGGCGCAGCGGCGCGAGCAGGGCGCCGACCGGGCACGGCCAGTCGGGACGCCAGACCCGGGTGAGCCCCTCGTCGCCGCCGGCACCGCCCGTCATACGACGCGACGCTAGCCGAGGCCGGCGACTACCCCCGGACGAGCCCGCCCAAACCCCCTCGGGGGACAAGAAAATAGTTGTCCAGACCAGCACCGTGTTTTGCCCTCGTGTGGTCTGCTTCACGCCGGTCGCGGTGCCACCATTTGCGCATGACAGTGCGTTACGTGGACGTGGACGTCTTCGCCACGGAGCTGCCGAGGCAGCGCATCCCCGCCGACGAGATCCTCGGCGGCTTCCCGACCGCGGGCGCGCGCAGCATCGCC
>CAZQCA010000369.1:0-2473 GCA_964591845.1 uncultured Nocardioides sp.
CACCTCGGCGGCCTGGCCTGGAGCACTCCCCAGGCGCTCCGGGTCCTCGACGCGGCCGGGTTCGACGTCGTCGTGGTCGAGACGGTGGGCGTGGGTCAGAGCGAGGTGGACGTGGCCACGCTCGCCGACACGACGCTGGTGCTGCTGGCGCCCGGGATGGGTGACGGGATCCAGGCTGCCAAGGCGGGCATCCTCGAGATCGGCGACGTCCTCGTCGTCAACAAGGCCGACCGGGACGGCGCCGAGGGCCTGCGGCGCGATCTGCGCGGGATGCTGGCGCTCGCAGCGCGTCCGGAGGGTGCGTGGACCCCGCCGGTCGTCACGACCGTCGCCACCGCGGGCGAGGGGATCGACGACCTGGTCGCCGCCCTCGAGCGCCATCGCGACTGGCTGGGGAGCAGTGGCGAGCACGCGCGGCGGCGTACTCGCCGGGCACGGGCGGAGGTGGAGGCGGTGGCGATGGCGTCGCTCCGCGGCCGCTGGGGCTCCGTGGCCGGAGGCGAGCTCGACGCACTGGCCGGCCGGGTCGCGGACGGCGTCCTCGACCCCTACGCCGCCGCCGACCGGCTGCTCGGCGACGTCACCGGCTGACCGCGCGCCTCACGCACCGAGGGGGCCGATCCTGCTAGGAAGGTGCCCAGCGACACGCCCCTGCCCTGGGGCGGGTCGGTCCCCTTCAGAGACGGAGCCGTCCCGATGAACGCCAAGAAGCTGGTGCTCGGCGTGATCGTCGTGTTCCTGGGGTTCTGGATGTTCACCGACCCCAACGGCCTGGCCCAGGCCGCGCGCGACGGGGCGGGACAGGTGTGGGACCTCGCGACCCAGCTCTTCTCGGCCGTGATCGACTTCATCGCGGCACTCACCTGAGCGGGGCCCGATGGGGATGCTCGCCAGACTCGAGCCCGACATCCGCAGACACCTGCTGCGCGACGAGGGGGAGGACGTCGTCGACGAGATCGGCAAGCACTGGGTGGCCTACACGCGTCCCGCGCTCGAGGCCACCGCGGCCGTCGTGCTCCTGCTGATGATCCCGTTCGTCGACCTGGATCTCGCGTGGGTGCCCCTGGTGCTGTGCGGAGCGGTGCTCGTCCACGCCATCTGGCGCGCCCTGCAGGTCAAGGTCGACCGCTTCGTGGTCACCAACATGCGGGTGTTCCGCATCCACGGCGTGCTCAACCGCAAGATGGCGACGGTGCCGCTCATCCGGATCCTCGACATCACCGTGGCCAAGCCGGTCCTCGGGCGGATCCTCGGCTACGGCCACTTCGTCTTCGAGTCCGCCGCCCAGGAGCAGGGACTGCGCGAGATCCGCTTCGTCGGGCGCCCCGACGACCGCGACCTCGAGATCCAGCGGATGCTGCAGCGCTCCGGCCTGCGTGGCGGGCCCCGCCCCCCGGCCGAGCGTCTGGCCTGACGCCGTCGCTCCGTGGGCGACCGGCTCAGTCCGAGGTCGCGCCCACCGGCAGCGTCTGACCGCTGACCCCGGCGGCACCGCTGCTCGCCAGGAAGAGCGTCAGGTCGGTGATCTGGCGCAACGTGGCGGTGCGGGCGTCCACGGCGCGGGTCAGCAGCGGCCCGGACCCGTGCTCGATCCGCACCTGGACCGACGACCGGGGGGACGGGACGGCCAGCGGCGCCGTCACGGTGTTGACCCGCACCCCCAGTCGTGCCCAGGTGGTGCCGATCCGCTGCGTGTGGCGCTCCAGCTCGGCGTCGGGGCCGGCGGCACCCGCGGCCAGCGCGAACCACCCCCGGGTCGCGGGGAGGTTGACCACCGCGCCGCCGCCGCGCATGTCGCTGGCGGCCATCCGGTGCCGGAGCCGGGTGGCGAGCTGGAACGGGCCCACCAGGGCCAGCCGCGCCGCCTGGGCCAGGAACTCCTGCTCGGCGGCGTCGATCGCGGTGCTCAGCCGTGGGGAGGCCGCGTTGACGAGGACGTCGACGTGGCCCAGCCGTGCGGCCAGGGAGGCGATCTCGTCGCCGTCGGTCAGATCGAGCTGGTGGTAGCCGAGGCGGGCCACCTCGGGGTCGTAGTAGGAGACGAAGGAAGCGGTCCCGGTGACCGTCACGTCGGCGCCGGACTCGGCGAACGCCTGGGCCACCTGCAGGCCCAGCCCGCGGGTGCCACCGGTGACGAGGACGCGTCGCCCCGAGAAGTCGTAGCTCGGAACTCCCACCGCTCTCCTTCTCGTCACGTGTCCCGTCCATCGTGCCAGCAACCCGGCTGCCGGTCACCCCGGGCCTCCTGGTGGAATGGCGAGGTGAACCTGTCCAGCCTGCTGGCCACCCTCCCCGAGAACCCGCGCGTGGTCACCACCGGCAACCACGTGACGCCGTGGCACACCCTGCAGGAGGTCGACGCCGCGCTGCCGGCGTACCGGCTGTGGGCGCTCAACGGGCAGAAGGGGCTGCCCGACCGCGAGGGGGTGACCCTGGAGACGTCCTTCGTCGGCCCGGGGCAGCGCCGGTCGCC
>CAZQCA010000370.1:0-2394 GCA_964591845.1 uncultured Nocardioides sp.
CGGATCACCACCGGCCGCCGGCTCGAAGAACAGCGTGCCGAAGTTGCGGTCGAAGAAGACCATGATCAGCGCCACGGTCACCGGCGGAATCGCGAACAGCGTGAGGAACGCGATCACGAGCATCATCCAGGTGAACACCGGCATGCGCAGCAGCGACATCCCGGGGCAGCGCATGTTGATGCACGTGACGATGAAGTTGATGGCCGAAGTGGTGGATCCGATGCCCAGCAGGATCAGGCCGACGACCCAGAAGTCGGGACCCCGACCCGGCAGGAACCCGGAGTCGAGCGGGGCGCTCGTGAGCGGGGTGTAGCCGAACCAGCCGCCGTCGGGAGCGCCGCCGAGGAAGAAGCTCGAGTAGATGAAGATGCCGCCGAAGAGCACGACCCAGTACCCGAACATGTTGATCCGGGGGAAGGCCACGTCCCGGGCGCCGATCTGGAGCGGCAGGAAGTAGTTGCCGAGCCCGACCGCGATCGGCATGCCGACGAGGAACACCATCGTGGTGCCGTGCATCGTGAACAGCTGGTTGTACTGACCTGCGGTGAGCACCGTGCCGTTCGGCTGGAAGAGCTGGAGCCGGATGAGCAGCGCCTCCACGCCGGCGATCACGAGGAAGACCAGCGCGGTGACGCCGTACATGATGCCGATCTTCTTGTGGTCGACCGTCGTGATCCAGCTCACGAAGCCGCGGTTGGCCGTGGGACGCCGGAGGAGGCCGACCTCGGCGTGCGGGACGGCGACGGCGTCTTCGACGGTGGTCATCGGGTTGCTCCCGTGGTCGTCACTCGTTCACCTCGTCAGTCGAGCTGGAGCAGGTAGTCGGCGAGCTCTTCCGCTTCCGCCCGGGTCATCGTGGGCTGGCCGGCGGGGGTGTTCTCCACGAACGACGGCATGCCGACGCAGACCACACCCGGACCCGGTGGCAGCCGGCAGTCCTTCGACTCCATCGGGATCATCGACGGTGCGTCGAGGATCCAGTCGATCAGGTTCTGGCGGTTCAGCGGGTAGTACCCGCTGGCGAAGGTCTTGCGGCTGGCGAGGTGGGTGAGGTTGGGTCCGTACACCGAGAGGCTCGAGTCCTCCGTGGTGTGGCAGTTGGTGCACCCGTACTTCGCCGAGAACAGCTTCCCGGCCTGACCGGCCTCCTCGAGGGTGACCGCCGGCCCTTCGCGCTGGGCCTCCAGCCAGTCCTGGAAGTCGCTCTCGCTCTGGACGACCACCCGGAAGCGCATGTTGGCGTGGGAGAGGCCGCAGTACTCGGCGCACTGGCCGAGGAACGTGCCCTCGCGCTCGGCGGTGAACGTCAGGGTGTTGTCGTGGCCGGGCACCACGTCGCGCTTGCCGTTGAGCTCGGGGACCCAGAAGCTGTGGATCACGTTGCAGCCGCCGGTCGGCGGGGTGCCGAGCGACGGGTCGCACGCGGTCAGGCGCGCATTGACCTCACGGTTGACCGGGATGTGGAGCTCGTTGGCGGTGACGACCTTGCTGTCGCCCTTCTCCGCCGGGTACTCGAACTGCCACCACCACTGCTTGCCGACCACGGTCACTTCGAGGGCGTTGGGCTTCGGCGCGTCGTTGAGCTGGAAGATCAGGGACACGGTGGGCACCGCGATGACGGCGAGGATGACCGCCGGGATCAGCGTCCAGCCGATCTCCAGGGCGGTGTTGCCGTGGGTCTGCTTCGGACGGTCCTCACGGCCGGGGCGGGCCCGGAACCGGATCGCGCAGTAGATGGTCGCGACGGTGATGAAGATGCCGACCAGGATCGCGACGATGAGGATCGGCCAGAAGAGGTTGTCGATCTTGGTGGCTTCCTCGCCCGAGGGCTGGAGGGAGTTCTGCTTGTTGTCCGGGCCGCACCCGGCCACCAGGATCGCCAGGGTGAGGAGCCCCATGGCGAGGAGGATCAACCTCTTGCGCCGGCTGCCGTTCGTCATGTCCTCGATTTCCCCGGGCCGAACGAACCCCGAACCGTCCGGCATCGCTGTCCCAGCGCCCACACGGGCCACCTGACCGGCACTCTAACCGTCGAGTTCCACGCGACCGCAATTTATGGCCGGTCGAATTCTCCGCGTGTGATTCGCCCCGCGAGCCGCCCGGGAGGCCCCCTCCAGAGCGGGGATCAGGCCTCGAAGCCGAGCCGGTCGAGGGACCGCGGACGCCGCTGCCAGTCCTTCTCGACCTTCACCTTGGTCTCCATGAACACCCGGGTGCCGAGGAGCGCCTCGAGCTCACGGCGGGCGTGGGTGAGCGCCTCCTTGAGCACGGCCCCGCCCTTGCCGATCACGATCCCCTTCTGCGACTCGCGCTCCACCCGCACCGTCACGAGGAGTCGCAGCACGGGGTCGGCGGGGCCCGACCGGGCGGCCGGCTCCGGAGCGTCGTCGTCGA
>CAZQCA010000371.1:0-2356 GCA_964591845.1 uncultured Nocardioides sp.
GCGCGCCGCTCTGGGTGGAGCAGGGGGACCTGGCGTTCCTCGGTCACGCGATCGAGGCCCGCGTGTATGCCGTGGACCCGTGGGCCGGCTTCCTCCCGCAGGCGGGCAGGGCGTCGGTCGTCACCTGGCCGCAGGACTCGGGCGGGCAGGCGACCTGGGGGGTGCGCGTGGACCACGCGCTCGAGAGCGGGCAGGTCGTCTCGACGTCGTACGACCCGATGCTGGGCAAGGTCATCGGCTTCGGTGCGACGCGCGAGGAGGCCCGCCGGGCGCTGCTCCGGGCGCTCGACGAGACCGCGGTGCTGGGGCTGACCACCAACGTCGGCTTCCTGCGAGCCCTGGTCGCCGGGGAGGAGTTCCGCACCGCGACCATCGACACCGCGTGGCTGGACCGCCACGAGCTCGAGCCGCCGGGCGACGAGACGGCGCGGCTGCTGGCCGCGTGGGCGGCGGCCGAGGCCGCGCGCGCCGGCGGTAGCGGACCGTTCCGCCACGACGGGTGGCGGCTGGCCGGTCCGGCAGCGCCGGTGGTGGTCGAGCTCGACCGACCCGTCGTGGTCGACGGCGACGTGGTCGACGGCCGCCAGGTCGAGGTGCTCGAGCACCAGGCTGGACCGGACGGCGCCCGCACCGCCCGCCTCACGGTGGACGGTCGAGTGGTGAGCGTCGTCGCGTCCGTCGGCGTGCACACCGTTGAGGTCGTCCACCGGGGCCAGCGCTGGGTGTTCGAGCGGCCGGACGCCTTCGCCGACCATGCCGTGCACGCCGGCGACGGCTCCGTGCTGGCGCCGATGCCCGGCACGGTGCTGGCGGTGACGGTCGAGGAGGGAGCCACCGTCGCCGAGGGGGAGACCCTGGGCATGATGGAGGCGATGAAGATGGAGCTGGCCCTCCGGGCGCCGTTCGCCGGCGTCGTGACCCACGTCGGCGCCGCGGCGGGTGACCAGGTGGCCCTGGGCGCGCGGCTCTTCCAGGTGACGCCGGACGAGCACCCGGCCGAGGGGTCGACATGACGACCGATCCGTACGCCGTCCCGGGACTGCCCGGCCGGGTGACGATCTACGAGGTCGGGCCCCGCGACGGGCTGCAGAACGAGTCGGGCGTGATCCCGACGGAGACCAAGGCCGCGTTCGTCCGGCGACTGTTGGCCGCGGGGCTCCCGGTCGTCGAGGCGACGTCGTTCGTCCATCCGCGCTGGGTCCCGCAGCTGGCCGACGCGGCCGACCTGATGACCCGCCTCCAGGCGGAGCTCGGTGATCAGGCACATGACCTGCCCGTGCTGGTGCCCAACGACCGCGGCCTCGATCGGGCCCTGGAGCTCGGCTGCCGCCACGTCGCGATCTTCGGCAGCGCGACCGAGACGTTCGCGCAGCGCAACCTCAACCGCAGCCACGACGAGCAGTTCGCCATGTTCGAGCCGGTCGTCCGCCGCGCCCTCGACGCGGGGCTCGACGTGCGCGCCTATGTCTCGATGTGCTTCGGCGATCCCTGGGAGGGCGCCGTGCCGATCGGCCGCGTGGTCGACACCGGGCGCCGGCTGCTCGACCTGGGCGCGACCCAGCTGAGCATCGGTGACACGATCGGAGTCGGCACCGCCGGCCACGTCCGGGCGCTGATCGCCGCGTTCGGCGAGGCGGGCGTCGCCGCCGACCGGCTGGCGATGCACTTCCACGACACCTACGGTCAGGCGCTCGCCAACACCCTGGCCGCCCTCCAGTCGGGGATCACCACCTTCGACGCCAGCGCCGGGGGGCTGGGCGGCTGCCCCTACGCCGAGTCGGCGACCGGCAACCTCGCCACCGAGGATCTCGTCTGGATGCTGACCGGGCTCGGGATCGAGCACGGCGTCGACCTGGACGCCCTGGTGGCGACCAGCGCCTGGCTCGCCGGGGAGCTCGGGCGGCCCAGCCCGTCGGCCGTCGTCCGGGCCCGGGTCGGCGCAGGCTGACCGGGCGCCGCGAGCGGTCCGGCGTACGGCAGAATCCGTGGCATGAGCCGCGTCGTCTTCCTGCACGTCGGTGCACCGAAGACCGGCACGACCTACCTCCAGGACCGGCTCACCCTCAACGCCGTCCGCCTCGCCGAGCACGGCGTGCACGTCCCGAGTGGCTCGCGGTTCATCGACCCGGCGCTCTTCCACTTCCGGGCCGCGCTCGACCTGCTCGGGCAGGACTGGGGCGGGGCGCCCGGCCACGCGGAGGGCGCGTGGGCCCAGCTGGTGCGCAAGGTACGCCGTCTCGACGGCTCGGTCATCGTCAGCCACGAGATCCTCGCGCCGGCGCCGGCCAGCAAGGTCGCCAAGGCGATGAACGACCTCGAGGGCAGCGAGGTGCACATCGTCTACTCCGCCCGCGAC
>CAZQCA010000372.1:0-2353 GCA_964591845.1 uncultured Nocardioides sp.
GCCCGCGCCGAGGAGATCGCGCGCGAGCGCGGCATCATCCTGGCCGACACCAAGCTCGAGTTCGGCCGCGAAGCGGCCACGGGCAGCGGTCGGCTCGTGCTGGCCGATGAGGTGCTGACCCCCGACTCCTCACGCTTCTGGCCCGCCGACCGGTGGCAGCCGGGGCGCGCCCAGCCGTCGTACGACAAGCAGTACGTCCGCGACTGGCTGCTCTCGCCCGCCTCGGGCTGGGACCGGGCCGCCGAGGAGCCGCCGCCCCGCCTGCCCGACGAGGTGGTGGCCCAGACCCGCGCGAAGTACGTCGAGGCCTACGAGCGCCTCACCGGCGAGCGCTGGTAGCCGCGCCGTGGGAAGCGGCCGGGCGGCCAACCTCGTGGTCCGGATGCACCACCCGGTCGGCGTCGTCTTCGACTACCTGTCCGACCCACGTCACCGGCCGGAGTGGCAGGCGAGCCTGCGGCGGGTCGAGCTGCTCGGCGAGCAGGTCGTCGGCACCGGCACCCGGTGGCTCGACCACACCTGGGCCGGGATCTCGCCAGAGCTGCGGGTGGTGACCCACGAGCCGCGCGAGGCCTGGGCCGAGGAGGGTCGCTGGCGCGGGATCACCGCGTCGCTGCTGATGATCTTCGTGCCGCAGGGCGACGAGACCGACCTGGAGCTGTCGGCGCGCGTCCGGGGCGCCGGCCCCTGGCGTCTCGCCGCCGCCGGGGCGACCCTGCTCACCCCTGCCGCGCTGAGGAGCGACCTGGCCCGCGCCGACCGGATCCTGGGCCGGCGCTGACCCCACGGACTCGTCGATTCGCGCCCGCGCGGAGCCGGTCGCGTGCTTCACTGAGGCGATCCCAGGAGGTCCCCATGATCCGTCGAATCGCCCCACTGGCCGCCGTGCTCGCCGGCCTCACGATGGTGGCGTCCGCCTGTGCCGACCAGGTGGCCGACAAGACCGCCGAGAAGTCGATCGAGAAGACCCTCGAGGACCAGACCGGCGGTGACGCCGACGTCGACATCGACGGCGACAAGGTGAAGATCGAGACCTCCGACGGCACGGTCGAGGCCGGCACCGGCAACCTGCCCGCGGGCTACCCCGAGGACGAGGTGCCCCTGGTCGACGGCGAGGTCGTGCTCGGGATCGCCGCCGAGGGTGGCTGGCAGGTCACGATCAAGTACGACGGGTCCCCCGAGGACGCCATCGAGGCCGCCGGCTCGGCGCTGGAGGCGGCGGGGGTCGCGAAGGACCCCGACAGCACCGGCCTCGCCAACTCCGGCCTCTACGCCGGCAACGGCTATGAGGTCATGGTCAGCGCCAGCGACGCCGGCGACGGCACCGCCGTCAGCTACTTCGTCGGGAAGAAGTGAGCCGCGCGCCCACCCTGGCGCGCCTCCTGTCGTCCCTCTACGTTGGGCGGCATGTACAACCTGTCGATCCTGCTCGAGGACTCCGCCCGCAAGCACCCCGCCCGTGACGCCCTCGTGCTGGGCGACCTGCGGCTGACCTACGCCCAGGTCGACGCCGCCGCCAGCCAGGTGGCGCACTACCTCGTGGAGCTCGGCATCGCGCCGGGCGACCGGGTCGCCCTCACGTGTCCCAACCTGCCCTACTTCCCCATCGTCTACTACGGGATCCTCAAGGCGGGCGCCGTCGTGGTGCCGCTCAACGTGCTCAACAAGGGACGCGAGGTCACCTACTACCTCGAGGACTCGGGCGCCAAGGCCTACTTCGCCTTCCAGGGCACCCCCGAGCTCCCGATGGGTGAGGAGGGCTGGACCGGCTTCCAGGCCGCCGCGGGCTGCGAGACGTTCGTGTGGATCGGCGCCGACCCCGCCGCCGAGTCGCCGTACGCCGGCACGACGACGCTGACCGCCGCCACCGGCGGGCGGCCACCCGCGTTCGAGGCCGTGCTGCGTCCGGAGACCGAGACCGCGGTCATCCTCTACACCAGCGGCACGACGGGGCAGGCCAAGGGCGCCGAGCTCTCCCACAGCAACCTGATGCTCAACGCGCTCACCTGCAACCGGTTGTTCCGAGCCGAGCCCGCGCGCGACACCCACCTCCTCACCCTTCCGCTCTTCCACTCCTTCGGCTCCACCGTGCAGATGAACGCGGGGTTCTCGATGGCCTCGACGCTGGTGCTGCTGCCGAGGTTCGACGCGCAGGCCGCGGTCGACCTGATGCAGAAGGAGGACGTGACGTTCTTCGCCGGCGTCCCGACCATGTGGTGGGGGCTGCTGGGCGCCCTCGAGGGCGCCGACGTCGACAAGATCGCCGGCACCATGCGCGTCGCCGTCTCCGGCGGGGCGAGCCTGCCGGTGGAGATCATCAAGGAGGTGAAGGCCCGCCTCGGGGTGCAGATCC
>CAZQCA010000373.1:0-2347 GCA_964591845.1 uncultured Nocardioides sp.
CCGCCGGCTGACCCACCTCGTTGGGCAAGGCGTGCAGGTGGAATGGGTGGGCCGGCGTCCGAAGATCTCCCGCCCGGTGCAGCTGGGAATGTTGTCGCTGCGCATCGAGCGCAAGCGAGACTGGTTCGGCCTCGAAGGAGACGTCGAGGTCGACGACCGCCGCGTCGAGCTGGCCGCGCTGCTCGAGGCCGCGCGCGAGCGCCGCCGGTGGGTGCACCTGGGCAAAGAGGAGTACGCCGAGCTGTCCGAGCAGCTGCTCGAGCGGCTGCGCCCGCTGGCCCACTTGAAAGGTGAAGACGCGCTGCCCACGCTGACGCTGGGCTCGGTGCCGCTGGTCGAGGCGCTCTCGACCGAGGTGAAGCAGCTCGACGCGGTTGAAGGGTGGAAGCGGCTCACCGAGCGGCTGGCCCAGGCGCGCGAGAAGGAGTTCCCGGTTCCTCCCGCGCTCGTCGGCGTGTTGCGCGACTACCAGCGCGAGGGGTTCGTGTGGCTCTCGCGGCTCGCCGACTGGGGAGCGGGTGCGTGCCTCGCCGACGACATGGGTCTGGGCAAGACGCTGCAGACCCTCGCGCTGCTGGTGTCGCGGAGCGCGCTGGGCCCCGCGCTGGTGGTGGCGCCATCGTCGGTGCTGCACACGTGGAAGGTCGAGGCGGCGAAGTTCGCTCCCGAGCTTTCGGTGCGGTTCTTCCATGAGGGCGACCGCTCGCTCGCCGGGTGCAAGGCGGGCGAGGTGGTGGTGGTGAGCTGGAGTCTCTTCGCGCGGCAGATCGAGCTGTTCGCGGCGGTGAAGTTCGCCACCGCGGTGCTCGACGAGGCGCAGGCCATCAAGAACTCGGGCACGCAGCGGGCGAAGGCGGCGCAGCGGCTGCAGGCCGAGTTCGCGGTGGCGCTCTCGGGCACGCCCATCGAGAACCACGTCGGGGAATTGTGGAGTCTGTTTCGCGCGGTGTTGCCCGCGCTGCTGGGAAGCGAAGAGTCGTTCAAGCGCCGCTTCGCCGGCTCGACGCCCGAGGCGCTCAAGGCGCTGGCCGAGGTGGTGCGGCCGTTCATCCTGCGCCGCACCAAGGGCGAGGTGGCCAAAGAGCTGCCGCCGCGCACGGATTTGGACCTGCTCGTCCCGCTCAGCGACGAAGAGCGGGCGCTCTACGACGACGTGCGTCTCGCCGCGGTCAACGAGCTGGGCGACGTGACCGGCGAGAGCAAGCGCTTCGAGGTGCTGGCCGCGTTGACCCGGCTGCGGCTGGCGGCGTGCCACCCGAAGCTGGTCGACCGCGAGTGGAAGGGTGGGGCGTCGAAGCTCTCGCGCCTGGTCGAGCTGGTGGGGGAGCTGACCGACTCGGGCCACCGCACCCTGGTCTTCTCGCAGTTCACCCAGCACCTGGGGCTGGTCCGCGACGCGCTCGAGGCCGAGGGCATTCGGTTCTCGTACCTCGACGGTCAGGTGCCGATTGGCGAGCGGCAGCGCCGCGTCGAGGCGTTTCAGGCCGGGCGGGGCGGAGACGTGTTTCTCGTCTCGCTCTAGGCGGGCGGCACGGGCTTGACGCTCTCCGCCGCGGACTACGTGGTGCACCTCGACCCGTGGTGGAACCCGGCCGTCGAGGACCAGGCCTCCGACCGCGCCCATCGCATCGGGCAGGACAAGCCGGTCACCGTCTACCGGCTCATCTCCGAGGGAACCATCGAGCAGCAGATTCTCTCGCTGCACCGCGAGAAGAGGGAGCTGGTCGATGCCCTGCTCGCGGGTGCCGACCAGGCCGGGAAGCTGTCGGCCAAAGAGCTGGTGGGATTGATTCTGAAGTAGCCCGCGCATCTTGAAGCGCAGTGCCCGCTAGAAGATTGATTCGAACGTGTCGAGCACGGCTCGAACCAAGAGTGCCCGTTCTGCGCTCTCGAGCGTCGACCTCGGCCCGCTCACCACATCAAGCACTCCCTGAGCGGTCTCAGCTCCGAACAGCTCTCGGAGCTCTGACCGCACACGAGCGCCTTCCTTGTCTCGTTTGTCGAGCGAGCGGTTGATCTCCTCGGGGCCAACGACGTGCGCGTAGGCGAAGATGTCCACCGAGTCCTTGGTCTCAGCGGGCCTGATGCGCAGCTTCGCTTCGAGCTTGAGTGACAAGTACGCGTAGGGGTCTGGGACCTTGATGTTCCAGGTCTCCGAGAGCCGAATCTCTTTGAGAGGCAATCGCGGCGCGCCGCGGAGTTGCGGAAGCGAAACCGAGTGAAAAGAGTCTGCCTCGGGTCCGATGCCGAAGAGGTCGACGTCGACGGTGATTTCCCCGACCTTCTTCGACCACCGTGCCGGCTTTCCCGCTTGAAGGACCCGCACGAAGCCGGCTGCCCGCATCGC
>CAZQCA010000374.1:0-2344 GCA_964591845.1 uncultured Nocardioides sp.
GAGTTCATCGCCTACTACGGCGAGCACCGCCACGACGTCGAGCACGAGATCGACGGCGTCGTGGTCAAGGTCGACGAGGTCGCGCTGCAGCGTCGGCTCGGGTCGACGTCGCGGGCCCCGCGCTGGGCGATCGCCTTCAAGTACCCACCCGAGGAGGTCAACGCCAAGCTGCTCTCGATCGAGGTCAACACGGGACGCACCGGCCGGGTCACGCCGTTCGGGCTGATGGAGCCGACGCGGGTGGCCGGCTCGACCGTCGAGCGCGCGACGCTCCACAACGCCCACGAGGTCAAGCGCAAGGACGTCCGTCCGGGCGACACCGTGATCCTGCGCAAGGCGGGCGACGTCATCCCCGAGATCCTCGGACCGGTGCTCGCGCTGCGGCCGGAGGGGCTCCCGGAGTGGGAGATGCCGACCGCATGTCCCGCCTGCGGCACCGCACTGGTCCAGCAGAAGGAGGGCGACAAGGACCTGCGCTGCCCCAACTACCTGGCCTGCCCGGCGCAGGTGGTCGAGCGCGTCTTCCACGTCGCCGGGCGTGGGGCGTTCGACATCGAGGGGCTTGGCGTCGAGGCGGCGATCGCCCTGCTGGACGCCGGTGTCATCCGCAACGAGGGCGACGTCTTCGGCCTCGACGAGCCCAAGCTGCTGCGCACCGAGCTGTTCACCCGCGCCGCCAAGAAGACCGAGGCCGACCGCGCGGTCGCCGGCCGGGTGCTGTCCGCCAACGGCGAGCGACTGCTGGCCAACCTCGACCGCGCCAAGCAGGTGCCGCTGTGGCGGGTGCTGGTGGCGCTGTCGATCCGCCACGTGGGTCCGACCGCCGCGCGGGCGCTGGCGGCGGAGTTCGGGTCGATGGAGGCGATCCGCGCGGCCACCGAGCAGCAGCTGGCCGAGGCCGAGGGGGTGGGCCCGACCATCGCGGAGTCGGTCATCGAGTGGTTCGGCGTCGACTGGCACCGCGAGATCGTCGAGACCTGGACGACCGCTGGCGTCTCGATGGCCGACGAGCGCGACACCTCCACGCCGCAGACCCTCGCCGGCCTCACCGTCGTGGTCACCGGCACCCTCCAGGGCTTCTCCCGCGACTCGGCCAAGGAGGCCATCATCAGCCGCGGCGGCAAGGCCGCAGGCTCGGTCTCCAAGGCCACCGACTACGTCGTCGTCGGCGACAACGCCGGCTCCAAGGCCGACAAGGCCGAGCAGCTGGGACTGACGGTCCTCGACGAGGCCGGGTTCGTAAAGCTGCTGGAGGAGGGCCGTCCCGGCTGACCGTCGCCGGGGTTTTCGAACCTCCGAGGGTGCCCGGCCGCCGCGACACTAGGCTGCGGCCATGCGATTCGGGTTGGTCGGCACCGGTCCCTGGGCACACCTCGCGCACGGGCCGGGGCTGGTCGCCGCGGAGGACGTCGAGCTGGTCGGGGTGTGGGGTCGCGACCCGGCCAAGGCCCGCGAGCTGGCCGCGGCCCTCGGCGTCGCGGCGTACGCCGACTACGCGGCGCTGCTCGCAGAGGTCGACGCCCTGGCGTTCGCAGTGCCTCCCGACGTCCAGGCGTCGATGGCGACCCAGGCCGCCCGCGCCGGCAAACACCTGCTGCTCGACAAGCCCATCGCCGCCGACGTACCGGCCGCCCGGACGCTCGTCGAGGCGGTCGACGCGGCGGGCGTCGCCAGCGTGGTGCTCTTCACCGACCGCTTCGTCGGGCCGATCCGCGACTGGCTCGGCGACGTACGTCGCACCGGGGGCTGGCGCGGCGGCTGGATGAGGTGGTTCAGCGCACTGCAGGAGGCCGACAACCCCTTCGGCCGGTCGCCGTGGCGCCAGGAGCGCGGTGCGTTGTGGGACATCGGCCCGCACGCGATCTCGAGCCTGACCGCGGCCCTCGGACCGATCGCCGACGTGACGGCGGTCGGCGGCGCGGCCGACCTCGTGGTCCTGACCTTCACCCACGAGTCCGGGGCGACCAGCACCGCGACGCTCTCGCAGTTCGCGCCCCCGGCAGCGGCCTCGGTCGAGCTGACGCTCTGGGGCGAGGCGGGGCTCTCGCCGATGCCGGACCGTCCGGACTCCGAGGCCCTGCCCGGCATCGTGGCCACGGCGCTCGGCGAGCTCATCGCCTCGGCCGCGGGCGATCGACGCCATCCGCTCGACGTGCGCTTCGGGCTGTCGGTCGTCGAGCTGATCGTGCGCGCGGGCGACCAGCTCGCACCGTCCGCGGGTTGACGCCGCCCGCCACGGACCCGGTCCGGCGGCCGCGCCCACCACTCCTAGGATGGTCGGCATGCCTGAGATCACCCGCGACGAGGTGGCCCACCTGGCCGACCTCGCCCGGATCGACCTGAC
>CAZQCA010000375.1:0-2316 GCA_964591845.1 uncultured Nocardioides sp.
TGCGGCCGTCTTCTTTGCTTTGGCGGGAGCCTTCTTGGCCGGAGCCGCCTTCTTGGCGGCGGCCTTGGCCGGGGCCTTCTTGGCGGGGGCGGCCTTCTTGGCCGGGGCGGCCTTCTTCGCAGGCGCAGCGGCCTTGGCGGGAGCTGCCTTCTTCGCGGCGCCCGACGCCAGCTTCGGCAGCTTCTTGGCGCCGGAGATGATGTTCTTCAGGTCGGCGCCGGCGGTGAACTTCGGCACCGCGGTCTTCTTGGCCTTGATGCGGGCACCGGTCTGCGGGTTGCGGACCCACCGGGCCTCGCGGACTCGCTTCTCGAACGAGCCGAAGCCCGTGATCGCGACCTTCTCGCCCTTGGCGACCTCACGCGTGATGGTGTCCAGCACGGACTCCAGCGCGTGCGCCGCCGCCTTGCGGTTCCCCTCGTAACGCGCGGCGAGCGCGTCGATGAGCTGAGACTTGTTCACTAGCTTCCCTTCCAATGAACGCTTCGAGTCGGGCCGGTGCCCGACGTTCCATCAAGAGACGCTAGGTGTTCTCGGCCTCTTGGCCACCATCCGACGCGGCGTTTCGCGCTGATTTCGACTCCAGAACGGCCGAAAACCCGTGTTGGGACAGGGATTCGGCGTCCAGCCGCCGGGATCGGACGCTAGAGCGTCGCCGGCTTGTAGGACGGTCGCGTCGCCTCGAACGCCGCGATCTCCGCCTCGTGGCCCAGCGTGATGCCGATGTCGTCGAGCCCCTCGAGCAGCCGCCACCGCGTGTAGTCGTCGATGTCGAAGGAGTCCTCGACCGAGGTCTCCCCCTCCCCCGCCCGCACGGTGCGTGACTCGAGGTCGACGGTGATGGTCGTGCCGGGCTCGGTCTCGATCAGATCCCAGAGGCGCTGGAGGACCTTCTCGTCCACCTGCGCGGCGAGCAGCCCGGCCTTGCCGGCGTTGCCACGGAAGATGTCGGCGAAGCGCGAGGAGATCACCACGCGGAACCCGTAGTTCTGCAGGGCCCAGACCGCGTGCTCGCGCGACGAGCCGGTGCCGAAGTCCGGCCCCGCGACGAGCACCGAGCCCGCGGCGTACGCCGGGTTGTTGAGCACGAAGTCGGGGTCGCCCCGCCAGGCGGCGAAGAGCCCGTCCTCGAAGCCCGTGCGGGCCACCCGCTTCAGATATACCGCCGGGATGATCTGGTCGGTGTCGACGTTGCTGCGCCGCAGGGGGACGCCGACACCGGTGTGGGTGCTGAACTTCTCCATGGTCGATCCTCCGGTTCAGTCCAGGTCGGCCGGCGACGACAGCGTGCCGCGCACGGCGGTGGCGGCGGCGACGGGCACGGAGACCAGGTGGGTGCGGCCACCCTTGCCCTGGCGGCCCTCGAAGTTGCGGTTGGACGTCGACGCGCTGCGCTCGCCCGGCGCGAGCTGGTCGGGGTTCATGCCGAGACACATCGAGCAGCCCGCGCCGCGCCACTCCGCACCCGCGGCGAGGAAGACCCGGTGCAGACCCTCCTCCTCGGCCTGCATCCGCACCCGCACCGACCCGGGCACCACGAGGAGGCGGGTGCCCTCGGCCACCCGGCGGCCCTCGAGGATCGACGCCGCCGTGCGCAGGTCCTCGATCCGGCCGTTGGTGCAGGAGCCGACGAAGACGGTGTCGACGTGCACCTCGCGCAGCGGCGTCCCGGCGGTCAGGCCCATGTAGGCCAGCGCCTTCTCGGCGGCGATCTTGTCGGTCTCCTCGTCGAAGTCGTCGGGACCGGGGACGACGCCGCCGAGCGCGACGCCCTGTCCGGGGTTGGTGCCCCACGTGACGAACGGCGTCATCGTGACGGCGTCGAGCACGATCTCCTTGTCGAAGGAGGCGTCGGGGTCGGTCACCAGCGTGCGCCAGTGCTGGACGGCGGCCTCCCAGTCGGCGCCCCGAGGCGCCTCGGGCCGGCCCTCGATGTAGTCGAACGTCGTCTCGTCGGGCGCGATCATGCCGGCCTTGGCGCCCCACTCGATCGACATGTTGCAGACCGTCATCCGGGCCTCCATCGAGAGCTCCTCGATGGCCTGGCCGCGGTACTCGACGACGTAGCCCTGGCCGCCGCCCGTGCCGGTGTGGGTGATCAGCGCCAGCACGAGGTCCTTGGCCGTGACCCCCTCTGGCAGGGAGCCGTCGACCGTGACCGCCATGGTCTTGGGGCGCGCCTGCGGCAGCGTCTGGGTGGCGAGCACGTGCTCGACCTCGGAGGTGCCGATGCCGAACGCCAGCGCCCCGAACGCTCCGTGGGTCGAGGTGTGCGAGTCTCCGCACACGATCGTCATGCCCGGCTGGGTCAGCCCG
>CAZQCA010000376.1:0-2313 GCA_964591845.1 uncultured Nocardioides sp.
GGCGCTGGCACGCGCCCTGGCCGTCTCACCGTCCGTGCTCCTGCTCGACGAACCGCTCTCCGCGCTCGACGCCAAGGTGCGCAAGGAGCTGCGCGACGAGATCCGCCGGGTCCAGCTCGAGGTCGGCACGACCACCCTGTTCGTCACCCACGACCAGGAGGAGGCGCTGGCGATCGCCGACCGTGTCGGCGTGATGAACCAGGGCCGCATGGACCAGCTCGCGGCGCCTGCCGAGCTCTATGCTCACCCCTCGACGCCGTTCGTCGCCGAGTTCGTCGGGCTCAACAACAAGGTCCCGGCCACCGTGAGCAGCGGAGCGGCCTCGGTGCTGGGCGTCTCCGTGCCGGTCATCGAGGGATCGCTCGCGTCGGGAGCGGGCCTGGCGATGGTGCGGCCGGAGTCGGTCACCGTGGGCGAAGCCGCCGCGGGAGGCGCCAACGCCACCGTGACGTCGGTCAACTTCCTCGGGCCGATCTCGCGCGTCTACTGCCGCGTCGGGGAGGGCGAGGGCGGCGTCGACCTGATGGCCCAGGTGGCCAGCTCGCTGGCCGTCCGGCTCTCGCCGGGCGATCCCATCCGGGTCGGTGTCGAGCCGACGCCGGTGCTGGTGGTCGCGGGCGGGTGAGCTCGACGGGATCCGTCGCGCGCGACGTCGTACGCGAGTGGAAGCCGTGGCGGGGCGGGATCTAGGCTGACGAACATGACCTCCATCGCCGTCGGCGGCCCCGGGCTTCCCCAGGAGCGCCGCCTCGTCACCGACATCCCCGGGCCGCTCTCCCAGGAGCGACTCGACCGCAAGAAGACCTACGTCGCCGACGGCGTCGCCACCGGCCTTCCGGTGTTCGTGACGGCGGCCGGCGGTGGGGTGATCGTCGACGTCGACGGCAACTCCCTGATCGATCTCGGCTCCGGCATCGCCGTCACCACCGTCGGCAACGCCGCGGACGGCGTGGTCAGCCGGGTCCAGGAGCAGGTCGCGGCGTTCACGCACACGTGCTTCATGGTCACGCCGTACGACGGCTACGTCGACGTGTGCGCCGAGCTCGCCGAGCTGACCCCCGGCGACCACGCGAAGAAGTCGGCGCTGTTCAACTCGGGGGCGGAGGCGGTCGAGAACGCCGTGAAGATCGCCCGGTCGGCCACCGGCCGCAACGGCGTGGCCGTCTTCGACCACGCCTACCACGGGCGCACCAACCTCACGATGGCGATGACCGCCAAGAACATGCCCTACAAGCACCGGTTCGGCCCGTTCGCCGGCGAGGTCTACCGGGCGCCGATGTCCTACCCGTTCCGTGACGGGCTCTCGGGCGCCGAAGCGGCCGCCCGCGCGATCGACGTGCTCGAGAAGCAGGCGGGCGCCGACAACCTCGCCGCGATCGCGATCGAGCCGATCCAGGGCGAGGGCGGGTTCGTCGTGCCCGCCGAGGGCTTCCTCCCCGCGCTGTCGGCGTGGGCCACCGACCATGGCATCGTCTTCATCGCCGACGAGATCCAGACCGGCTTCTGCCGCACGGGCGACTGGTTCGCCTGCGACGACGAGGGTGTGGTGCCCGACCTGATCACCACGGCGAAGGGGATCGCCGGAGGCATGCCCCTGGCGGGCGTCACCGGGCGCGCGGAGCTCATGGACGCCGTCCACGCGGGTGGGCTCGGCGGCACCTACGGCGGCAACCCGGTCGCCTGCGCCGGCGCCCTGGGCTCGATCGGCGAGATGCGGGAGCACGACCTGGCTGCGCGGGCGCGCTCGATCGGCGAGGTGATGCGCGAGCGACTGCTGGACCTCGCCGACCGGCACCCCGTCATCGCCGACATCCGTGGCCGCGGGGCGATGATGGCGATCGAGCTGTGTGAGCCCGGCACCAGCCATCCCGACGCCGCACGCACCGCCGCCGTCAACGCCCACTGTCACCGCAGCGGCGTCGTGACCCTGACCTGTGGCACCTGGGGCAACGTCTTCCGCTTCCTGCCGCCGCTGTCGATGGGCGACGCGCTGCTGCACGACGCCTTCGACGTGGTCGGCGAGGCGCTCGACGCCACGGCCTGACCGGCGAGGCGCTCGACGCCACGGCCTGACCGGCGAGGCGTCGCGAATTCCCCGCCGAAGCGTCGCCAGTTCCCCGGCGAGGCGTCGCGAGTTCCCCGGCGAAGCGTCACGAATTCCCCGGCGAGGCGTCGCCAGTTGCGCCCGCCAGGGGTCGCAGATCGGCCTCACCGCGAAACACCCGACGCCTCACCGCGAAACACCCGACGCCTCACCGCGACACACGCGACGCCTCGGGTCAGGTGGTGAGCTCCTTGACTCCCCAGGGGGAG
>CAZQCA010000377.1:0-2310 GCA_964591845.1 uncultured Nocardioides sp.
TGCTCGGGTGTCAGTTGTCGCAGGCCCTCGGTCATGCGCGTCTGTGCCGACGGCGAAAGGGCGTTTACGGTGACGCCGATGCGGCGCAACTCCCGCGCGGCGATGATCGTGAACGCCGCGATGCCGGCCTTGGCGGCGCCGTAGTTGGTCTGGCCGACGTTGCCGTAGATGCCCGACACCGACGTGGTGTTGATGAGACGGGCGTCGAGGTCCTCGCCGGCCTTGACCCGCTCCCGCCAGTGGGCGGCGGCGTGACGGGCGGGGGCGAAGGTGCCCTTCAGGTGGACCCGGATCACCGCGTCCCACTCGTCCTCGGACATGTTGACCAGCATCCGGTCCCGGAGGATCCCGGCGTTGTTCACCAGGACGTCGAGGCGTCCGAAGGCATCGACCGCGTGCTGCACCAGCCGCTCGGCGCCGTCCCAGCTGGCCACGTCCTCGGTGTCGGCGACCGCCTCGCCGCCTGCGTCCACGATCTCCCGCACCACCTGGTTGGCGGGGCCTTCGGAGCGTCCGTCGCCGTCGAGGGCGGCCCCGAGGTCGTTCACCACCACCTTCGCCCCGTGGGCGGCCAGGAGGAGGGCGTACTCGCGCCCGATGCCGCCGCCCGCCCCGGTGACGATGCACACCCGGCCTTCACACAGTCCTGCCATGCGGGTCATCCTGGCACAGAATCTCTGCGCATGATAACATTGGTTCGATGAGCGACTGGACGGACACCCTCGGGGACCTGCGGATCGTGGACTGCGACTCGCACCTCACCGAGCCGTCGGATCTCTGGACCTCACGGGTGCCGTCGTCGATGCGGGACCGGGTGCCGGTGCAGCGGACGATCGACGGTCGGACCTCCTGGTTCCTCGACGGCCAGGGCTGGGCCAGCATCGGCGGCAACACGATCGGCGCCGGCCACACCAAGCACCTCGGCACCCACATGGTGCAGCCCTTCGACGCCATCGACCGGGCCGCGTGGTCGGTCCCGGAACGTCTCGCCCTGCTCGACGAGGTCGGCATCTGGGCGCAGATCCTCTACCCGAACGGGATCGGCTTCTCGTCGAACCACGTGTTCGCCATCGAGGACGAGGCCCAACGGCTCCTCGTGCTGCAGACCTACAACGACTTCCTGGTCGAGACCCAGGAGGCCTCCGGTGGACGGCTCCTGCCCCAGGCGATGCTCCCGTTCTGGGACATGGACCTGACCGTGCGGGAGATGACCCGGATGCTGGAGGTGGGCATCACCGGGTTCACCATCTCCGACAAGCCCGAGATGATCGGGTTGCCGGAGCTCCCCGAGCCGTTCTTCACCCCCATGTGGGACCTGTTCGGCGAGTCCGGCGCGGTGGCCAACTTCCACATCGGGTCCGGCAGCCGGCGCGAGGACGTCGAGGCGGCCCGGGCGTCGTCGACTGCGCCCAAGGGTGACCTGCCCCCCCAGGCGCCGGGCCGTCCCATCCCGACCGTCGCCCCGACGACCTGGCGCACCTTCGGGCCCCAGCGCGGGTTCGCCGCGATGGCCAGCCAGATGTACATGAGCAACGTCCGCATCATCGTGAACCTCTGCATGAGCGACCTGTTCGACCGTCACCCCAAGCTGAAGATCGTGTCCGCGGAGAGCGGCATCGGCTGGATCCCGTTCATCCTCGAGGCCATGGAGTTCCAGCTCGACGAGATGGTCTCGCTCCCCGAGGAGGTCGGCCATCAGCAGCGGCGACCGACGGAGTACTTCCGTGACCACCTCTCGGTCATGTTCTGGTTCGAGCAGAACGCCCCCCAGAAGCTGATCGAGGACGTGGGCGTCGGCAACGTGCTGATCGAGACGGACATCCCGCACCCGACCTGTCTCTTCCCCGAGCCCCGTCGCCACTTCTCCGCCGTGCTCGGCGAGCTCGAACCCGAGACGCGGCGGCGGGTCCTGCAGGACAACGCGGCCGAGCTGTACGGGATCTCGTTCGCATGATCCGCTGAGATTCGGGCGTCGGGTACGGTACGAAGCCCATGCCGAGTCGAGCGAGCACGCCAGGAGCACCCTCGACGACCGTGGGGCACCGGCGGACCGAGAAGCTCTCCGAGGTCCTCGCCCGCGAGATCGTTCGCGACCTGCGTGATCTCGAGCCGTCGACGATGCTGCCGCCCGAGGCCGTCATGCTCGAGAAGTACCGCGTCGGGCGGGCCTCGCTCCGTGAGGCCCTCCGCCTCCTCGAGGTGCAGGGCCTCATCGTCATCCGACCCGGGCCGGGTGGGGGACCGATGGTCGCCCAAGCCGACAGCGTGCACTACGGCCGAACGTCCTCGCTCTACTACCACATGCTCGGC
>CAZQCA010000378.1:0-2307 GCA_964591845.1 uncultured Nocardioides sp.
CGTTGATCCCGCCCTGAGCGGCGATCGAGTGGGCGCGGCGCGGGGAGTCCTGGTAGCAGAACGACTTGACCACGTAGCCCGCCTCGCCCAGCGTGGCCGCGGCCGAGGCTCCGGCGAGCCCGGTGCCGACGACGATCACCGAGAGGCGGCGGCGGTTGGCGGGGTTGGCGATGCGCGCCTCGAACTGGCGGGTGTTCCAGCGCTCGTCGATCGGTCCGCCCGGCGCCTTGGCGTCGGCGACGGGGTCGCCCAGGGTGTAGTAGCCGGCGGCGTCGTCGGACGCCTCCGCACCCTCCGCGACCTGCGACGGCTCGTGCACCGTGGTGGTGTCGGGCATGTCGGTCATCGGGAGGACCTCACTTCGAGATGGCGCCGGCGAGCACGGCGACGGGGACCAGGGAGAAGCCGACGGTGATGACCAGCGCCAGCGTGAGGCCCGCGACCTTCGCCGTCGCGCGGGCCCGAGCGGTGCCGGTCCAGCCGAGGGTCTGCATGGCGCTCCAGATCCCGTGGTGCAGGTGGGCGCCCAGCATCGCCATCGCGGCCAGGTAGATCAGCGTCAGCCACCAGGTGTCGAACGTGTCGACCAGCAGGTTGTAGGGGTCGTCGGTGGGGCCGCCCTGCACGTTGACCTTGCCGACGGTGAAGTTGAGCAGGTGCCACACGATGAAGAGCAGCAGGGTGACCCCGCCCCAGCGCATCAGCAGGCTGGCGTACGTCGCGCCCGTGCGCTTCTTCATCACGTACTTGACCCGCCGGGCCCTGCCCGCACGGTGCCAGAGCGCGAACGCCGAGGCGACGTGCACGACCAGGGAGACGATGAGGACGGCCCTGATCAGCCACAGCGCGCCGTTGCGGGGGAGCATCGGCTCCCCGAGGACCCGCAGGTGGTGGGCGTACTCGTTGAAGGCGTCGTGTCCGGCGAAGGCGCGCAGGTTGCCGTACATGTGCAGCAGCACGAACGCCACGAAGATCAAGCCACTGGTCGCCATGGCGATCTTGAGGGCGATGGTGGTGCGTGCCGCGCGCGCCCCCCGGACCAGAGTCGGCTGGTTCGAGCTCCGAGCGGCGGTGGGGGTTGACACAACGGCAGGCTAGCGCGTCGCTCCGTGACCGTTGAGCCCCCGACCACGTGAGATATCGCATGTTCCCTCGCCGGTAACTTCGGGCACCTCCCCTGAGTCGCCCTTGGGCGTGCCCTCTTCACATCCGCCACCTCGGCGGCCAGACTCGGGCGCACCCCGACCCCGCGAGGCGCCCGCCACGTGGTGGGGGAGACACGAGCACGGAGGTGACGCGTGGCGTCAGGAGTGACCGGACCGACCCGGGCCAGGATCCCCGAGCGCACGCTGCGCACCGACCGGTGGTGGGTCGAGCCGCTGCTCACGTTCGTGGTCTTCAGCGGGTTCGTGGTGTTCGCGACCTATCGGGCGTTCGTCGGCACGGACTTCTACTGGGAGCCCTACATGTCGCCGTTCTTCTCGCCCTGCATCACCGCCGACTGCACCGACAAGACGGCCTTGCCGGTGCTGCTCGAGTGGTGGCGCTGGTCGCCGGCGCTGGTGATCCTGATCTTCCCGCTGGGCTTCCGGATGACCTGCTACTACTACCGCAAGGCCTACTACCGGGCGTTCTGGCTGTCGCCACCCGCCTGTGCGGTCGCCGAGCCGCACGCGGCGTACTCCGGCGAGAGCCGGCTGCCGCTCATCCTCAACAACGTCCACCGCTACTTCTGGTACGGCGCCATGGTGGTGGCCGCCTTCCTCACGTTCGAGACGGTGCTGGCCTTCGGGCCGGCCGAGGGGGAGTCGCCGGGCATCCACATGGGTCTCGGGACGGTCCTGTTCGTGGTCAACTCGGTGCTGATCTGGCTCTACACGCTGTCGTGCCACTCCTGCCGCCACATCGTCGGCGGACGGCTGCGCACGTTCAGCAAGCACCCGGTCCGCTACCGACTGTGGACGTGGGTGTCGAGGCTCAACGAGAAGCACAGCACCTGGGCGTGGTACTCCCTCTTCTCGGTCGCGGTGGTGGACTTCTACGTCTACCTGCTGGCCACCGACCGCATCTCCGATCTGAGGTTCTTCTGATGAGCACCACCGAGGGCCGGCACCCCATGACCGGCAACCGGATGTCCCCGGAGCCGGGGGAGGGGCGGGGCATGGAGCGCCACTCCTACGACGTGGTGGTCGTCGGCGCCGGAGGCGCCGGGCTGCGGGCCGCCATCGCGGCGCACGACGCGGGAGCCCGCACGGCCATCGTGTGCAAGTCGCTGCTCGGCAAGGCGCACACGGTGATGGCCGAGGG
>CAZQCA010000379.1:0-2307 GCA_964591845.1 uncultured Nocardioides sp.
ACCGAAGCCGTTGATACCAACACGAACAGTCACGGTGACTACTCCTCGTCCCTGGTTTGGGGGTCCCCTCGGGTCTGGCCCGGCGGGCCGCGGTGGCGACTTGGGAAGGCCGGGCCCTTCGACCCTATCGCCCGCCGACCCCGCGTCGTACGACGGTCCGGCGTACGTACCAGTAACCGGACAGGGGCCGCGGCGCCGCTCCCGGAGGGGTCGCCGTCAGGCGTCGTCCGCGAGCATCTCGGGGGTCAGCGACGCCTCCGTGTCGGGGATGCCGAGCTCCTCCGCGCGCTTGTCGGCCATGGCCAGCAGCCGCCGGATGCGACCGGCGATGGCGTCCTTGGTCAGCACCGGGTCGTGCAGCTGCCCCAGCTCCTCCAGCGAGGCCTGCTTGTGCTCGAGGCGCAGGTGGCCGGCCATCTTGAGGTGGTCGGGCACCTCGTCGCCCAGGATCTCCAGGGCCCGCTCGACACGCGCCCCCGCCGCCACCGCGGCCCGGGCGGACCGCCGCAGGTTGGCGTCGTCGAAGTTCGCGAGACGGTTGGCAGTGGCGCGCACCTCGCGGCGCATCCGGCGCTCCTCCCACGCCATCAGCGACTCGTGGGCGCCGAGCCGGGTGAGCAGTGCCCCGATGGCGTCACCGTCGCGGATGACGACGCGGTCGACCCCGCGCACCTCGCGCGCCTTGCTCTGGATGCCGAGCCGGCGTGCCACGCCGACGAGCGCCAGGGCGGCCTCGGGACCCGGGCAGGTGACCTCCATGGACGAGGAGCGGCCGGGCTCGGTGAGCGAGCCGTGGGCGAGGAACGCTCCTCGCCAGGCGGCCACGGAGTCGCATCCGCCACCGGACACCACGGCGGGTGGCAGCCCTCGCACGGGGCGGCCGCGCCCGTCGATGAGCCCGGTCTGCCGGGCCAGGGCCTCGCCGTCCTTGACGACCCTGACGACGTAGCGGGTGCCCTTGCGCAGACCGTTACCCTGCACCACCACGACGTCCGAGGAGTGTCCGTAGACCTCGGCGATGTCCTTGCGCAGCCTGCGGGCGGCTGCCCCCGTGTCGAGCTCGGCCTCGACGACGATCCGGCCGCTGACGATGTGCAGTCCACCCGCGAACCGCAGCAGCGAGGCCACCTCGGCCTTGCGACAGCACGTCTTGGTGATCTGGGTGGAGGCCAGCTCAGCCTTGACCTGTGCCGTCATCGCCATGGGCGCATCCTCGCATGCCCGTCAATCACCCTCGGGGGTGCGGCGGGAGGCTCATCACCGCCCCCGCGACCGTCGGGAGAGGGTCGTCCTTGCCGCCGAAGATGCGCGAGTAGGCCGCCGCCAGGCGGTCGGGATCGTGTCGTGGCGACCCGTCGTCGAGGGCGACGTCGGCGACCACCAGACGCGCGCCCCACGAGGCGACGGCGCTCCGCAGCTCGTCGGCGTCGGCCACGGTCGATGGGTCGGCGAGCACCGTGTCGACGGCGAGGTCGGGGGCGTGCTCGTGGAGCGCGGCGAGGTGGTCGAGGGGTCCGTATCCCGCGGTCTCGCCCCGCTGGGCCTCGAGGTTGAGGTTGACCAGCACCCGCGCCCCGGTGGTGACGAGTGCCTCGCGCAGCCCGGGCACCATGAGGTGCGGGATGACCGAGGTGTACCAGGAGCCGGGACCGAGCACGACCCAGTCGGCCTCCCGGATCGCGGCCACCGCGGCCGGGCACGCCGGGGGGTCGCGGGGCTCCAGCCGGATCGCCGACACGATCCCGTCGGTGCTGGCCACCTCGACCTGGCCGCGGACGGTGGTCAGGACGTCCGGCTCGCTGGGGTCGATCCCGCGGATGTCGGCATGGATGTCCATCGGGGTCAGCGCCATCGGCAGCACCCGACCCTGGGCGCCGAGCAGCTCAGCCACCCACTCCAGCCCCTCGACCGGGTCGCCGAACAGCTCCCACAACCCCACGATGAGCAGGTTGCCCACGACGTGGCCACCCATCTCGCCGTCGCCGGCGAACCGGTGCTGGACGACCCGCTCCCAGGTGCGACCCCACGCGTCGTCGCCGCACAGCGCCGCCAGTGCCATCCGCAGGTCGCCCGGCGGCAGCACCCCGAACTCGCCGCGCAGGCGCCCCGACGAGCCACCGTTGTCGGCGACCGTGACCACCGCCGTCAGGTCGTCGACCACGTGGCGCAACGCGGACAGCGACGCGTGCAGGCCGTGGCCCCCGCCGAGGGCGACGACTCGCAGCCCGGTGCTGCCGGGCCCGTCGCCGGTCCCGTCGCCGAGTCCGTCGCCGGGCGGCCGCGGCACCATGTCACTCCCGCCCGAGG
>CAZQCA010000380.1:0-2289 GCA_964591845.1 uncultured Nocardioides sp.
ACCATCGCCTCGGCCATCATCTTGCGCACGCCCTTGACCGGCTCGCGCCACTCGCGTGCGGCGGCGCCCGACCCGTTGGTAGCGGAGCCGCGAAGCGGCGTCTCGAAACCACCTACCCCGGCAGCCGCCGCCTCCACGTCGGCCCGGGTGACGGTGCCGTCGCGGCCGCTGGGGACCAGCGAGGCGAGGTCGACGCCGAGGTCCTTGGCGAGCTTGCGCACCGGCGGCTTGGCGAGGGTGGTGGGGTGGTTTCGAGACGCCGGCTGCGCCGGCTCCTCAACCACCTGTGAGGACGCCGGCTGCGCCGGCTCCTCAACCACCTGTGAGGACGCCGGCCGCGCCGACTCCTCGACCACCTGGGTGGACGCCGGCTCCTCGGTGAGCAGCGCGCCGATGAGCTCCTGGGCCTTCTCGTGCTGGTGGCTGCCGCCGAGGTTGAGCGAGTCCTGCACGTCGGCATGGGCGGTGATCTCGCCCGCGCGCTCGGCGCCGGGCCGGCGGCGGGCGCGACGCTGCGCGCCGCCCTCGCGCGGGCCGTAGCCGACCAGCGTGACGTTGCCCTCCGGGGGGATGTTGGTGTCGATCACGGCGGGCGGCGCGGATGGTTTCGAGACGCCGCTGCGCGGCTCCTCAACCACCGTCAGAGCCTCGCCCTCCTGGGCCACCGAGATGATCGGGGTGCCGACGCCGACGGTCTCGCCCTCGGGGACGAGCAACCCGGTCACGGTGCCGGCGTACGGCGAGGGCAGCTCGACGATGCTCTTGGCGGTCTCGATCTCGCAGACGACGTCGTTGATCGCGATGACGTCGCCGACCTTGACCTTCCAGGACACGATCTCGGCCTCGGTGAGACCCTCGCCCACGTCGGGCAGCAGATAGTCGGCCATCAGAACTCCAGCGCTCGGTCGACGGCGTCGAGGACCCGGTCGAGGTCGGGCAGCCACTCCTCCTCGACCCGCGACGGCGGGTAGGGGGTGTCGAAGCCGCCGACGCGGAGCACCGGCGCCTCCAGGGAGTAGAAGCACTGCTCGGTGATCCGCGCGGCCAGCTCGGCGCCGATCCCCAGCGTCACGTGGGCCTCGTGGACCACGACGGCGCGGCCGGTGCGGCGTACGGACTCCAGGACCGGCGGCATGTCGAGCGGCGAGAGCGTGCGCAGGTCGATCACCTCCAGGCTCCTACCCTCCCCGGCCGCCGCCTCGGCGGCGCGCATCGCGGTCTTCACGGTCGGACCGTAGGCCAGCAGCGTGAGGTCGCTGCCGCGGCGCACCGTGCGCGCCGCGAAGAGCGGGTCGGGGGTCGCGGTGTCGTCGAGGTCGGCCTTGTCGGCGTGGTACTGCCGCTTCGGCTCGAGGAAGACGATCGGGTCGTCGCTGGCGATCGCCTGCTGGATCATCCAGTAGCCGTCGACCGGGTTGGACGGGGAGACGACCTTGAGGCCGGGCGTGTGGGCGAACTGCGCCTCGGGGCTCTCCGAGTGGTGCTCGACGGCGCCGATGCCGCCGCCGAACGGGATCCGGATCACCATCGGCATCGACAGGCGGCCGCCGCTGCGGAAGTGCATCTTGGCGACCTGGGAGACGATCTGGTCGTAGGCGGGGTAGACGAAGCCGTCGAACTGGATCTCCACGACGGGGCGGTAGCCGCGCAGCGCGAGCCCGACCGCGGTGCCGACGATGCCGGACTCCGCGAGCGGGCTGTCGATGACGCGGTCCTCGCCGAAGTCCTTCTGCAGCCCGTCGGTGATCCGGAAGACGCCGCCGAGCTTGCCGACGTCCTCCCCCATGATCAGGACCTTGGGGTCGCTCTCCATCGCCTTGCGCAGCCCGGAGTTGAGGGCCTTGGCGAGCGTCACCTTGGCGGTCATGCGCCCACCCCCTCGAAGGACTCGAGATAGGCCGCGAACTCGTCACGCTGGGCCGCGAGCTCCTCGGGCAGCTCGGCATAGACGTGGTCGAAGACGCTCAGCGGCGACGGGTCGGGCATCGCTCGGCAGCCCTCGCGCAGCCTCGCCCCGAGGTCGTCGGCCTCGGCGCGGACGCCGTCGAGATAGGCGGCGTCGGCCAGCCCGTTGCGGGTGAGGTAGGCCTCGACGCGGGCGATCGGGTCGCGCAGCTTCCAGCGCTCGACGTCGTCGGAGAGCCGGTAGCGGGTCGGGTCGTCGGTCGTGGTGTGGGCGCCCATCCGGTAGGTGTAGGCCTCGACGAACGTCGGCCCCTGACCCTCGCGGGCCCGGTCGAGCGCCGCCTTGGTGACGGCGTACGTCGCGAGCACGTCGTTGCCGTCGAC
>CAZQCA010000381.1:0-2289 GCA_964591845.1 uncultured Nocardioides sp.
GCCGACCTGATCGCCACGCTCGAGGGCTTCTCCCGCACCGACGTCGACGCGTTCGCCGCCGAGTCGCATCACCGCGCGGCGAAGGCGTGGGCCAACGGCTACTTCGCCGAGTCCGTGGTCCCCGTGCGCGACCAGAACGGCCTGGTCGTCCTCGACCACGACGAGCTGGTGCGACCCGACACGTCGGTCGAGGGCCTCGCGGGGCTGACGCCGTCGTTCGCCGCGATCGGAGCCGACGGCGGCTTCGACTCGGTGGCGCTCGAGAAGTACCACTGGGTGGAGCGGATCGACCACGTGCACCACGCGGGCAACTCCTCCGGGATCGTCGACGGCGCCGCGCTGATGCTGATCGGCTCCGAGGCGGTCGGCTCCCGGCTCGGGCTGACGCCGCGGGCGCGCATCGTCTCGGCCGCCGGCGCCGGCGCGGATCCGACGATCATGCTCACCGGCCCCGCACCCGCCTCCCGCAAGGCGCTGGCCAGGGCCGGCCTGGAGGTCGGTGACATCGACCTCTTCGAGATCAACGAGGCGTTCGCGGCCGTGGCGCTGCGCTTCATGCGCGACCTCGGGATCTCCGACGAGATCACCAACGTCAACGGCGGGGCGATCGCGATGGGACACCCGCTCGGCGCCACCGGCGCGATGATCCTCGGCACCCTCGCCGACGAGCTCGAGCGGCGCGACCTGCGCCGCGGCCTGGCCACGCTCTGCGTCGGCGGCGGCATGGGGATCGCCACCATCGTCGAGCGCGTGTGAGAGAGGACCTGATGAGCAGCACCGCAACCGAGACGGCCGTCCGCTACGACCGGGACACCGACGGCGTCGTCACGCTCACGCTGGACGACCCCACGGCCAACGCGAACACCATGACCGAGCTCTACGCCCGCTCGATGGACGCCGCCGTCGACCGGCTGTACGACGAGGTGGACGACGTGACGGGTGTCGTCGTCGCCAGCGCCAAGAAGACGTTCTTCGCCGGCGCCAACCTGCACTCTCTCGTCCGGTCCGGCCCCGACGACGCGGCCGAGGTGTTCGCCAACGTCGAAGCGGTCAAGGGCACCCTGCGGCGGCTCGAGCGCTTCCCACGCCCGGTGGTCGCGGCGATCAACGGGGCGGCGCTCGGCGGCGGCTTCGAGATCGCGCTCGCCGCCAACCGGCGGATCGCGGTCGACGACCCGCGGGTCGAGGTCGGGCTGCCCGAGGCGTCCCTGGGCCTGCTGCCGGGCGGTGGCGGCGTCACGCGCGTCGTACGCATGCTGGGGCTGCAGCACGGCCTGATGGACGTGCTGCTGCCGGGCACCCGCTTCAAGACCGCGGCGGCCCACGCGAAGGGGCTGGTCGACGAGCTGGTCGGCACGGCCGACGACCTGCTGCCCGCGGCGAAGGCGTGGATCCTCGAGCACCGCGACGACGACGACGTCGCCGCCAACCCGTGGGACCGCGGGGGCTACCGGATGCCCGGCGGCACCCCCAAGACGGCGGCCCTGGCGGCGTTCCTGCCGGCCTTCCCGGCCCTGTTGCGCCAGCAGAGCAAGGGGGCGGTCTACCCCGCGCAGCGCGCGATCCTCTCCGCCGCGATCGAGGGGGCGCAGGTCGACTTCGACACCGCGTCGCGCATCGAGTCGCGCTACCTCACCCGGCTGATCACCGGCCAGAACTCCAAGAACATGATCCAGGCGTTCTTCTTCGACCTGCAGGCCATCAACTCCGGCTCCCTGCGGCCGGCGGGCGTGCCGCCGTACGCCGCCCGCAAGGTGGCCGTGCTGGGGGCCGGGATGATGGGTGCCGGCATCGCCTATGCCTGTGCCCGCGCGGGGATCGACGTGGTGCTCAAGGACGTGTCGGTCGAGTCCGCCCAGCGGGGCAAGGACTTCTCGGCCGGGCTGCTCGACAAGGCGATCGCCCGCCACCGGTCGACGGAGGAGAAGAAGGCCGAGCTGCTCGGCCGGATCACCCCGACCGCCGACGCGGCCGACCTCGCCGGCTGCGACCACGTGATCGAGGCCGTCTTCGAGGACCCGTCGCTCAAGCACCGGGTCTTCGGCGAGGTGACGGCTCAGGTCGAGCCCGACGCGCTGCTCTGCTCCAACACCTCGACCCTGCCGATCACCGAGCTGGCGGCGGGGGTCGACCGCCCAGCCGACTTCATCGGCCTGCACTTCTTCTCCCCCGTCGACAAGATGCCGCTGGTCGAGATCATCCGGGGTCGCGAGACCTCCGACGAGGCGCTCGCCAAGGCCTACGACGTGGTCCGCCAGATCAAGAAGACGCCGATCGTGGTCAACGACA
>CAZQCA010000382.1:0-2240 GCA_964591845.1 uncultured Nocardioides sp.
GCGCTGCTCGACCTCGACCGGGTGACCGTCGTCGGCCACTCGCTGGGCGGGGGCGTGGCGATGCAGTTCGCCTACCAGTACCCCCAGCTCGTCGAGCGGCTCGTGCTGGTCGCCCCCGGCGGGTTCGGGCCCGAGGTGACCCCGGTCATCAGGGCCATCACCACCCCCGGGTTCCACCAGGTCACGGGCCTGCTGACCCTGCCCGGGCTCCGCCACGCCGCGGTGGGCGGGCTGCGGCTGCTGTCGCGCAGCAGGCTGCCGCGCACCCGCGACCTCGACCAGGTGGCCGCCATCTTCGAGTCACTGCGCGACGTGCCGACGCGCGCGGCGATCCGCCACGTGGTGCGCGCGGTCGTCGACTGGCGCGGTCAGATCATCACGATGAGCGACCGCGCCTACCTCACCAGCGCCATCCCCACCTGCGTGATCTGGGGGGACGACGACCACGTCATCCCGACCCGCCACGCCGAGATCGCCGAGGTCGTCGCGCCCCACGCGCTGGTCGAGATGGTCCCCAACGCGGGCCACTTCCCCCATCAGGACCATCCGCAGCGGTTCGTGAAGATCCTGCGCGACTTCGTCCGGACCACCGACGCGGCCCACTTCGACGCCGATCAGTGGCGGGCCCACCTGGAGCACGGCGGGTCCGTGCGGATCCACCAGGCCGAGGCCGGCCACGCACCGGTCGCTCCGCTGCGTCGTACGCCGGCCTGATCAGGCGTCGCCGCCCTCCTGCATGACGCCGCGCACGGCCGTCGGGTCGTCGATGCGGTAGTCGGCGAACGCCTTGGCCACCGCCTCGGGCGCCACCTGCCCGGCGTCCGCGAGCGCCTGCAGCGCCTGCACCACGACCGACTCGGCGTCGACGTGGAAGTAGCGGCGCGCCGCCGGTCGGGTGTCGGCGAAGCCGAAGCCGTCGGTGCCGAGCACCCGGTAGTCACCGGGCACCCAGCGGGCGATCTGCAGGGGCACCGCCGACATGTAGTCGGAGACGGCGACGAACGGGCCGCCGGCACCGGCCAGCGTGTCGGTGACGTAGGCGGTGCGCCGCGGCTCCTCGGGGTGGAGCAGGTTCCACTCCTCGGCGGCCAGGGCGTCTCGCGCGAGCTCGTTCCACGACGTGACCGACCACAGCTCCGCGGCCACGCCCCACTGCTCGGCGAGCAGCTGCTGGGCCTTCTGCGCCCACGGGAAGCCCACCCCGCTGGCCATGAGCTGCACGCGCGGCGCGTCGCCCGGCAGCCCCTCGGGCGCTCCGCTGACGCGGTAGAGGCCCTTGAGCAGGCCCGCCACGTCGAGCCCCTCGGGCTCGGCCGGCTGCACGTTGGGCTCGTTGTAGACCGTGAGGTAGTAGACGACGTCCTCGCCGTGCGGGTGCTCCTCGGAGGCGCCGTACATCCGCCGCAGGCCGTCCTGGACGATGTGGGAGACCTCGTAGGCCATCGCCGGGTCGTAGTGGACGACGGCAGGGTTGGTCGCCGCCAGCAGCGGCGAGTGGCCGTCGGCGTGCTGCAGCCCCTCGCCGGTGAGCGTCGTGCGACCGGCGGTCGCGCCGACCAGGAAGCCGCGGGCGAGCTGGTCGGTCATCGCCCAGATCGAGTCGCCGGTGCGTTGGAAGCCGAACATCGAGTAGAAGATGTAGACCGGGATCATCGGCTGGCCGTGGGTGGCGTACGCCGACCCGGCCGCCGTGGCCGACGCCAGCGAGCCCGCCTCGGAGATGCCCTCGTGGAGCAGCTGACCCTTAGGCGACTCCTTCCAGGCCATCAGCAGCTTGCGGTCGACCGACTCGTAGGTCTGGCCGTGCGGGTTGTAGATCTTCTCCTTGGAGAACATCGAGTCCATGCCGAAGGTGCGGAACTCGTCGGGTGCGATCGGCACGAAGCGAGGCCCGATCTCGGGGTCCTTCATCAGGTCCTTGAGCAGCCGGACGAACGCCATCGTGGTGGCGATCGCCTGCTTGCCCGACCCCTGCTTGAGCTCGCTGTAGACCGCGTCGCCGGGCAGCTTGAGCGGCACCGGGTCGACCCGCCGCTCGGGCACCGGCCCGCCGAGGTCGCGGCGCCGGTCGCGGAGGTACTCGAGCACGTCGCTGCCCTCGCCCGGGTGGTAGAAGGGCGCGGACCCGTCGGCCTCGTAGGCGTCGTCGATCTCCTTGTCGGAGATCGGCAGGTGCAGCCGGTCGCGGAACTGCTTGAGCGCCGGGGCGTTGAGCTTCTTCATCTGGTGGGTGGCGTTCT
>CAZQCA010000383.1:0-2230 GCA_964591845.1 uncultured Nocardioides sp.
CGCCGGCCCGGCCATCAACCCGCTGATCAAGGTGATGAACCTGGTCTCGCTGCTGATCGCCTCGGCCGTGGTCTCGCTGAGCGTCGGCAAGGACCAGAACGACGCCGTGCGGATCGTCATCTCGCTGGTGGCGGTGGCGATCATCGTGGTCGCGGTCTACATCTCCAAGCAGCGGGCGGTCGTCATCGGCGACGACGGCGACGACGCCGGCTCCTCGGCGATGGCACCGCACAAGACCGCCTGACCGGGCGACCGCACCAGGTCGCACAGGCTACGAGTGGCCCGTCCCCCAGGGGCGGGCCACTCGCCGTTCTCGTGGATAGGGTCGCGAGATGGAGCACGTGGAGCCGGTCGCCGGTGGCGCGGCGCCGGCCTGGGTCGTGGAGCTGCGTGCGGCGCTGCAGGAGGCCGGCTACACCTACGACGCGGTGGCCGAGCTGCTCGGGCCGCGGGCGCACGCGGCGCTGGGACGCAACGAGACGACGCCGGGCCTCCGGCGTACGGCCGGAGGATCCGCGCTGGAGACGCTGACCCGGCTCTTCCTGCTGCAGGTGCCGGTCGCCCGGAGCGACGCCGACCGCGCGCTGCCGGGACTCGTGGAGGCACTGGCGGTCGACGGCGTGCTGGTGACCAGCGTCGCGGAGGTGGCCGCGCGCCTCGACGTGCGGCCGTACGCCGCCCCCGACGACGCCGGCGACCACGATCTCTGGGTGGTCAGCGACCTGACGCCGGGCCTCGACGGAGCCACCGCCCGGGTAGGCGCCGACCACGTGCTCGGTATCAGCCCCGCCTCCACCTCGCTGGCCCGGCTGACGCTCCGCCACAAGGTCGGCAGCGCGCTCGACCTGGGCACGGGCTGCGGGGTGCAGGCGCTCCACCTGGCCCGCCACGCGTCGCGCGTCGTCGCCACCGACGTCAACGAGCGGGCGCTGTGGACGGCCCGGGTCAACGCGGCGCTCAACGACCTGCCCGACATCGAGGTGCGCGCCGGCTCGTTCTTCGAGCCGGTCGCGAGCGAGCGCTTCGACCTGATCGCGACCAACCCGCCGTTCGTGATCTCGCCGGCGACCGGCGAGCGCCTCGTCTACCGCGACTCCGGGCTCCCCGGCGATCGCGTCGTCGAGCACCTGGTGCGCGCCGCCCCCGCGCATCTCGCCGACGGCGGATGGTGCCAGGTGCTGGCGAACTGGGTCGTGGAGCGAGGCCGGCCCTGGGACGAGCGGCTCGCCTCCTGGATCGACGACCGGTGCGACGCCCTGGTCGTGCAGCGCGAGCAGCTCGACCCCGCCGAGTACGTCGAGCTGTGGCTCAAGGACTCCGGCCACCACGGCGCGGCCGGCTATGCGGAGCGCTACGACACCTGGCTGTCCTGGCTCGACGACCAGGGGGTCGAGGCGGTGGGGTTCGGCTGGATCAACCTGCGCCGGGTCGACCGGTCTCCGCGGGTGACGCTCCTCGACTGGCCGCACGCCGTCGAGCAGCCGATCGCGCCGGCCGTCGCCGAGTGGGCGGTGGCCCAGGACCTGCTCGCGGCGGAGCCGGACCTCCTCGGCCGCAGGCTGACCCGGCGGCCCGACGTGCTGCAGGAGACGACCGGGGCCGCCGGGGCAGAGGACCCGGATTTGATCGTGCTGCGCCAGCAGCGGGGCCTGCGCCGGGCCCGCGTCGTCGACACGGTCGAGGCCGCCGTGGTGGGCGCGAGCGACGGCGACCTGACGGTCGGGCAGCTCCTCGACGCCGTGGCCGGGCTGCTCGGGCGCGACCCGGCCGAGCTGACCACGTCGTACGCCGGCGCGGTGGCCGACCTGGTCGACCAGGGCTTCCTGGTGCCCTGACTCCGATCCGCGATCCTGGCGCCGCGCGGCGTCCTCCGGGGACGCGGGCGCTGGACGGCGGGGAGGTTCGCGCTACCGTGTTCCGCCGTGGGCATGCTGCCGCCCCTCGCGGCAGGCACCGGCAGCAGCCCCTACCGAGCAAGACCTCCCGAGCACGACCGCGAGCAAGGACCGTCCGTGGCACACAAGTTGGTGATCGTCGAGTCGCCCAAGAAGGCGCAGATGATCGGTGGCTATCTCGGCGACGGCTATGTCGTCGAGTCCTCCCTCGGACACATCCGCGACCTGCCGCAGTCCGCCGCCGACACCCCGGCCGCCATCAAGGACAAGCCCTGGGGGAGGCTCGCCGTCGACGTCGAGCACGACTTCCAGCCCTACTACGTCGTCCCGCGCGA
>CAZQCA010000384.1:0-2227 GCA_964591845.1 uncultured Nocardioides sp.
GGGTGAAGTCCGCGGGGAAGAAGATAATCGTCCTTTTCGAGGGCCGGGACGCCGCCGGGAAGGGCGGCATGATAAAACGCATTGTAGAGCCGCTCAACCACCGCGTGTGCAGGGTATCTGCCCTCGGGGTTCCGACCGAGAAGGAGAAGACGGAATGGTATTTCCAGCGCTACGTCCACTGCCTCCCGTCCGCGGGCGAGATAGTGCTCTTCGACAGGAGCTGGTATAACAGGGCGGGCGTCGAGAGGGTGATGGGCTTCTGCACGGCGCAGCAGTACCTCGAGTTCATGAGGTCGTGCCCGGAGTTCGAGCGGATGCTGGTCGACTCCGGCATCCACCTCATCAAGCTGTGGTTCTCGGTGTCGCACGCCGAGCAGCGCGCCCGGTTCGAGTCGCGCTCCGACGACCCGGTCAAGCAGTGGAAGCTGTCGCCGACCGACCGCGCCAGCCTCGACAAGTGGGACGCCTACACCGAGGCCAAGGAGGCGATGTTCTTCTACACCGACACCCGGCACGCGCCGTGGACGGTGATCAAGAGCAACGACAAGAAGCGGGCCCGGCTGGAGGCGATGCGCTTCGTGCTGTCGCAGTTCGACTACCCCGAGAAGGACGAGTCGGTCGTCGGTCGCCCCGACAAGCTGATCGTCGGCAAGGCGAAGAAGATCTTCGAGCCCGACGAGCACCCGGGCAAGCCCTTCCCCAAGCTCTGAGGGCGCCGGGGGGCCGCTTCTCCCCACCCCCGCGTTTGTGCCGAAACTGCAGCCCCAGGGCCGGAATTGCCGACGTTTGAGCCCAAACGTCGACATCGGGCGCGTGCCGCCGGTGGGGTACGACGCCGGCTGACGTCGTACCCCACCGGGCGGTGTCTCAGCCGTTCGGGAAGAGCTCGGTCACCCGGTCGATGCCGGGGTCGGAGACGGGTCCGAACGTGTTGAGGTAGTCGTTCATCGCCTCGAGGTCGTCGCCGCCGCCGATGCGCTGCGCCACCGGCACCTCGGCGAACACGGTGAAGAAGTCCCCACCGTCGACCAGGAAGTTGTTGACCGTCACCAGGTAGGTGGTGGTGGGGTCGATCGGCACCCCGTCGAGCCGCATGTCGGTCACGCTGACGAAGTTGCACAGCTTCGTCACCGGGTCGAACCCGCGGTCGAGGGTGTAGGTGAAGCCCTCGGAGACGCCCATGAAGAGGAACGGGCGGCTGCCTCCCGGAGGCTGGCACTGCTGCTCCAGCACGCGGCGGATCTGGTCACCGGTCATCGGGATCGTGGTGAGCAGGTTGCCGAAGGGCTGCACCGTGAAGGCCTCGGCGTAGGTGACCTCGCCTCCCGAGCCGGCCGGGCTGTCATAGACCAGGTCGGCCCGCACGCCGCCGGGGTTCATGAACGCGATCTGCGCCCCGTTGGCCCTGGTCGCCTCGAGCTGGGCGTCGGCGATCATGTTGCCCAGGCCCGCCTCGAGCTGCCGGTCGCCTCGGCGGGCGATCGTCTGCGAGATGGAGCCGACCACGCGGCTGCCGATCGCGTCCGAGATCGCCTTCCACTTGGCGATGATCGCGGACTCGGCCGGGTCGGGCGCCACGTCCTGGCTGACGACGTGGTTGACCACGGAGGTGTCGGCGCGCACGACGTCGCGGGTGCGCGTGCTCAGGGTGAGGTTCATCTCGGTGATGATCCGCCCGAACGAGAACGCGCTGGTGACCGGGCGGGGGTTGCCCGCCGGGTCGTCGATCGAGCAGTTGTAGGGCTGGTGGGTGTGTCCGGTGATGACCGCGTCGATCTCGGGGTCGAGGTTCTCGGCGATCGAGACGATCGGACCGGAGATGCCGACGCACTGGTCGTAGGTGCCGCTCTGGATACCGCCCTCGTGCAGGAGCACCACCATCGCCTTCACTCCCTTGCGGTGCAGTCGCGGCACCAGGGCGTTGGCGGTCTCGACCTCGTCCTTGAAGTCCCAGCCCTTGATGCCGGACTGGGAGACGAGCGCGTCGGTGGCTTCCAGGGTCATCCCGATGAAGCCGACCTTGACGCCGCCGACCTTCTTGATCCAGTAGGGACGCAGCGGCGTGGTGCCATCCTTGCGCTGCACGTTGGCCGCCAGCCACTGGAAGTCCGCGCCGGCGTAGGGCTGGTTCGGGAAGTAGCAGCCGTCGACCGGGTGGCAGCCGCCGTTCTTGAGCCGCCTCAGCTCGGCCACGCCCTCGTCGAACTCGTGGTTGCCGACGCTGGAC
>CAZQCA010000385.1:0-2220 GCA_964591845.1 uncultured Nocardioides sp.
CGCAGGCGACCCGGCCGGGCTGCGCCTTCGCCCAGGCCTACGTCCACACCGGGATGGTCGGCTACCAGGGCGAGAAGATGTCGAAGTCCCTCGGCAACCTGGTGTTCGTGTCCCGCCTGCGTGAGTCGGGCGTCGACCCGATGGCGATCCGGCTGGCGCTGCTCCGCCACCACTACCGGGCCGATCGGGAGTGGACCGACGACCAGCTGGCCGACGCCGAGGCCACGCTGGCGCGCTGGCGCGACGTGCTCGCGCGCACGAGCGCGGCGCCGGCCACGGCGTACGCCGAGCGGGTGCTGGCCGCACTCGCCGACGACCTCGACTCTCCGACGGCGCTCGGCGCCGTCGAGGCGTGGGTCGCCGCGACGCTGGCAGCCCCTGGCGAGGCCACCGACCCCACCGCGCCGGCCCTGATGCGCGACCTGCTCGACGCGTCCCTCGGACTGGTCTGACCGAGGACCCGCCGCCGGTGGTGGCTAGACCTCGTCCTCCTTGCGCTTGAGATAGCGCTCGAACTCCCGCGCGATCGCCTCGCCCGACGCCTCCGGGAGCTCGGTGGTGTCCCGCGTCTCCTCGAGTGCGCGGACGTACTCGGCGATCTCCTCGTCCTCGCGGGACAGCTCGTCGACGCCGCGCTCCCAGGCCTTGGCGTCCTCCACCAGGTCGCCGAGCGGCAGGCTGACCTCGAGCAGGTCCTCGAGGCAGCCCAGCAGGGCCAGCGTCGCCTTCGGGCAGGGCGGCTGCGCGACGTAGTGCGGCACCGCGGCCCAGTAGGACACCGCCGGCATGTCCAACCGCTGGCAGGCGTCCTGGACGATGCCGACGATGCCGGTCGGCCCTTCGTACGACGACGGCTCGAGGCGCAGCCGATCGACCAGGTCGGGCTCGGTGGCGGAGCCGGTGACCGGGATCGGTCTCGTGTGGGGGGTGTCGGCGAGCAGGGCGCCGAGGGTGATCACCAGCCGGGAGCCCAGGTCGTCGCACGCGGCCAACAGCTCGGCGGTGAACTGCCGCCAGCGCATGTTGGGCTCGATGCCGCGGATGAGGATCACGTCCCGGTCCAGGTCGGGGGGAGAGGCGACCGCGATCTGGGTCGAGGGCCAGGTGATCCGGCGGTGACCGCGCTCGTCGACTCCCACGTGCGGACGGTTGACCTGGAAGTCGTAGAAGTCCTCGGGGTCGAGTGCTCCGATCGTGCGCGCGCCCCATGCCGCGATGAGATGGTCGACCACGGACGACGCGGCGTCGGCGGCGTCGTTCCAACCCTCGAACGCCGCGATCACCACGGGGTCCACCAGGTCGGGCACGTCGTCGATCTCGATCACCTCGCCAGCCTATGCGGACGGAGGTGGAGCACAGGTGAGGAGCGCCGGGGATTTAGCCGGTCCGTACGTCGGGTGCCACGATGTGGGAACGATGTCCAGGTGATGGACCCGTTCGTAGGCTGGAGGACCGCGCCGGCCACACGACCGCCGCCCGACCCGAGGAAGCCGTGCCCGACCACCGCCCCGACGCCACCGCGCAGCTCCAGGCGCTCCTGCGCGAGCGGATCCTGGTCATCGACGGCGCCTGGGGCACGCTGATCCAGGCCCACGGCCTGGCCGAGGCCGACTACCGCGGCGAGCGGTTCGCCGACCACGACCACGAGCTCAAGGGCGACGCAGACCTGCTGTGTCTCACGCGTCCCGACATCGTGGCGGCCATCCACCGGGACTACCTCGACGCGGGCGCCGACCTGACGTCCACCAACACGTTCACGGCGACCCGCATCGCCCAGGCCGACTACGGGCTGCAGGAGCACTGCTACGAGATCAACCACGCCGCCGCGGCCACCGCCCGCGTGGTCTGCGACGAGGTGACCGCGCTGACCCCCGACCGGCCTCGCTTCGTGGTCGGAGCCCTCGGGCCCACCAACCGGACGGCGTCCATCAGCCCCGACGTCAACGACCCCGGGGCCCGCAACGTGAGCTTCGACGAGCTGGTCGAGGCCTACCTGGAGCAGGCCCGTGGGTTGGTCGACGGTGGGGCCGACCTGCTGATGGTGGAGACCGTCTTCGACACCCTCAACGCCAAGGCCGCGGTGTTCGCCCTCGAGACCCTCTTCGAGGACCACGGCCGACGCTGGCCGGTCATCGTCTCCGGCACCATCACCGACGCCTCGGGCAGGACCCTGTCGGGACAGGAGACCGAGGCGTTCTGGAACTCCGTGCGCCACGTGCG
>CAZQCA010000386.1:0-2211 GCA_964591845.1 uncultured Nocardioides sp.
CTCAAGGTGGTCTCCGAGGGCGTCAACCGGTTCCAGGCCGACGGCGACAAGGGCGTCCTGCTGATCACCCACTACACGCGGATCCTGCGCTACATCAAGCCCGACTTCGTCCACGTGTTCGTGGCGGGCCGGATCGCGGAGGAGGGCGGCCCGGAGCTCGCCGAGCAGCTCGAGGCCGAGGGCTACGACAAGTACGTCAAGGCCGCGGCGGTCTGACATGGCGATCGAGGGGCTGCTGCCGGACCTGGAGGTCATCCGCAAGGACTTCCCGATCCTGTCGCGCACGCTGGCGGGCGGTCAGCCGCTGGTCTACCTCGACAGCGCCAACACCTCCCAGAAGCCGCAGGTCGTCATCGACACCATGGTCGACCACCTGGAGCGTCACAACGCCAACATCGCCCGGGCCATGCACCAGCTCGGCGCCGAGTCGACCGAGGCGTTCGAGGCGGCCCGCGACACGGTGGCGGCCTTCGTCGGCGCGCCGTCGCGCGACGAGGTGGTCTTCACCAAGAACGCCTCCGAGGCGCTCAACCTGGTGGCCAACACCCTCGCCTGGGCGCGCGGTGACTGGTCCGCCCGGGTCGGCACCCTCGGGCCCGGCGACGAGGTCGTCATCACCGAGATGGAGCACCACTCCAACATCGTGCCGTGGCAGCTGCTCACCGAGCGCACCGGCGCGACGCTGCGGTGGTTCGGCCTCACCGACGACGGGCGGCTCGACCTGAGCAACCTCGACGACCTGCTCACCGAGCGGACCCGGGTGGTGTCGCTGACCTGGGTGTCCAACATGCTGGGCACGGTCAACCCGGTGGCCGAGATCGCGCGCCGGGCCCACGAGGTCGGCGCCCTCGTGGTCGTCGACGCCTCCCAGGCCGTCCCGCAGCTGCCGGTCGACGTCGTGGCCTCCGGCGCCGACGTGCTCGTCTTCACCGGGCACAAGTGCCTGGGACCCACCGGCATCGGCGTGCTGTGGGGTCGGCGCGAGGTGCTCGACCAGCTGCCGCCGTTCCTGGGCGGCGGCGAGATGATCAAGACCGTCACGATGGAGCGGTCGACGTACGCCGACCTGCCCCACAAGTTCGAGGCCGGCACCCCGCCGATCGTGGAGGCCGTGGGTCTGGGGGCCGCGCTGGACTACCTCGGGCACCTCGGCATGGACGCCGTCCACCGGCACGAGCAGGCCGTCACCGCCTACGCCCTGGAGGGGCTGGGGACGGTGCCGGGCGTGACCGTGCTCGGACCGCGCGACGCTGCGGACCGGGGCGGAGCGATCAGCTTCGAGCTGGCGGGGGTCCATCCCCACGACGTGGCCACCGTGCTCGACTCCCGCGGCATCGCGGTGCGGGCCGGACACCACTGCGCCAAGCCCGCCCACCTGCGCTACGGCGTGCAGGCGTCGGCCCGGATGTCGTCCTACCTCTACACCTCGCCGGCCGAGATCGACGCCCTGGTCGAGGGGCTGCACTTCACCCGCGACTACTTCACGCTCACCTGAGAGAGACTCCCCACCCGATGACTGCCGAGCTCGACGCGCTCTACCAGGAGATCATCCTGGACCACTACAAGCATCCCCATCACGCGGGCCTGCGCGACCCGTTCGAGGCGGAGGTGCACCACGTCAACCCGACGTGCGGCGACGAGGTGACGCTGCGGGTGCATCTCGACGGCGACACGGTCGAGGACGTGTCCTACGACGCGCTCGGCTGCTCGATCTCCCAGGCCGCCGCCAGCGTGATGACCGATCTGGTGATCGGCCGCAGCGTGACCGACGCGATGGGCGTCCACGAGAGCTTCCTGACGCTGATGCAGGGCAAGGGCCAGGTGGAGCCCGACGAGGACGTGCTGGAGGACGGCGTCGCGTTCGCCGGCGTGGCCAGGTTCCCCGCCCGGGTGAAGTGCGCCCTGCTGCCGTGGATGGCCTGGAAGGACGCGACCGCCACCGCGATGTCCGGTCAGACCGCCGCCACCGGACCCGCCGAGACCCGAGGAGAGTCGGCATGACCGACGAGTTCTACCCGCCCACCCGCCACGCCCACGCGGGCCACGAGCACCCCCACGACGACCTGCCCGCCGTCGACACCGAGTCCCTCGGCGGCGGCACCAGCACGCTCACCGTCGACGACGTCACCGAGGCGATGAAGGACGTCGTCGACCCGGAGCTCGGCATCAACGTCGTCGACCTGGGCCTGCTCTACGGCGTCCACATCGAGG
>CAZQCA010000387.1:0-2196 GCA_964591845.1 uncultured Nocardioides sp.
ACGTGGTCTACAACCACACCGCCGAGGGCGGGCCGCTCGGGCCGACGTACTCCTTCCGCGGCCTGGACGACTACGGCTTCTACAAGCGGTCGGGCACGATCGGCGACGCCTACTGGGACGTCACCGGCTGCGGCAACACCGTCGACACCACCAACCTCGCGGCGCTGCGGCTGATCCTCGACTCGCTGCGCTACTGGGCCGGCGAGATGCACGTCGATGGCTTCCGCTTCGACCTCGCGTCGGCGCTCGCCCGCACCGGCCACGACATCGACATGCGCAGCGCGTTCCTCACCACCGTGAGCCAGGACCCGGTGCTGCGTCACGTGAAGCTGATCGCCGAGCCCTGGGACGCGTCGATGGACGGCTACATGGTCGGGTCGTTCCCGCCCCCGTGGGTCGAGTGGAACGACCGCTACCGCGACACCATGCGCACCTTCTGGCGCGGTGGAGCCGACGGGATCCGCGACGTGGCCTCCCGGCTGGCCGGCTCCTCGGACCTCTACGCCGACGACGGCCGGTCGCCGTACGCCTCGGTCAACTTCGTGACCGCCCACGACGGGTTCACGCTCCGAGACGTCGTGTCCTACAACGACAAGCACAACGAGGCCAACGGCGAGGGCAACCGGGACGGCTCGGACCACAACAGCTCGTGGAACCACGGGGTCGAGGGCGAGACCGACGACCCCGTCGTGACGGCGATCCGCCGCCGCCAGGCCGCCAACATGATGGTCGCGCTGTGCCTGTCCAACGGCTCGCCGATGCTCACCGCCGGCGACGAGCGCGGTCGCACCCAGCGGGGCAACAACAACGCCTACGTCCAGGACAACGAGATCTCATGGGTCGACTGGCGCCCGGACGACGCGTGGCTCGACGTCTACGAGTTCACCAAGGCGGCGCTGCGACTGCGCCGCGAGCACGCGACCCTGCGACAGCGGCACCACTTCGTCGGCACGCCCACGATCGAGGGCGGCGTCAAGGACCTCGCCTGGATGCACCCGGACGGCCGGGAGATGGTCGACCAGGACTGGTACGACGTCTCGCTGCACGTGATCGGGATGTTCGTCTCCGGCGACCCGCTGCGGTCCCCCGGCGCCCACGGCGAGCAGGAGCGCGACTGCTCGTTCCTCATGTGGTTCAACGGCGGGGCCGACGACGTCGAGGTCACCCTCCCCCGCAACCAGTGGGTCAACCACGGAGAGGTGGTGCTGTCCACCGACCCCGCCCACGAGACCGGGACGCCGGTGGCCTCCGGCGAGACCCTCGAGCTCGCCGGACGCTCCGTCCTGGTGCTGCGGCAGACCGACCACGCGGGGTAGGCCCGCGGCGGGTGGGCCGAGCGGGGGTCGAGGCTCAGGCGGGCAGGGCCACCAGGCCCAGCTCGGCCACCGACGTGAGCGACGGGTGCCGCGGCACCACCCGCACCGTGTAGCCGAACGCACCGGAGTGGTCGATCGCCACCGTCGCGTCGAAGCGGAAGCGGCCGCCCGCGTAGGACTCCCCCACCGTCATCGACGCCGCCGCGACCGTCTCGTCGAGGAGCACGTCGTCGGGCGTCGTCGTCCCGTGCACGAGCTGCACGTCCACGTCGTCGGGGCCGAGGTCGCCCAGGGCCACGAAGGCCCGCACCGAGAGGGTCGCGCCCACCTCGGGGGCGTCCCCGACGCCGGCGGACTCCACGTGCTCGACCCGCACCGAGCCCCAGCCGGACCGGATCCGCTTCTTCCACGCCGTCAGCTCCACCGCCCCGTGGAAGTCGGAGTTGAGCGCCCGTGCGTTGTGCGCGGCAGGCGCGTAGAGCGCCCGCACGTAGTCGCGCACCATGCGGCTGGCCAGCACCTTCGGTCCCAGCGAGGTCAGCGTGTGCCGCACCATCTCCAGCCAGCGCGCCGGGACGCCGTCGGCGTCGAGGTCGTAGAACTTCGGCACGACCTCGTTCTCGATCAGGTCGTAGAGGGCGGCGGCCTCCAGGTCGTCGCGCCGGTCGGGGTCCTCGACCCCGTCGGCGGAGGGGATCGCCCACCCGTTGGAGCCGTCGTACCACTCGTCCCACCAGCCGTCGAGGATCGACAGGTTGAGGCCGCCGTTGAGGGCGGCCTTCATGCCGGAGGTGCCGCATGCCTCGTAGGGACGCAGCGGGTTGTTGAGCCACACGTCGCAGCCGGGGTAGAGCGGCTGCGCCATCGCGATGTCGTAGTT
>CAZQCA010000388.1:0-2180 GCA_964591845.1 uncultured Nocardioides sp.
GCCCGAAGTCGGGCATCGGGATGGCAAGCGGGATGTCAAAGGGCACATCGACTCCTCACACCGCGCCCGGCTGCTGCGCGTGGAACGACAAGCGGTCGGGGAGGGCCGTGGCCTTCCCCGACCGCACAGTAGTGGTCGGAGTGGTGGCACGTCACGGGACGCGCCACCACCGTCGACGGACTTACTCGATCGGCTGACCGGGCTCGATCACGCCGCCCGCGACCGGGTAGGCGTACACGGTGACCGTGGAGACCTCGCCGCCCTCGTCGAACTTGATCTGCTTGGTGATGCCGGGGGCGTCGTAGGCGTTGACCCACTCCAGCAGGCTGGCGCGGTCCTCGTTGCCGTCTGCGATGCCCTGCAGCAGGATGTTGGCCGAGTCGTAGGCCTCGGCGGAGTAGGTGCCCGGGTCGGCGCCGTTGAGCTCCTTGTACTTCGCGGAGAAGTCCTCGGGGTTCGGGGCGCAGGGGCAGGTGAGCACCGCGCCCTCTGCCGACTTGGCGCCCGCAGCCTCGACGAAGGCCGGGTCCAGAGAGCCGTCGCCGGAGACGAAGGTGCCGGTCCACTTGGCCGACCGCAGCTGCTTCACGAGCAGACCGGCCTCGGGGTAGTAGCCCCCGTAGAAGATGGCGTCGGCCCCGGAGGCCTTGACCTTGGTCACGGTCGCCGAGAAGTCGGTCTGCTTCTGCTGCACGGTGTCGCGGTCGATCACCGAGTCGCCCAGCGCGTCGGCCACGCCGTCGGCGATGCCCTTGCCGTACTCCGACGCGTCGTCGATGACGAACACCTTCGTCGAGCCGACCGTGTCGGAGATGTACTTCGCGGCGGCCGGCGCCTGCGTGGCGTCGTTGCCGAGCACACGGTGGAACGTGTCCCAGCCGTTGGTCGAGAGGTCCGGGTTGGTCGCGGACGGCGACACGGTCACCAGGCCGGCCTCGGCGAATGTCGGGCCGGTGGCCTCGGTCTCGCCGGAGAACGACGGGCCGACCAGGCCGACCACCTTGTCGTCCTGCACGACCTGGGTGGCCAACGGCGTGGCCAGCTCCGGGTTGCCCTGGGAGTCGTACTCCTCCAGCGTCACGGGGCAGTCCGAGTGCTCGGCGTTGTACTCGTCGAGGGCGACCTTGACGCCGCCGAGCATGTTGGCGCCGAGCGCCGAGTAGTCGCCGGTGATCGGGCCCATGTAGCCGATCTTGAGGTCGCAGGCGGCGTCGCTGCCGGAGTCGCCGCTGTCGCCACTGTCCTCGGTGGTCCCACAACCCGCGAGGACCAGGGCGGCGGCCGCGGCCACCGCGCCGAGGCGCGCGAGCGTCTTGGTCTGCTTCATGGAGTGATCGTTCCTAACTGCCAACGGGGTCCGGCTCTGCCACCGGTTCGGCACAAGGTAACGCCTGCAGGTCACGGCTCCGACACCGGATCGGCGTCGTTGCAGATTTGTGACCTAATCCCGGGACAACGGGACGCAGTGCCTGTTCACGCCTGGGGACCCGCCACCCCGTGCTCGATCACCCCGTCGGCCACCTGGCGCATCGACAGTCGCAGGTCCATGGCGGTCTTCTGGATCCAGCGGAACGCGTCGGGCTCGCTCAGCCCCAGCTCCGCCTGGAGCACCACCTTGGCGCGCTCGACCTGCTTGCGCGCCTCGATCCGCTCGGTGAGGTCGGCGACCTCGGCCTCGAGGCTCGCGATCTCGGCATAGCGGCTCACCGCCATCTCGATCGCCGGGACCAGGTCGCCGGCCGAGAACGGCTTGACGACATAGGCCATCGCCCCCGCCTGCCGGGCCCGCTCCACGAGGTCGCGCTGCGAGAACGCGGTGAGGATGACCACGGGCGCGATGCGCTGAGCGGCGATCCGCTCGGCCGCCGCGATGCCGTCCAGCACCGGCATCTTCACGTCGAGCACGACGAGGTCGGGGCGCAGCTCCTCGGCCAGGCGCACCGCCTCCGCCCCGTCGGCCGCCTGCCCGACGACGTCGTACCCCTCCTCGACGAGCATCTCGGCGAGGTCCATCCGGATGAGTGCCTCGTCCTCCGCGATGACCACGCGGCGGGGGCTCGGCACACCCGGATCGCCGGTCTGAGGAGGCCCCGAGAGGGCGCCGGAGTCAGCCACGGCGCCAGGCTACTGGTCGGGTACCTTGGTCCCTCGCACGCCCCGGTAGCCCAACGGCAGAGGCA
>CAZQCA010000389.1:0-2179 GCA_964591845.1 uncultured Nocardioides sp.
CGCCACGCGGGCTCGCCTGTTGGAACTGGCGACCCAGGTCTTCGCCGAGGAGGGGTACGCCGCGGTGTCGGTGCGGGATCTGGCCCGTCGCTCCTCGCTGACGACCGGGGCGATCTACGCCCACTTCCTGAACAAGGCGGAACTGCTGGTCGAAGCGATCGACGCCCGGGTCGCCGCCGACGTCGAGCCACCCGGGGAGCGTCCGGAGGTCACGTTCCGGGACTACCTCACCGACCTGAACCGCCGGTTCCCTGATCGGGCGGACCTCCGGGCGCTGCTGCTGGAGGGGGCGACGGCGGCCCGCAACGACGCCGCGGTGCGCGAGCGCCTGAGCGCGGAGCAGGGCGATCGCGTGCGCTCGTGGGTGGAAGAGTACGAAGCCGCCCAGGCCGGTGGCGAGCTGGACCCGGCGGTGGACATGCGCACGGTCGTCCTCATGCTCTGGAGCATGGAGCTCGGTCTCGGGGTGATCGAGGCGCTCGGTCTCGAGGCGCCGGCTCCCGACGCCTGGGCCGAGCTGACCAGCCGGTTCATCGAGTCGATCGAGGGCCCGGGCCGGCTCTGAAACGACGTACTGCCCGAGTGATAACCTCGTTCTCATGCCCGTGACGACCGCGCCGATCACCGCGGCGATCGGCCTCGAGGTCACGGGCCGGTCCGGCCCCGAGCTGGTGGCCCCCGCCCGGGCGGCCGAGTGCCAGACCCTGCTCGATGCCCACGGCGTGGTCGTGTACCGGGATGCCGGCATCGGTGACGCCGACCTGCTGGCCTTCAGCGCGATGTTGGGCACCGTGGTCATCCCCCGGATGGGCGGGCTGGAGGACCACCCCGGAGTCGACGTGATCAGCCTCGATCCAGCCGAGAGCGCCCTGGCGGCCTACCGCCGGGGCACGGTCTTCTGGCACCTCGATGGCACGATGGACGACCTCCCGCAGAAGGCGACCCTGCTCACCGCCTTGGTGGTGGCCGACGAGGGGGGCGACACCGAGTTCGCCAACACCTACGCGGCCTACGAGGCCCTGTCCGAGGACGAGAAGGCCGAGCTGGCCGACCTCCGCATCGTCCACAGCTTCACCGCGGCCCAACTCCTGACGACCCCCGAGCCGACCGAGGAGGAGCGAGCGGATTGGGCCCGAGTCCCCAGCCGGGAGCACCCGCTCGTCTGGCGGCGGCGCGACGGCCGCCGGTCCCTGCTCATCGGCGCCACCGCCGACCACATCGTCGGGTGGCCCGAGAACGAGAGCCGGGCGTTGCTCGACCGCCTGCTGGCCTGGGTCACCCAGCCCCGCTTCGTCCTCCGCCACCGCTGGCACCCCGGGGACCTGGTCGTGTGGGACAACACCGGCCTGCTCCACCGGGCGATCCCCTACGACGCGACCTCCCACCGCCTGCTGCACCGGACCACCCTCCGGGGCGAAGAAGCTGTGGCCTGATGATCTCGACCAACCGATCCGACTCCCAGGAGCAGACATGACCGACGTCTCGATGACCATTGGCGGCGAGCGGGTGGATGCCCCCTCCACCTTCGGGGTCGTCAACCCCGCCACCGGCGAGGTCCATGCTCAGGCCCCCGACTGCAGCAGAGAGCAGCTGGACCAGGCCTTCGAGGCCGCGGCGAAGGCGTTCGTCGACTGGCGCTCGGACGAAGCGGCCCGCCGGGCCGCCTTGACGGAGGCGGCCAACGCCATGTTCGCGGCGGGGGAGCGGATCGGGCCGGTCCTCACCGCCGAGCAGGGCAAGCCGCTGGCCTCGGCGGGCGTCGAGGCCCTGGCCGCCGGCTTCTGGCTCAAGTACTTCGCCGATCTGGAGACCCCCCGCGAGGTCATCCAGGACGACGCCGCGGCCTACGCCGAAGTGGTGCGCCGTCCCATGGGGGTCGTCGCCGCCATCACCCCCTGGAACTTCCCGATCGTGCTCGCCTCGTGGAAGATCGCCCCGGCCCTGCTGGCCGGCAACACGATGGTCCTCAAGCCGTCGCCCTACACGCCCCGCAGCACCCTCCTCATGGGCGAGATCCTTAGCGAGGTCCTTCCGCCGGGCGTCCTCAACGTCGTCTCCGGCGGCGACGAGCTCGGCAAGTCGATGACCGCGCACCCGACGCCCCGCAAGGTGTCCTTCACCGGCTCGGTGGCCACCGGCAAGCACGTCAACGCGTCGGCTGCTCCCGACCTCAAGCGGG
>CAZQCA010000390.1:0-2141 GCA_964591845.1 uncultured Nocardioides sp.
GCCCTTCTGGCGATACCGGTGAGCGTACCGGCGGGAGGCAGCTCGAGCATCCCCGTGACCCCGAGCCCGAGCATCGTCTCCATGCAGAGGTCCCACCGGACCGGCGAGGCGATCTGGCCGACGATCCGGCCGAGGACCTCGGCTCCGTCGCGCACCAGCGATCCGTCCTTGTTGGACAGGACGGCGACAGTCGGGGTGAGCGTCGTGACGGACGCCGCCAGCTCGGTCAGCCGGCCGACGGCCGGCGCCATGTGGTGGGTGTGGAACGCGCCGGCCACGCTGAGGGGGGCAAGGCGGGCCTTCTCCGGCGGGTCGGCGGCGAGCGCCGCGAGCTGCTCCATCGTGCCCGCGGCCACGACCTGGCCGGGCCCGTTGTCGTTGGCGGGGGTGAGGCCGTGCCGCTCGAGCGTGGCGAGCACCTGCTCGCGATCACCGCCGAGGACGGCGGTCATGCCGGTCGGCGTCGCGGCCGCGGCGGCGGCCATGGCCCGCCCCCGCTCGCGGACCAGCAGCATCGCGTCGTCCGCGCTGAGCGCTCCCGACGCGGCGGCGGCGGCGAGCTCACCCACGCTGTGGCCCGAGACCGCCGTCACGCCCTCGAGCCCGGCGGGGGAGAGACTCTCCAGCGCGGCGATCGCGGTCGCGACCAGCAGCGGCTGCGCGACCTGGGTGTCGCGGATGGTGTCGGCGTCGGCCTCGGTGCCGAGGTGCACGAGGTCGAGCTCGGCGACCTCGGCCGCGCGCGCGAACGGCGCGGCGAACGTCGGCTCCTCGAGCCACGGCACGAGGAAACCGGGGCTCTGGGCCCCCTGACCTGGAGCGACGATCACCAGCACGACTCCACCTTGCCCGGGGACCGATGTGGTTCGCGCCTGCGGCACGGACGAAACTCGGGCCCCGTTCTTTGTAGGAACCCACCAAACCTAGCGTCCGGCGCGAGAGGTGTCAGGCGCGGCCCGACTGGCGGCCGAGGATCAGCGCCACGTGGAGCGCCAGCGCGTCACGAGGCGCGGAGGGCGACAGGCCGGTCAGGTCCGCGGCCTGGCGCAGCCGGTAGCGGACCGTGTTGGGGTGCACGAACAGGGCACGGGCCGTGCCCTCGATCCCCGCGCCGTTCTCAAGGTAGGCCGCCACGGTCGCGAGCAGCTCGCCGCGCGCCTGCAGCAGCGGCCGGTAGACCTCGTCGACCAGGAACCTGCGGGCGTGGCCGTCCCCGGCGAGGGCACGCTCGGGCAGCAGGTCGCCGCTGCGCACGGGTCGCGGGGCGCCCGGCCAGCCGGCCGCCGCCCGGTAGGCCGCTTGGGCCGCCCGGGCCGACAGGTGGGCCACGGTGAGGTCGGCGGCGACCGGGCCGACGACCACGGGACCCGGTCCGAAGACGTCGACGACCAGCTCGGCGGCCTCGAGTGCGTCGTCCGCGCCGCCGAGGAGCAGCACCAGGCGGTCGCCCTGGATGGCTCCGAGGGCGTCGAAGCCGGCCTCCCCGGCCACCCGGCGTACGGCGTCGAAGAGGTCCGCTCCTCGCGGCGTGGGCGCCGAGCCGAGCACCACGACCGCGCTCTCGTCGGCCGACCAGCCGAGCGCGCTGGCGCGGGACAGCACCGTGTCGTCGGGCTCGGCCCGGAGCACCGCGTCGAGCACGAGAGCCTCCAGCCGGGCGTCCCAGGCGCCGCGGGTCTCGGCCGCCCGTGCATAGACCTCGGCGGTCGCGAAGGCCACCTCGCGCGCATACGACGACACCGAACGGTGCACGTCGGCCACGTCCTCGCGGACGACGATCGCGTCGACGTTGGACTCCACCACCTCGATCGAGAGGCGGATCAGGTCGACCGTCTGCTGCAGCGTGATGGCACCGGTGAGGGCACGCGGTGCCGCGCCGAAGACCGAGGCGGCGAGCGCCGAGCGGGCGCTCCCGTCGGGGTCGGGGGCGTCCGGGCCGCCGCCGGCGTCGTACCAGTCGACGAAGCCCTGGATGCCGGCCTGGACGATCAGCCCCACCCACGAGCGGTCCTCGGCGGAGAGCTCCTGGAACCAGGCCATCTCGCCCTGCATGCGCGAGGTCGCGGTGGTGCTCAGCGACCCGGTCGCCCGCCGCAGCGCCCGGGTGGCGCGCTCACGCGACGGCGGGCCGGCCGTCGCCT
>CAZQCA010000391.1:0-2134 GCA_964591845.1 uncultured Nocardioides sp.
GGCCGGGGCGCAGGAGCGCGGGGTCGAGGACGTCGGGCCGGTTGGTGGCCGCGATGATGATGACGCCCTCGTTGCTCTCGAAGCCGTCCATCTCCACGAGCAGCTGGTTGAGCGTCTGCTCGCGCTCGTCGTGACCGCCGCCCATGCCGGCGCCGCGGTGGCGGCCGACCGCGTCGATCTCGTCGATGAACACGATCGCCGGGGCGTTCTCCTTGGCCTGCTCGAACAGGTCGCGCACCCTGCTGGCGCCGACACCCACGAACATCTCGACGAAGTCGGAGCCGGAGATCGAGTAGAACGGCACTCCCGCCTCACCGGCGACGGCTCGGGCGAGCAGCGTCTTGCCGGTGCCGGGCGGGCCGTAGAGGAGCACGCCCTTGGGGATCTTGGCGCCGACGGCCTGGAACTTGCCGGGCTCCTGGAGGAACTCCTTGATCTCCCCGAGCTCCTCGATGGCCTCCTCGCAGCCCGCGACGTCGGAGAACGTCGACTTAGGCATGTCCTTGGAGATCAGCTTGGCCTTGGACTTGCCGAACTGCATGACGCCGCGACCTGCGCCGCCCTGGACCTGGTTCATCAGCCACAGGAAGACCAGCACGATGATGACGAAGGGGAGCAGGCTGAACAGGAACGACCCGATCAGGCTCGGCTGGGGGTTCTTGGAGTCCGACCACTCGATCTTGTCGGCCTCGACCTGGGCGTCGGCCGCCGCGACCATGCCCTCCTGCTGACCGATGATCCAGTGGGTCGACACCTTGTCGCCGTTGTCGAGGACCGCCTGGACCTCCTGGTCACCGTCGATGAAGGTGATCTCCTTGACGTCGCCGGAGGCGATGTAGGAGTTCATCTTCGACGTCTCGACCTCCTTGTAGCCACCGTTGGGCGCGAGGTACTGCAGGCCGACGAGGACCACGACGACGACGAGCAGGATCCAGAGCCAGGGACCCTTGAAGAAACGCTTCACAGGCATCTTTCGAACACGGTGCGGCTGCCCCGTGCGCAAGCGGTCGGGGACCGCCTCTCGCGGGGCACTGGTCGAGGTGCGACTTGACGTACGACGGTACACGCCCGCCGCAATCGTCTGGTCGCGTCCATTGTCACAGGGAAACCTGAGAAAAGGGCCCCGTCGTCCGGATCGACGGGCCGGTCTGGTCGGGGTGCTGCCCCGGGGTCAGGTGTAGACGTGCGGCGCCAGCGTGCCGATGTCGCGCAGGTTGCGGTAGCGCTCGCGGTAGTCCAGCCCGTAGCCGACGACGAACTCGTTGGGGATGTCCCAGCCGACGTACTTCACCGGCACCGACATGCGGGCCGCCTCGGGCTTGCGCAGCAGCGTGGCGATCTCGACGCTCGCGGGGTTGCGGCTGGTCAGGTTGGAGATCAGCCAGCTCAGGGTCAGGCCGGTGTCGATGATCTCGTCGACCACGAGCACGTGCCGGTTGGTGATGTCGGTGTCGAGGTCCTTGAGGATCCGCACCACGCCACTGGACTTGGTCCCGGAGCCGTAGGACGACACGGCCATCCAGTCCATCTCGACGTGCCGGGGAAGCGCCCGGGCGAGGTCGGCCATCACCATCACCGCGCCGCGCAGCACGCCGACCATGAGCAGGTCCTGGCCGTCGTAGTCACGGTCGATCTGCACGGCCATGTCGGCGAGCTTGGCCTGGATCTGCTCCTGGGTGTAGAGGACGTTGACCAGGTCGTTCTCCACGTGGGACGAGTCCATGGGCGGCAAGCCTACGGTGACCGCTCGAGGACCAGGTCGCTGCCCTCCCGGCGGGCGCGCAGGTGCCCCGGCAGGTCGATCCACCGCTGTCCCCGCCAGTCGGTGACCAGGGCGTCCACGGCGAGCACGTGCTCGCGGAACAGCTCGGCGGCGGGGGCTCCCGCCTCCAGCGCGGCCAGCCGGAGCACCCGTCGGCGTACGGCGGCCGCCAGGTCCGCCAGCCCGGCGACGGGGAGCGGTCGCGGCAGCCCGGCGTACGCCACCCGGGCGAGCTCGTCGAGGTGGTCGGTGTCCTCCCGCAGCGCGTCGGCGGTCCGGGCCAGCGTCGCGGCGACGCCGGGCCCGAGCTCCTCCTCGAGGAGCGGCATGACGCGGGTGCGCACGCGGGAGCGGAGGAACCGGGGATCGGCG
>CAZQCA010000392.1:0-2123 GCA_964591845.1 uncultured Nocardioides sp.
CCTATTCCGGCGGACTGCAAATCGCCGACAGTGGCGGCACGGCGCTGGTCAACAACAACAAGCACAACGGCCCGCTGTTCCGGATCTTCGGCACCTACGCAGACGTCTCCGACGCCGACGCGGCGTCGAGTCCTGCGCCCGGTGAGAACCACGCCGGGACGAGCCCGTCGCGGACGTTCCCCGACATGACGCAGATCCTCAAGGGCCAGACGAACGCCAAGACCGGGCGCTGCCCGGCGGCGCCGCCGAACGACCCCAACTCCTACGTCGAGGTGCCGCTGCCGATCCTGAACTGCTTCTCCGAGTTCCTCCCGACGGGTCAGTACGCCTCCCTGATGCACTTCCGGCTGACCGCCCGCGACAGCGTCCTGGGTGGTGGCGGGGTCGGGTACGCCGACGTGACGCTGCGGATCGACAAGGACGCCGGCCCGTTCCTGGTGAGCTCGTTCGAGAAGGGCGGCTCCGTGGCCGGCGGCTCGCGCCGCACGATCGAGTGGGACGTCAACGGCACCGACCGCCTCGCCTCACAGGTCCGGATCGTGCTGTCGACCGACAACGGCAAGACCTGGAAGAAGGTGCTGGTCGCCGCCACCGCCAACGACGGCTCGGCTCCGGTGACCTTCCCGCAGGCCAAGGCCGGCAAGGCGTGGGTGATGATCCAGGCCGTCGGCAACTACTTCTTCGACGTCAACGGCAAGGCCTTCAAGATCACCTGACCGCGGCGTGCCCGGCCGCCGGCCGGCCGGGCACGTCAGGCCGGGAGGCCCAGCTGCCGCCGGAGCTCGTCGTACGCCGCGGAGGGCGTCCGGGGGTCGAACGGGACCGTGCGGATCCCCAGCGCCTCGGCGCCGCGGATGTTCACGGGCTGGTCGTCGACGAAGACCATGTCGGCGAAGCCGACACCGAGTCGCTCCTCCATCAGCTCGTAGAGGCGCGGGTGCGGCTTCAGGTGTCCCTCGATCGAGCCGTCGACGAGCACGTCCACGTCGTCGAGGACGTGCATCTGGGCCACCCACTCGTCGGAGTGGAAGGCGTGGAGGTCGTTGGTCAGCACGCCCACCCGGTGCCCGGCCGCACGCGCGTCGTGCATGAGGCGCTGGGCTCCCTCCCGGATCATCCCCGGCCGCGGCGGGTCGTAGAGGTGCGCGATCATGTCGCGGATCGACTCGCCGTGACCGCCCAGGCCGCCCCACTCGGCGGCGCGATGGTCCCAGTAGTCGCGCTCGGTGATCCGGCCCGCCATCAGCTCGGCCCAGTCACTGTCCGGGCGGTCCGGTGGCGCCATCGGGCCGCGCCCGTGCAGCAGCCGGTACGCCGGCGCCTCCGGGCCCAGCACGTCCACCAGCTCGAAGGGGGTCAGCAGCACCGGCCCACCGAAGTCCAGGACCAGCGCGGGAAGGGTTTCCGTCAACTAGTGCTCCGGTTCCAGGATCACGGCCTTGTCGAAGAGCACGATGTTGCCCGTCCAGCGGCACGACGAGCACCAGGTGAGGAAGACGCGCTCGTGCGCCACCCAGTACTCCGACGTCAGGCCGTGGTCCAACGAGCTCCCGCAGATCGGGCAGAACCGCGGCCGGTCGAGCAGGTGCCGCTCCGCGTCGGGGGCGAACCACTCGGTCGGCGGCGGCAGCCGGTGCGGGTCGGGGGGCAGGGAGGGATCGAACGGCGGCACGCTCCGGTCGTGCGTGTCCATCCATCCCTGCCGCCCGAACGGCGTGGTGCGCGGCATCCGGTCCTCATCGGGCACGGTCAGCCTCCGGCTCCGGCCTTCTCGCGGGCGGCGGCCGCGTCGTGGTGCAGCTTCTGCAGCTCCCCGGCGATCGGCGAGTACTTCATCGAGCCGCCGGTGATCCACTGGTCGGTGAAGGCCGTGCCCGCGCCGAACTTGTTGCGCTCGCAGGGCAGGTGGATCACGTCGTGCTTCTCGCGGATGACGCCCGGCGGGTCCTCACCGTCCTCGACGGCCTGCATGGCCTCCTTGAACATCTTGCGCAGCATCGCCACACCCTGGTCGGACCGGCCGAGGTGCTCCTGGGTGCGATCGGTGATCGCCCCCTGGGAGACCCACGCCATCACGTCCTGGCCCTCGACGTAGTTGGTGATGAAGTTGCCGTTCTCGTCCA
>CAZQCA010000393.1:0-2095 GCA_964591845.1 uncultured Nocardioides sp.
AACGGCTACGACATCAGCGACTACCAGGACATCGATCCGCTCTTCGGCTCGCTCGACCAGCTCGACGAGCTCATCGCCCGCCTCCACGAGCACGGGATCAGGCTGGTGATGGACCTCGTCGTCAACCACACCAGCAGCGCCCACGCGTGGTTCCAGGAGTCGCGGTCGAGCCGCGACAACCCCAAGCGGGACTGGTACTGGTGGCGGCCGCCCCGGCCCGGCCACCAGGGCGGCACCCCGGGCGCGGAGCCGACCAACTGGGGCTCGGCGTTCTCCGGGCCGGCCTGGGAGTGGGACCCCGCGACGGGGGAGTACTACCTGCACACGTTCGCGGTCTCGCAGCCGGAGCTGAACTGGGAGAACCCCGAGGTGCGCTCCGCGGTCTACGCGATGATGCGCTGGTGGCTGGACCGAGGGGTCGACGGCTTCCGCATGGACGTGATCAACCTGATCTCCAAGAGCCACGTGGACGGGGTGCTGCCCGACGGCGTCGTGGGACGGCGTACGGAGAACACGCCGGGAGCGGTCGACGCCGAGTCGTACGGCGACCAGTCGCCCCACATGCTCAACGGGCCCCGGATCCACGAGTTCCTCCAGGAGATGCACCGGGAGGTGTTCGCTGGTCGACCCGCGGGCCTGGTCACCGTGGGCGAGATGCCCGGCTCGACCGTGGAGCAGGCGCGGCTCTACACCGACCCCGCGCGTCACGAGCTCGACATGATCTTCCAGTTCGAGCACGTCGACCTCGACTCCGGACCGCACGGCAAGTGGGATGTCGTCCCGCTCCCGCTGCCGCGGCTCAAGGCGTCGCTGCAGCGGTGGCAGGACGGGCTCGCGGACGTCGGCTGGAACAGCCTCTACCTCACCAACCACGACCAGCCGCGGCCGGTGAGCCGGTTCGGCGACGACTCGCCCGCACACCGGGTCCGGTCGGCCACGGCGCTGGCCACGGTGCTGCACCTGCATCGCGGGACGCCGTACGTCTATCAGGGGGAGGAGCTCGGCATGACCAACGCCGAGTTCGACTCCGTCGACGACTTCCGCGACGTCGAGTCCATCAACCGCTACTGGTCGGCGACCGCGGCCGGTGAGCCGCACGACGAGGTGATGGCGGCGCTGCGCTACAAGAGCCGCGACAACGCGCGGACGCCGATGCCGTGGGACGACTCTCCCCATGCCGGCTTCACCACGGGCGAGCCGTGGCTGCCGGTGAACCGCAACCACACCGACATCAACGTCGCCGACCAGCTCGCGGATCCCGACTCGGTGCTGCACCACTACCGCCGGCTGATCGACCTGCGCCACCGCGAGCCGGTCGTCGCGCACGGGTCCTTCGAGATGCTGCTGCCCGACCACGAGCAGCTCTATGCCTTCTGCCGGACCTGGGGTCGTGACTCGCTGCTCGTCGTGGCGAACCTGTCGGGCGTCGACGGCGTGGTGGCCGAGCTGCCCGACGCCCGCGACTGGGCGGAGGCCGAGGTGGTGCTGGCCAACGTGGCGGGGGCGCCTCGTGTCGATGCCCCGCTCGGTCCGTGGGAGGCGCGGGTCTATCTGCGGCGCGTCGGCTGAGGTGTGCGGAGGGGCTGGCGTGTAGGCCGGGTTCTGTCCCGGCGGCGCCTTGCGGCCCCGCCGGTGGCGGCCATCCATCTGGGACGACCGTCGCCGGCCGCCTCGTGCGGTCTACCCGCGCACTCGGGCGGGCCGCCCTCGGTCGTGCGCGCGCCCCGGGCCTTGCGGCTCGGAGCTTCTTGACCTTGCTCCAGGTGGGGTTTGCCGAGCCACGCCGGTCACCCGGCGTGCTGGTGGTCTCTTACACCACCGTTTCACCCTCACCGTCCGGCGGACCGGACGGCAGTCTGCTTTCTGTGGCACTGTCCCGCAGGTTGCCCCGGGTGGGTGTTGCCCACCACCGCGCCCTGTGGAGCCCGGACCTTCCTCGACCCGGCGTACGTCGTACGCCGACCCGCGGCCGCCCGGCCAGCCCCTCCGCGGTATCAGGGTAGGCGGTGCGGGGGAGTGCGGCCAGCCGGCGCCCTCTTGCGCCGCGGCTGGTCGCCGCACCCGCACCAGCTTGCTCTGCTTGAGCACGCCGCCG
>CAZQCA010000394.1:0-2071 GCA_964591845.1 uncultured Nocardioides sp.
GCCTCGGCTTCCTCGGCCTGCTCGATGACCTGGCCGGCGCCGGCCAGTCCGGTGGCTTCCGGGGCCACCTCGCCGCCCTGGCCCACGGCCGGCTCACCACCGGTTCGCTGAAGCTCTTCGGGGGCGCCGCGGTCGGCGTCGTGGTGGTGGCGGGGCCCCGGGCCGGCTCGATCGGGCGGATCCTGCTCGACGCCGCCCTCGTGGCGCTCTGCGCCAACCTGGCCAACCTGTTCGATCGCGCGCCCGGGCGCACCCTGAAGGTCGCGCTGCTGGGATTCGCCGTCCTCGTCGCCGCCACGCAGGCCCCACCGCAGTTGGCGGCGGTCGCTCTCGTCATGGGCGCGGCGGCGGCCCTGCTCGTGCCGGACCTGCGCGAGGAGCTGATGCTCGGCGACGTCGGGGCCAACGTCGTGGGCGGCGCGGTCGGGCTGGCGCTGGTGCTCGCCACGGCACCCGAGGTGCGCACCGGCGCCCTCGTGGTGGTGGCCGGTCTGAACCTCGCCAGCGAGGCCGTCTCGTTCTCGAAGGTCATCGACGCCACCCCGCCCCTGCGGGCCATCGATCGCGTCGGGCGCCGCCCGAGCGGTACGATGTGACGGTTCTGTTGCGGCAGCGCCGTGGCCCCCGACGACGGGCCGTCGTTGCCCCCTCGATGTTGGAGACGTAGATGGCGCGCCGTCTGAGAACCCAGGTGTCCGGTCTCGACGCGCCCATCACCGCCCGCGTGCGGGTGGACCGGCGCACCAAGGACCTCATCAAGCGCCTCGAGCCCGGCGAGATCGCCATCATCGACCACGCCGACCTCGACCGTGTCGCCGGGGACGGCCTGGTGGAGAAGCGGGCTGGTGCGGTGCTGAACGCCTCGCCCTCGATCTCGGGCCGCTATCCGAACGGCGGACCCATCCGGGTCGTCGCCGCGGGCATCCCCCTGCTCGACGAGGTCGACCGCTCGCTCCTCGACCGCCTGAAGGACGGCGACACCGCCACCGGCGACGGCGGCGAGGTCCGCGTCGGCGACGAGGTCGTGGCCACCGCCAAGGTGCTCACCCACGACGACGTCGTGGCCCGCATGGACCACGCCCGCGGCTCGATCGGCGAGGAGCTCGAGCAGTTCGCCATCAACACCCTGGAGTACATCCGCAACGAGGCCGAGCTCACCTTCGCCCCGCTGCAGATCCCGCCCCTGAAGGCCGACTTCCAGGGCCGCCATGCGCTGATCGTGGTGCGCGGCATCGACTACCGCGAGGACCTGCGGGCGCTGCGTCCGTACATCTCCGAGTACCGGCCCGTGCTCATCGGCGTCGACGGCGGCGCCGACGCCCTGTTGGCCCATCGGCTCAAGCCCGACGTCATCATCGGTGACTACGACTCGGTGTCCGACCGCGCCCTGCACTGCGGCGCCGACCTCGTCCACCACGTCCACCCCGACGGCCGGGGCCCCGGGCGCGAGGAGCTGGCGGCGGCCGGCGTGGACTACGAGGAGTTCTGGGTCGAGGGGACCAGCGAGGACGCCGCCATGTTGTTGGCCTACGAGGCGGGCGCGTCGCTGATCGTGGCCGTCGGCACCCACGCCACCATGGTCGAGTTCCTCGACAAGGGCCGGGCGGGCATGTCCTCGACGTTCCTCACCCGCCTGCGCATCGGCCCGATCCTGGTCGACGCGAAGGGCGTCTCCAAGCTCTACGAGGGTCGCCTGCGCCGGCGCGACCTCGGCCTTCTCATCCTGGCGGTCCTCGCGGTGGTGCTCGTGCTCCTGTCCCTGTCCGATTCGTTGCAGACCATGCTCGATGCGGTGTGGCTCATGCTGCGCAACATGTGGGTCACCCTGACCGGGAACTTCTGACGTGCTCACCTTCCGCTACCACCTGGTCACCATCGTGGCCGTGTTCCTCGCCCTGGCCATCGGCATCGTCGTCGGGTCCACCTTCGTGGGCCCCTCGGTGGTCGAGAGCCTGCAGAACCAGGTGGAGGACGTCTCCAAGACCCTCGACGAGCGCAAGGCCGCGAACGACCGGTTGACCACCGAGAACGAGCAGCTCGACGAGTCGCTCACCGAAGCCTCGCCGTGGGC
>CAZQCA010000395.1:0-2065 GCA_964591845.1 uncultured Nocardioides sp.
GCCCCATCCTCCGCAGGACCCGAACTGTCCGAACACGCCCCTCCAGCAAGGACCAAGAGCACGGCACCCGCGGCCGAAACCAGCGACATCCGCCTCATGACCACAGACTACGAGCTGTCGTAGTTTGCCCATCGCCCGATCCGAGATCCTTCGGCGGCATCCCGTTGCTGATCGTGAATTGACTACACCCTGTGGTAGGACGGTTCGGTGGAAGGTGAGGAACGCACCATCGGCTTCGTGGATCTCGCCGGCTTCACCGCCCTCACCGATCGCCATGGCGATCAGGAGGCGGCCGACGTGGCCATGGTCTTCTTCAGTCACGCACGGGTTGCCGTCGCTGACCGCGGAGAGGTCGTCAAGACCATCGGTGACGCCGTGATGCTGGCGTTCCCGACGCCGGCACCCGCGCTGGCGGCGCTGAGGGACCTCCTGGTGCAGTGTCAGGAGACCATCAACCAGCCAGCGCTGCGGTCGGGGCTGCACCATGGGCCCGTCCTCGAACAGGACGGCGACTGGTTCGGGGCCACGGTGAACATCGCAGCCCGGGTCACCGCCACTGCGCCGAGCGGCGAAACCTATGTGACGAGGCCCGTGGCCGATGTGGCGCGGGACCTGGGTGAGGTGGTCGTCGATCTCGGCGCCCACCGTCTCCGCCACCTCGCCGAGCCGGTCGCGCTCTGGGCGGTTCGACTGCTGGAGCCGCCGGAGGCAACCTCGATCGATCCTGTGTGCCACATGCGGGTGGTCCATGCGACCGCCGCGGCCCATGTGCGCGATCGCGGTGCCGACCTCTGGTTCTGCTCGACGAGTTGCCTGCGGGCGTACCTCGATCACCCGACGATGTTCGATCCGTCGCCCAGCGGTCGATGAACCGGCTCCCCGTCCTCCATCGGCTGGCGGCTGCCGATCCGGCGTGTGCGCACCGCCATGATCACGCCCACGATCACGGCGGCAGACGCGGTCCAGATGTTGACCCGAACGCCGGCCAACAGGCTCGCCTGGTCGATGCGCAGGCTCTCCACCGCGAGGCGCCCCAGCCCGTAGCCCGCGACGTAGATCCACAAGAGCTCACCGGGGGCGTGGCGGCCCCGGCGGTCATACCAGAGCAGGACCGCCATGAGGCCGAGGTTCCAAAGACCTTCATAGAGGAAGGTCGGATGGAAGGTGGGCTCGGCGGCGTAGGCCTCGGGTCGCTTGTCGGCGTCGATGGCCAATGCCCAGGGGAGGTCGGTCGGCCGTCCAAAGAGCTCTTGGTTGAACCAGTTGCCGAGGCGACCGATCGCCTGGGCCAGGGGGATGCCAGGGATCGCCGCGTCCGCGAAACGCGGGATGTCGATGCCTTGGCGGCGGAGGTAGATCACCGCCACGACCATCCCCGCGACGAGGCCGCCCGGAATGCCGAGGCCGCCTTCCCAGATCTTCAGCGCATCGAGCCAACGCCCGTCGTAGGCCTTCCAGTCGGTGAGGACGTGGTAGGCGCGCGCGCCGAGCAACCCGGCGGGAACCGCCCGCAGGGCCATCGCGTCGACCAGGTCCGGGTCGCCCCCGACAGCCGCCCACCGTCGTCTCGCCATCAGGACCGCCGCGATCACACCGATGGCGATCATGAGGCCGTAGGCCCGGAGTTCGAGGGGTCCGAGAGCGAGCGAGCCCGAGTCGGGCGAGGGAATGACCGCAAGAAACGACATCCCGTAGTTGTTACTACAGAGTGTCGTTCCTATGCTCGCGCGATGACGATAACGGCCACGGACCTTGGTGTGCGGGCGATGGTCGACGTCGACGTCCCGTTCACCGCACCCTTGCACGAACGAACGTTGCCGCACGGGCTCTTCGCCCAACTCGGCGTCCCCTTCATCGAGGCCTACCACCGCTCGTTTCTGCACAGCCCGCATGCCGTCGCCCTCGTCACCGACGATGACGAGTGGCCTTACGGCTTCCTCCTCGGCACCCTCGACAACGAGGCCCACTACAGGTTCGCTCTACGCCGGCGCGGACCGTCGTTGGCCCGTCACGGGATCGCCGGGCTGCGGAGGAACCCGCGCCTCATGGTCTCCCTCGTTCGCAC
>CAZQCA010000396.1:0-2062 GCA_964591845.1 uncultured Nocardioides sp.
CCGGTCGTCGGCTGCCATGGCCCCACCCTAGGCCGACCCCCGCCGCCGGCGGCCTCGGGTCCGGCCAGGCGTCCCGGGGGCGGGGTCATCCGGGGCTCCCGGGGCTGCGGTGCCAGAGCTTGCGCGCGACGTCCTTGGTGGACTCGCCGGCCGGCTTGATGTCGGAGTAGGGCGACACCTTGAAGCCGCTGGAGTGCACCAGCACCCGCCGCCGGCCCATCCCGCCGGCCGCGCCCTTGGCCGCGGGGTCCTCCTCCGACCCGTCCTCCGGGGTCCAGGGCTGCCCCCGCTCCTGGCCGGCCGTCGCCGCTCCCACCATCTCCGCCCCGGGCGAGGCCATCACGGGCCGGCTCGACCGGCTCTCGGCCGCGCCCGCCACCGCCGCCTCCCCGACGCCGGCGAAGCCCTCGGGCACCACGGCCATCAGCTCGCGCACCGCGGCCATCCCCTCCGCCTCCCACAGCGCGTACAGCTCGGGCAGCTCCCAGCAGCCGGTGGCGCGCAGTGAGACGCCGCGCCGTCCGGTACGGCGCAGCTCGCCGCGCACCACCAGCAGCCAGGAGTGGAAGACGGTGGCGGCATAGGGACCCTGGGCGTCCTCGAAGAACGTCGCGTCGACCGGCCCGGTGGCGTCGTCGAGGGTGAGGAAGATGACCCGGCGTCCGGACCGGATGGGCGGGGTCTGGGTGGCGACCTTGACCCCCGCGACCAGCAGCTCGGCCTTGCTGCGACGGTGCAGCAGGTCGCGGCTGCGGGTGACCCCCAGCTCGTCGAGGAACCCGGTGTAGGAGTCGACCACGTGGCGGCTGGCGTCGAGCCCGAGGATCTCCAGCTCAGCCTTCATCTTCTCCTGGACGTCGAGCTCGGGCAGCCCGCTCACCTCTCCCTCGGCCGGCTCGTCGCCGAGGTCGAGGGCCAGCTGCACCGAGGTGACCGGGGCCGGCGCAGGGGTGGCCTGCGACTGCGCGGCCGCCCGGGCCCACACCCCTCCCTCGGCTAGCGGGTGCCGCTCCAGCGGGGCGGCCCGCTCCCGCTCCCGCGGGTCGGTGCTGTTGCGCTCGGCGGCCTCGGCCGCCCGGGTCGCCGCGACCTCGGTGGTCGAGGCCACCGTCGCCCGGCTCGCCGCGGGTCGCCGACCGCCCAGCCCCCGCCCGCGTGCCGCCCGGTCGAGCGCCCGGGCGTGGCGGTCGAGGTCGGCCACCTGCAGCAGCAGGTCGCGGCGGGTGACCCGGCCGCGGCGGCGTACGCCGAGCTCGGCGGAGCCGATGCCGTAGATGCCGTCGAAGCCGCCGGCCAGCACCAGCCGCTCCACGACCGGTCGCGAGACGTGGGCGCGGTGCCAGAAGTCGGTGAGCGAGCGGTAGGGGCGGGCGGCGACGACCCGCTCCACCTCGGCCTCGCTGATGCCCTTCACCTCGGCCAGCGCCAGCCGGATGCCGTAGGCGCGCCCGTCGGGCCAGCCGTCCCCCGGCTCGCGCGCCGACCGGCCGAGCACCGTGGGCGGGGGTTCGTCGAGGGAGGTCATCGGCTCCACGACGTAGTCCCTCGCGCTGGCGTTGACGTCGAGCCCGAGCACGGCGATGCCGCACTGACGGGCGTCGTCGAGGATCAGCCGCTTGGGATACATGCCGGGGTCGTGGGTGAGCACCCCCGCCAGGAAGTGGGCCGGCCAGTGGGCCTTCAGCCAGGCGGACTGGTAGGTCGGGAGGGCGAACGCCGCCGCGTGGGCCTTGCAGAAGCCGAACGACGCGAACGCCTCCAGCACCTTCCACACCTTCTCCACCACCGTCAGCGGGTAGCCCCGGCCGAGCGCCCGCGGGAAGAACCAGTGCTTGGTCTCGGCCATCCCCTCCCGGTCGCCGAGCGCCCGCCGCTTCTCGTCGGCCTCGGCGTAGGTGATGCCGGTCAGCCGGGCGATGATCTCGATCACCTGCTCGTGGAAGACCACCACGCCCTGCGTCTCGCCGAGGATCGGCCGCAGGTCGTCGTGGAGATAGGTCGCCTCCTTCCAGCCCTGCTTGGCCTCGAGGTAGGGGGTCACCATGTCGCTCTTGACCGGCCC
>CAZQCA010000397.1:0-2051 GCA_964591845.1 uncultured Nocardioides sp.
CTCACCGGCAAGTACCGCTCGGGGGTCCCGTCCGACTCGCGCGCCGCCTCACCCGTCTTCGAGGGCTTCGTCGGCGCCTATCTCGACGACCGCGGGGCACGCATCGTCGAGGCCGTCGCGAAGGCCGCCGACGGCCTGGGCTGGACGCCTCTCGAGGTCGCGCTGACCTGGGTACGCGACCGCGAGGGCGTGACGGCGCCGATCGTCGGCGCCCGCACCGCGGCCCAGCTGCGCGCCGCGCTGGGGGTCGAGGAGCTGGCGCTGCCGCCGGAGCTGGGCGCCGCCCTCGACGACGTCTCGGGGGTCTGAGGTGGCCCCCCGCGCGGACCGGCGAGCCCCGTCGCGCGGGGTGGAGTGGGAGTTCGAGCGGCTCACGATCCCCCGCGACTTCTCGCGGAGCTTCGTCACGCGGCTGCTCGTCGAGCGCGCGGAGCACGGTGGCTGGGAGATCGATCGGGTCCGGATCACACCCGACGGCACCCGCCGGGTCATCCTGCGGCGCAAGATCATCCGGCTGAGACCCACGCTCGACCTCGCGCCCCGCCCCCAGGCGGGCTGACCCGGGTCACACCTCGTCGAGGAACCGGTCGAAGACCCGCGCGCCGAACTCCAGCGCGTCCGTCGGCACGCGCTCGTCGACGCCGTGGAAGAGCGCGGTGAAGTCGAGGTCGTCGGGCAGCCGCAGCGGCGTGAAGCCGTAGGTGCGGATCCCCAGCGTGGAGAAGTACTTCGCGTCGGTGCCACCGCTCATCAGGTAGGGCGCCACGACGGCGTCCGGGTCCTCGGCGAGGATCGACCGGCCGATCGCGTCGACCACGCGGCCGTCGTACGGCATCTCCCAGGCGGGCTGTGCGGTGACGTGGTCGTAGGTGACCTGCTCCCCGCAGAGCTCGGCCAGGGTGGCGTAGAACTCGTCCTCGTGGCCGGGGAGGAACCGGCCGTCGACGTGCGCGGTGGCCTCGGTCGGGACGACGTTGACCTTGTAGCCGGCGCCGAGCATCGTCGGGTTGAGGGTGTTGCGGAGCACCGCCCCCAGCATCCGGGCGGCGCCCCCGAACTCCTCCACGAGCGCCTCCGCGGTCTCGGGCGTCGCCTCGGTGCCCGCCAGCTCCCCGACGGCCGCGAGCAGCACCTCCATCGTGGGGGTCAGCCGCACCGGCCAGCGATGGGCCCCGATCCGGGCCACCGCGCCGGCGAGCGCCGTGACCGCGTTGTCGTCGTTGAGCATCGAGCCGTGGCCCGCGCGTCCGCGGGCGGTGAGCCGCAGCCAGGCCATGCCCTTCTCGGCGCTCTCGATGAGATAGAGCCGGCGGCCGCGCACGGTCACCGAGAAGCCGCCCACCTCGCCGACCGCCTCCGTGCAGCCCTCGAACAGCTCCGGACGCCGGTCCACCAGGGGTCGCGCGCCCAGCCCCCCGCCCGCCTCCTCGTCGGCCGTGAAGCACAGCACCAGCGGCCGCCTCGGCAGGGCTCCGGCGCGAGCCCGGGCCCGGACCACCGACAGCACCGTCGCGTCGAAGTCCTTCATGTCGACCGCCCCGCGGCCCCAGACGAAGCCGTCGCGGACCTCACCGGAGAACGGGTCGACCTGCCAGTCGGCCGCCTCGGCCGGCACCACGTCGAGGTGCCCGTGCACCAGGAGGGCGTCGTCGCGACTCCCGTCGCCACCCCAGCGGGCCACCAGCTGGGTGCGCCCCGCATGCAGCTCGACCACCTCGCACCCGATGCCGACCTCGTCGAGCTGCCCGGCGACGTACTCCGCCGCCTTGCGCTCGCCGGGCCCGCTGTCGTCCCCGGGGTTGGTGGTGTCGATCCGGATCAGCTCGCTGGTGAGGCCGACCACCTCGCCGGCGGGGTCGTAGCCCGGGGCGCGGTGGGTCTCCTCGGGTGCCATGACCGCCATCCTGGCACGCCCGCCGGCGGCACCTGCGAGGGCCGATGTGCGCCCCACCGCGATGCGAGGTTCGGGGGCGCGCTTTGCTACAGTCTCCTGCGCACTCGTCCGGGTGGCGGAATTGGCAGACGCGCTAGCTTGAGGTGCTAGTGCCCTT
>CAZQCA010000398.1:0-2047 GCA_964591845.1 uncultured Nocardioides sp.
CGACGAGCCGCTCGACGGTCGCGAGGAACGCGTTCGCCGACGGCCAGTCGCGGCCTGAGTGGTCGCGGAAGGCGACGAGCAGCGACGCCACCGCTTCGGCCTCGTCGGGCGCCGCGCGCCAGGCGACGGCGGTCACGGGCGGCGGGCTCCGCGGGTGCGCACGGCCACGGGGCGGAACATGGCGGCCACCTTAGATGAACCGGGCGCGTCGCCTCGTGCTCGATCCCGAGGCGGCGGCATCCGATTCATCCCCGCAGCACGATCCGGCGCAGCGTCGTCTTCAGGCCCTTGCGGCCCTGCTCGCGGGAGAGCAGCTCGCCCACCGTCCGGGCTCCGATCCGCAGGCTGCCGAGCCGCACTGCGACCCGGCGCGAGGTGCCGGCGGGCACCGCGTAGGCCGTGCGGGCGGTGCGCGCCGTCCCGACCCGGAGCTCGAGGGTTCCGCGGCAGGCCCGGCGCAGCGCCCGCGGGCAGCTCAGCCTCACCACGGCGGCACCGCTCGTTACTGCGACCACGCGCCCGAACGACGGCCGCACGTGCGGCCCCTCGCCGGCGGGCGAGCGGTCGATGTTCTCGCACCCGCTCGGGGTGGCGTCGTCGAGGAGATCGAGGATCGCGAGATCGTTCGTCCCCGTTCCGCAGTCGATCAGCGGATCGGCGTCGGCGGTCGAGCCCTCGCCGGTCTTGGCGTCGACGATGTCGTTGCCTTCGTTGGCGTCGAGGCTGTCGGACCCGGCGCCGCCGGTCACGGTGTTGGCGGCGCTGGACCCGAAGATCGTGTCGTCGCCGTTCTCCCCGGCGTACTGGCTGTCGTTGGACGACAGGACGCCGGTGAGGATGTCGTTGCCCTCGCCGCCGCCATAGGACTCGATCGAGCGCAGCACATCGTTCTCGTTCGTGTCCTTCTCGCCGGCGAGCGTTTCGAGGTTGGCCTCGATGAACCGCAGGGGCGTGAGCCGGTCCCCGGTGCCGCCGATCGAGTACGTGGCCTGGTCGAAGCCGATGCCGCCTTGGACTTCGTCACGTTCGTCGCGGGCCGGAGTCGCAAGCTGGAGGAGGTCATCGCCGGAACCCGCGTCGGCGGTGTCGGCGCCGGTCCCGAGGAACATCTGGTCGTTGCCGTCGGAGCCGTTCAGCGTGTCGTTTCCGGCCTCCCCGAAGATCCGGTCGTCTCCGATGCTCCCGTCGACGGTGTCGTTGCCGTTGGCCGTGAAGAGCGAGTCGTTCCCGGAGCCGCCCTGGACCGTGTCGTCCCCGGCCCCGGTGAACACCAGGTCGTTGCCGGTCGAGGCGCTGACGGTGATCGGGTCCGTGATCGTGAGGGCGGACTTCGAAGTCGTGTCCAGCTTGAAGGAGTCGTTGCCGCCGCGGAGCAGTGCCGTCACCTTCCCGGCGAGCCGGCTGCAGGCCACGACGTCGCCGCTGGAGGTCGCGCGGCAGCCCGGGCCGATCTCGAAGCGGATCAGGTCAAGGCAGCCGGTGCCGCAGTTGATGTGCTTGTTGATCCGCCACTCGAGTTGGCCGCCGGAGGAAACCAGCGAGAGCGTCACGTTGTCGTTGAACGTGGCGTTCTTGTCCTCGAGCGCCAGCCCGGCGCTGGTGGACGAGACGCGCAGCGTCGCCGACGCCGGCGCGGCGGCGGCCAGGACGGCGGCCAGCGCGGCGACGGTCGCGAGCGCTCCAAGGAGCGCGTTCGAGTGGGTCTGCCTGAGCATCGTGTGCCTCTCGTCTCGTGTGCCTTGGCCCCTACGACGTCGAAGCCCGAGGATCCTTCCCGCGCAGTCTTCACGATCTGCGGCGGCGGCGCGCCGGGCCGCTGCGGCGGCGGCGCCTGCGCTCCCTGGGGCGGGCTACTCCCCGGCGGTGATGATCGCCAGCGTGTCGCCCGAGGCCACCGATGCCCCGACCGCGATCGGGAGGTCCTTCACGGTCCCCGCCTTGTGGGCCGTGATCTCGTTCTCCATCTTCATGGCCTCGATGACGCAGATCAGCGCGCCCTCGTCGACCGCGGCGCCCGGCTCGACGGCGACCTTGAGCACCGTGCCCT
>CAZQCA010000399.1:0-2036 GCA_964591845.1 uncultured Nocardioides sp.
CAGCGACGTATCACCTGGGACCTATGTCGTGAACCTAGACACCCTCAGCTCCACCCTCAGCTCCACTCTCAGCTCCACTCTTCGTCTCCTCCTCGTGAGCAAGGGGTCGACCTGCGGTCGGCCCCTTTTGTCGTCCGTGGCGTGCGCGATGCCATGATCGAGCCATGGACGAAGGAGCGACCAGCGACAGCTTCGAGCCGACCGGCGTGGTCGTGGGCGACGACGGGTCGGAGGGCGCCGCGGTCGCGGTGCGGTACGCCGTGGGTGAGGCCCAGCGCCGGGGGTGCGCGCTGCACGTCATCCGCGCCTACACGCTGCTGAGCAGCAACCGTCCGGCCGACCTGCCGTTCGGGATGGTGCCGTCGGAGAAGGAGCTCGGCGCGGCGGCGCTGGCCGAGCTCGAGCAGCGATGGGGGCATCTGGCCGAGGAGTCGGGTCTCGAGGTCGAGCTCCGGCCGGTGCACGACAAGCCGCTGGAGGCGCTCCTCCAGGCCAGCCGCACCGCCGAGGTCGTCGTCGTGGGCGCTCGCGGCCGGGGCGGGTTCGACTCGCTCCTGATCGGCTCCGTCGCCGACCGCCTCGTCGAGCACGCGTCGTGCGCCGTCGTCGTGGTGCGCGGGTGAGTCGTTCCTCGCTCGCCGAGGCCGCCGCCGAGCGGGTGGTGGTGCTCGACGGAGGACTGGCCACCCGGCTCGAGGCTCGCGGTCACGACCTGTCCGACGACCTGTGGTCGGCCCGGCTCCTGGTCGACGACCCGGCCGAGATCCGGGCGGCCCACGAGGACTACGCCGCGGCGGGTGCGGAGGTCGCGACGACCGCGTCCTACCAGGTCTCCTACGAGGGGCTGGCCGCCCGGGGACTGGACGCCGCCGCGACCGACGTACTGCTGCGGCGCAGCGTCGAGCTGGCGCGCGAGGCCGCCGGCGGAGCGCTGTGGGTGGCCGCCTCGGTCGGTCCCTACGGCGCGGCGCTGGCCGACGGCCAGGAGTACTCCGGCGACTACGACCTCGACGTCGACGGCCTGCGGGGCTGGCACCGGCGGCGGCTGCACGTCCTCGCGGAGGCGGAGCCGGACGTGCTGGCCCTGGAGACGATCCCGTGCCTGGCGGAGGTGGAGGCGCTGCTCGCCGAGGTCGCCGGCGTCGGAGTGCCGTGCTGGCTGTCGCTCACCGCCGCCGGTGACCGGACGCGCCGGGGGGAGCCGTTGGCCGAGGCGTTCGCGATGGCCGCCGAGGTCCCGGAGGTGGTGGCCGTGGGCGTCAACTGCTGCAGCGCGGCCTCCGCGGACCTCGACGTCCCGCTCGCGGGCGTGACCGGACTCCCGGTGGTCGTCTATCCCAACAGCGGCGAGGGCTGGGACGGCGCACGCCGTCGGTGGGTCGGCGAGCCCACGTTCACCGCCGATCGGGTGACCTCGTGGGTCGACCGTGGCGCCCGCCTCGTCGGGGGCTGCTGCCGGGTCGGACCCGACCAGATCGCCGAGGTCGTCCGGCTCCTGGACCCCGCACGCTGACCCATCCCCAATATCGCGGTGAGGCGTCGCCAATATCGCGGTGAGGCGTCGCCAATATCGCGGTGAGGCGTCGCCAATATCGCGGTGAGGCGTCGCCAATATCGCGGTGAGGCGTCGCGAGTGACGCAGCACTCGCATGCGCATGAGAATCACGACGCCTCGACGCGACAATCGCGACGCTTCGGCGCGACAATCGCGACGCCTCACCGCGATACTCACGACGCTTCGGCGGGGGTCAGGTGATCGAGACGCCGCCGTCGACGGGGATCGTCTGGCCGGTGACGTAGCCGGCCGCGGGCGAGGCCAGCCACACGGCGGTCGCCGCGAGCTCGGCGGGATCGCCCATCCGGCCCGAGAGCACCCGCCACTTCATCAGGTCGAGGTAGCCGTCGGGGTAGGACTCGGTCATCTCGGAGGCGAAGAAGCCGGGGGCGAGCGCGTTGACGCGGATGCCCTTGCGGCCGGTCCACTGCTGGGCCAGGTCGCGGGTGAGTCCGACCAGGCCGGCCTTGGACGCGGAGTA
>CAZQCA010000400.1:0-2023 GCA_964591845.1 uncultured Nocardioides sp.
GGGAACGAGCCCATGTCGCACGAGCCCTGCACGTTGTTCTGCCCGCGCAACGGGTTGACGCCGACGCCCTCGCGCCCGATGTTGCCGGTGATCATCGCGAGGTTGGCCATGCCCATCACCATCGTGGAGCCCTGGCTGTGCTCGGTGACGCCGAGGCCGTAGTAGATCGCGCCGTTGGGGGCCGCTGCGTAGAGCCGCGCCGCGGCCCGCAGGCTCTCGGCCGGGATGCCGGTGACCTCGGCGGTGGTCTCCGGCGAGTTCTCGGGGCGCGCGATGAACGCGAGGTAGCCGTCGACGTTGTCGCAGCGCTCGCGCAGGAAGTCCTCGTCGTGGAGGCCCTCGGTGACGATGGTGTGGGCCATGGCGTTGATGAACGCCACGTTGGAGCCGGGAAGCACCGGCAGGTGGTGGGCCGCCTCGACGTGCGGCCCGTGGACCAGGTCGATCCGGCGAGGGTCGGCCACGATGATCCGGGCGCCCGCGCGCAGGCGCTTCTTGAGGCGGGACGCGAAGACCGGATGCGCATCGGTCGGGTTGGCGCCGATCAGCAGGACGACATCGGCCTGCTCGACCGACTTGAAGTCCTGGGTGCCGGCGGAGGTGCCGAAGGCCTGGTTGAGGCCGTAGCCGGTGGGGGAGTGGCACACGCGCGCGCAGGTGTCGATGTTGTTGTTGCCGAAGGCCGCCCGGACCATCTTCTGGACGACGTAGACCTCCTCGTTGGTGCACCGCGAGGAGGAGATGCCTCCGATGGCACCCACGCCGTGCTCCTCCTGGAGCGCGCGGAAGCCGGCGGCGGCCTTGGCGATCGCCTCGTCCCACGACACGACGCGCCACTCGTCGTCGATCGACTCGCGGACCATCGGGTGCAGCTGACGGTCGTCGTGGGAGGCGTAGCCGTAGGCGAAGCGGCCCTTGACGCACGAGTGTCCCTCGTTGGCCCCGCCGTCCTTGGAGGGCAGCATCCGCACCACGCGGGTGTCGTCGCCCGCGCCCGTGACCTCGGCACGGAACGAGCAGCCGACCCCGCAGTAGGCGCACGTCGTGTCGACGACGCGGGTGGGCATGCCGAGCTCGATGAGGGACTTCTCCTGGAGGGCCGAGGTCGGGCAGGCCTGGACGCAGGCGCCGCAGGACACGCACTCGGAGGCGAGGAAGTCGGTGCCGCCCGGGGTGATCCGCGAGTCGAAGCCGCGCCCGTCGACGGTCAGCGCGAACGTGCCCTGGATCTCGCCGCAGGCCCGCACGCAGCGCGAGCAGACGATGCACACGGCGGGGTCGTAGTCGAAGTAGGGGTTGCTGGCGTCGTAGGCCTCGTCATGGAGGTGGTCGCGCCCGGGGCCGTAGCGAACCTCGGCGGCGCCCACCGTGACCGCCAGGGACTGCATCTCGCAGCTGCCGCGTGCGCAACCCTCGCAGTCGGTCGGGTGGTCGGAGAGGTAGAGCTCCATGACGTTGCGGCGCAGCCGCTGCACCTGGTCGGTCTGGGTCGACACCACCATCCCGTCGGTGCACAGCGTCGTGCACGACGCGGGGGTGCCCTTGGCCCCGTCGACCTCGACCAGGCACATCCGGCAGGAGCCGAAGGCCTTCAGCGAGTCGGTCGCGCAGAGCTTGGGGATGTCGACGCCGGCCTCGGCGGCCGCGCGCATCACGGAGGTCCCGGCAGGCACGCTCACCTGTCGGCCGTCGATCGTCACGGTCGCGGTCGCGGGGCCGTCGACGGCGGGGGTCCCGAGGTCGGGCTCGGGGGAGTACGTCGGCGCTCCGGCGTCGTCGAGCATGGTCATCGCGTGGCTCCTTCCGGGGCTGGCGAGCGGTCGAAGTCCTCGGGGAAGTGGCGCAGTGCGCTCTGGACCGGCATCGGCGTCAGACCGCCCATGGCGCACAGGGATCCCTTGGTCATGGTCTCGCAGAGGTCGTCGAGAAGCACGAGGTTGGCGGCGACGTCGTGGCCCGCGATGATCCGGTCGAGGGTCTCGACGCCGCGCACCGACCCGATCCGGCAGGGCGTGCACTTGCC
>CAZQCA010000401.1:0-2020 GCA_964591845.1 uncultured Nocardioides sp.
GCCGGTCCGTCACAGCGACAGCTGCGCGCGGACGACGTCCGCCAGCCGGTCGGCGACCGCCCGCGCCTCGTCGTCGGTGGGCGCCTCGACCATGACCCGCACCAGCTGCTCGGTGCCGGAGGGGCGCAGGAGGATGCGGCCGCGGTCACCGAGGGCGGCCTCCTCCTCGGCCACGGCGGCGGCGAGGACGGCGTCCTCGTCGGCGCGGGACTTGTCGACGCCCGCGACGTTGACGAGCACCTGCGGGAGCCGGGTCATCACCCCGGCCAGCGACTTGAGCGACTCACCGGTGGTCGCCATCCGCTCGAGCACCTGGATGGCGGTGAGGACGCCGTCTCCGGTCGTGGCGTGGTCGGACATGATCACGTGCCCAGACTGCTCGCCCCCGAGGGAGTAGCCGGACACCTTCATGGCCTCGAGGACGTAGCGGTCGCCGACCTTGGTCCGGCGTACGTCGACGCCGTGCTGGCGCATCGCCTGGACGAAGCCGAGGTTGCTCATCACCGTCGCCACGACGGTGTCCTTCACCAGCCGCCCCTGCTCCTTCAACGACAGGGCCAGGATCGCGAGGATCTGGTCGCCGTCGACGACGGTGCCCTCGTGGTCGACGGCGAGGCAGCGGTCGGCGTCGCCGTCGAGGGCGAAGCCGACGTCGGCGCCGTCCTTGACCACGGCGGCCCGCAGCGAGTCGAGGTGGGTGGAGCCGCAGCCGTCGTTGATGTTGAGGCCGTCGGGGATGGCGTGGATGGCGGTGACGTCGGCGCCCGCGTCGGCGAGCGCGCGGGGGCCCGCGTCGAACGCCGCGCCCTCGGCGCAGTCGACGACCACGCGGAGACCGGCCAGGGGGTGCTCGATGGTGCGCACCAGGTGGGCGGCGTACTCGTCGACGGCGGTCTCGTGGGTCCAGACCCGACCGACCTCGCCTCCGGTCGGCCGCTGCCAGTCCTCGCGGAGCCGGCGCTCGATGGCGATCTCGACGGCGTCGTCGAGCTTGTGGCCACCGCGAGCGACGAACTTGATGCCGTTGTCGGGCATCGGGTTGTGCGACGCGGACAGGACGACGCCCAGGTCGGCGCCGAGGGTGCCCGTCAGATAGGCGACCCCGGGCGTGGGCAGCACCCCGAGCAGCAGTACGTCGACGCCGGCGGACGCGAGTCCCGCCACCACCGCGGCCTCGAGGAACTGCCCCGAGATGCGGGTGTCGCGGCCGACGACGGCCAGCGGCCGGTGGCCCTCGAACTCGCCCCGGTCGCCCAGGACGTGAGCGGCGGCGACGGACAGGTCCAGGGCCAGCTCCGCGGTGAGGTCACCGTTGGCCAGGCCCCGGACCCCGTCGGTCCCGAACAGTCGCGTCATCGCAGCACGCGTGCCGGCATCGTGACGACCGTCAGCGCTTGGAGTACTGAGGGGCCTTCCGGGCCTTCTTGAGGCCGGCCTTCTTGCGCTCGATGACGCGCGCGTCGCGGGTGAGCAGGCCCGCCCGCTTCAGCGTCGGGCGGTTGGCCTCGGTGTCGACGTCGTTGAGCGCCCGGGCCACGCCGAGGCGCAGGGCACCGGCCTGACCGGTGATGCCGCCGCCGTGGATGCGCGCGATGACGTCGAAGCGGCCCTCCAGGCCGAGCGCCGCGAAGGGCTCGTTGACGACCTGCTGGTGCAGCTTGTTGGGGAAGTAGGAGTCCAGCGCCCGCCCGTTGATCCGCCAGCTGCCGCTGCCGGGGACGATCCGGACCCGGGCCACGGCCTCCTTGCGCCGGCCGGTGGCCGCCGCGGGGGCGATGGTGGCGGGCTTGGCGGGAGTGTCGGAGGAGGGCGCGCTCTCGGAGGAGTAGGCGATGCCCTCCTCGTTGGCCTCGAAGGTCTCCTCGGCGCCCTCGTCGAGCGCGTCGGTCATGTCGTTGGTCATCTCGGTCACGTGTGTCGTCGTCCTTACTGGGAGACCTGGGAGATCTCGAACGGGGTGGCCTTCTGGGCCGCGTGCGGGTGGTCGGGGCCGGAGTAGACCTTGAGCTTCTTCAGCATC
>CAZQCA010000402.1:0-2016 GCA_964591845.1 uncultured Nocardioides sp.
TGGCGGCGATGATCGGCTTCTTCAGGTCGAAGATGCGCAGCGTGATCATCCCGCCCCCGTCGCGCCGCTCCGCCTGCGCTGGACCGTTCGGGTCGTTGGCGTCGTAGTCGAAGGTCTGGGCGCCGAGGGACAGGTCGGCCCCGGCGCAGAACGCGCGGCCCCGGCCGGTCACGATGACCGCCCGGACAGCGTCGTCCTCGTCGACGCGGTCGAACACGTCGAGGAGCTCGATGGCCATCCTGGCCGTGAGGGCGTTCAGCTTCTCAGGGCGGTCCAAGGTGATCGTGGCCACGCCGGCCTGCACCCGATAGTCGATCTCTTCGTAGGTCACAGTCGACCATGATGGCCGCCCGGCCATGACCGACCCTGCCCCCACCCCCGACGCCCCGCCCCCGTTCCGGCGCCGCGACGGCTTCGTGGTCGCCTTCGCCGTGGGCGTCTTCGGCATGGCCTTCGGCGTCTTCGCCGTGGCCACCGGCTTCAGCGTCGCCCAGGCCCAGGTCATGTCGATCCTGGTGTTCACCGGGGGCTCCCAGTTCGCGGCCGTCGGTGTGATCAGCTCCGGCGGCACCACGGCCGCCGTGTTTGCCTCGGCCGGCCTGCTGGCGGCCCGCAACGGCATGTACGGCCTGGTGCTCAACCCGATGTTGAAGGGCGGTCGCGGGCGACGACTGATCGCCGCCCACGTCGTGCTCGACGAGTCCACGGCGATGGCTGTGGCCCAGCGGGATCCCGCCGAGGGCGAGAAGGCGTTCTGGTTCACCGGGATCGCCGTCTTCGTCCTCTGGAACCTCGGGACGCTCATCGGTGCCCTCGGCGGCAACGCCATCGGCGACCCGGAGACCTATGGACTCGACGCCGCCTTCCCCGCCGGCTTCGTCGCCCTCATGGCCCCCCACCTGCGCAAGAAGCCCGGCCTGATCGCTGCGGTGGCGGGCGGCGTCATCGCCTTCGTGAGCATCCCCCTCCTCCCCGCCGGCGCCCCCATCCTCCTCGCCACCCTCGGTGTCCTCCCCGCCCTCTGGTTCCTCCGCCGGGAACCCTCCGCATGACCCGCCTCCGCCTCCACCCCACCGAAATTGCGCCGATTTGTAACGCCTGGCGTGACAAATCGGCGCAATTTCAGGTCGTGTCGTGAGCTGGACGGCGATCATCCTGCTGGGGGCGCTGTCCTACGGCCTGAAGGCGACCGGGCTGCTCGTGCTGGACCACATCCGGGTCCCCCGCACCTTCACCGAAGTCACCGCCCTCCTGCCCCCGGCGTTGCTGGCCGCGCTCGTCGTGGTCCAGACCTTCGCCGACGGCACGACCCTCGTCCTCGACGCCCGCGCCGCCGGCCTGGTCGCCGGCATCGTCGCCGTCGCCCTCCGGGCCCCCCTTCCTGGTCGTGGTCGTCAGCGCCGCCGGCGTCACCGCCGCCGTCCGCGCCCTGGCGTGATCCCAGTTCGCGGTCGGGCGAGCCTCAGTGCACGCCACGCGTCAGCGCCAGCGCCCCCTCCAGGGTGAACCGGCCTTCGTGGAGCGCGGAGCCGATGATCGAGCCCTCCACGCCGATCGGGACCAGCGCCATCAGCGCCCGGACGTGGTCGAGGGAGGCGACGCCACCGCTGGCGACGACGGGGTTCTCGGTGGCCGCGCAGACATCGGCCAGCAGCCGCAGGTTGGGACCCCGCAGCATGCCGTCCTGGTCGACGTCGGTGACGACGTACCGCGCGCAGCCCTCGGCGTCGAGTCGCGCCAGGGTCTCGTAGAGATCGCCGCTCTCCTCGGTACCCCCGCGGGCCGCCAGGGTGGCGCCCCGGACGTCGAGGCCGACCACCACCCGATCGCCGTGAGTGGCGATCGACTGCGCACACCAGCGGGGACGCCCCAGCGCGGCGGTGCCGATGACGACCCGACGGCACCCCGTCGCCATCGCCGCCTCCAACGCCTCGTCGTCGCGGATCCCGCCGCTCAGCTCCACGGCGATGTCGAGTCGGCCCACGATCTCGGCCAGGAGCCGACGGTTGTGACCGT
>CAZQCA010000403.1:0-2014 GCA_964591845.1 uncultured Nocardioides sp.
CCCTCGTGATCCTGATGGGCCTGATGGACAACCTCCTCACGGACGGCGAGCCGCTGCGGATGTCCACGCGGGCCGGCACGGTCATCTCGATGAACGACCTGGTCGACGCCATCGGCGTCGACGCCTCGCGCTACGCCCTCGCGCGCTACACCAACGACACGACGATCGACATCGACCTGGACCTGTGGACCCGCGCGTCCAACGACAACCCGGTCTACTACGTGCAGTACGCCCACGCCCGGACCTGCCGGATGATGGCCAACGCCGCCGCACTGGGGATGACCGTCGACGCCGGCGACGCCTTCGACCCGTCCCTGCTCGCCCACGAGCGTGACGGGGAGTTGTTGCGGGCGCTCGCGGAGCTCCCGCGCGTCGTCGCCAGCGCGTCGGAGCTGCGCGAGCCCCACCGGGTCGCGCGCTACCTCGAGGACACCGCGTCGGTGTTCAACAAGTGGTACGACACCAAGGAGTGCCGCATGCTGCCGCAGGGCGACGAGCCGGTGCGGCCGGTCAACCTGGCCCGCCTCGTCCTGGTGGCGGCCACCCGCATCGTCCTCGCCAACGGGCTGACGCTGCTGGGCGTCTCCGCTCCCGAGCGGATGTAGCTCACCGGCTCGGCAGACGGGAGTACGACGAGATGCGCGCGCACGAGGCCGGGTGGGCCCACGCCGAAGGGGCGTTGAAGGGACCGGCATGGCTCCGTGAGCCCGCCGACCACAACGCGCTGGTCCCGCACCTGTGGTCGACGACGGCCCACCGCGCTGACGACGGAGCGCTCGAGATCGGGGGACTGGCGGTCGCCGACCTCGTCGCCGACCACAACACCCCGGCCTACGTGCTCGACGAGGCCGACTTCCGCGCCCGGGCCCGCGCCTTCCGCGAGGCGTTCGGCGCCTACGAGGTGTTCTACGCGGGCAAGGCGTTCCTCTGCACCGAGGTGGCGCGCTGGGTGGCCGAGGAGGGGCTGAGCCTCGACGTGTGCTCCGAGGGGGAGCTGGCCGTGGCGCTGCGAGCCGGCTTCGACCCCGCGCGGATCGGCTATCACGGCAACAACAAGTCGACCATGGAGCTGCGCCACGCCGTCGCCGTCGGCGTCGGCCGGATCATCGTGGACTCCTTCGACGAGATCGCCCGGCTCTCGGCGATCGCGGGCGACACCCGGCTGACCGCCCGGGTGATGGTGCGGGTGACCGCGGGGGTCGAGGCGCACACCCACGAGTACATCGCCACCGCCCACGAGGACCAGAAGTTCGGGTTCTCGATCACCTCCGGCGACGCCCTCGAGGCCGTACGCCGGGTGCTCGCGGCCGACGGCCTGGAGCTGCTGGGACTGCACTCCCACATCGGCAGCCAGATCTTCGACACCTCGGGATTCGAGGTCGCCGCCCGCCGGGTGCTCGCGCTGCAGGCGACGGTCTCGGAGGAGCTCGGCGTGACGCTGCCCGAGATGGACCTGGGCGGCGGCTTCGGCATCGCCTACACCACCCAGGACGACCCGTCCGACCCGGCGCAGCTCGCCACCGAGATGAGCAAGATCGTCGAGCACGAGTGCCGGGCGCTCGGCATCCCGGAGCCGCACCTGTCCATCGAGCCCGGGCGGGCCATCGTCGGGCCGGCCATGTGCACGGTCTACACGGTCGGCACCGTCAAGGAGGTCGAGCTCGACGGAGGGGCCGCGCGCACCTACGTCAGCGTCGACGGCGGCATGAGCGACAACATCCGCACCGCCCTCTACGACGCCGACTACTCGTGCGCCCTGGCGTCGCGCGCCTCGTCGGCCCCTCCGATGCTGTCCCGTGTCGTCGGCAAGCACTGCGAGGCGGGCGACATCGTCGTCAAGGACGAGTTCCTGCCCGCCGACCTGACGCCGGGTGATCTACTGGCGGTGCCGGGCACCGGCGCCTACTGCCGGTCGATGGCCTCGAACTACAACCACGCCCTGCGGCCTCCGGTGGTCGCGGTGCGGGACGGCGTCGCGCGCGTCGTCGTACGACGAGAGACTTATGACGACCTG
>CAZQCA010000404.1:0-2013 GCA_964591845.1 uncultured Nocardioides sp.
AGGGTTCGAGACGGCTGCTCCGCAGCCTCCTCAACCACGGCGCGCCACCCCCCGGCGATGCAGGGTTTCGAGACGGCTGCTCCGCACCCTCCTCAACCACCGCGCGCCATCCCCAGGCGAGGGGCGTCTCAGGCAGGGTCGGTGTGACGCACCGCACCCTCGCTGCCGACTAACCTCGGCGCCATGTTCTCCAAGGTGCTGGTGGCCAACCGCGGGGAGATCGCGGTGCGCGCGTTCCGGGCGGCGTACGAGGTGGGCGCGTCGACGGTGGCCGTGTTCCCGTGGGAGGACCGCTGGTCGGAGCACCGGCTCAAGGCCGACGAGGCGTTCGAGATCGGGGAGCGGGGGCACCCCGTCCGCGCCTACCTCGACCCCGAGGGCATCGTGGCCACGGCGGTGCGCGCCGGCGCCGACGCCGTCTACCCGGGCTACGGGTTCCTGTCGGAGAACCCGGCCCTCGCCGAGGCCTGTACGGCGGCCGGCCTCACGTTCGTCGGTCCGCCCGCCGAGGTGCTCACCCTCACCGGCAACAAGGCGCGGGCGATCGCGGCGGCGCGGGCGGCCGGCATCCCGACCCTGCAGAGCGTGGAGCCCTCCACCGACGCGGACGCCCTGGTCGAGGCCTCCCAGGCGATCCCGTTCCCGCTCTTCGTCAAGGCCGTCGCCGGCGGTGGCGGGCGGGGCATGCGCAAGGTCGACGACCCCGACCGGCTCCGGGAGGCGATCGAGGCCTGTATGCGCGAGGCCGAGGGCGCCTTCGGCGACCCGACGGTGTTCGTCGAGCAGGCCGTGGTCGACCCGCGGCACATCGAGGTCCAGATCCTGGCCGACGCCGACGGCCAGGTCATCCACCTGTTCGAGCGCGACTGCTCGGTGCAGCGACGCCACCAGAAGGTCATCGAGATCGCACCGGCACCCCATCTCGCCCCCGACCTGCGCGAGCGCATCTGCGCCGATGCCGTCCGGTTCGCCCGCGAGATCGGCTACGTCAACGCCGGCACCGTCGAGTTCCTGCTCGACCCCTCCGGCAGCTACGTGTTCATCGAGATGAACCCCCGGATCCAGGTCGAGCACACGGTCACCGAGGAGGTGACCGACGTCGACCTCGTGCAGTCGCAGCTGCGCATCGCCGCCGGCGAGACCCTGGCCGACCTCGGTCTCTCCCAGGACACCGTCACCCTCCGAGGCGCCGCCCTGCAGTGCCGGATCACCACCGAGGACCCCGCCAACGGGTTCCGGCCCGACACGGGCAAGATCACGACGTACCGCTCCCCCGGCGGCGCGGGCGTCCGCCTCGACGGCGGCACCACCTACACCGGGGCCGAGGTGTCCGCTCACTTCGACTCGATGCTCGCCAAGCTCACCTGCCGCGGCCGGACCTTCGGCAAGGCCGTCGAGAAGGCGCGGCGGGCGCTCGCGGAGTTCCGGATCCAGGGAGTCTCGACCAACATCCCCTTCCTCCAGGCGGTGCTCGACGACCCCGACTTCGCCGCCGGCGGCGTCACCACGGCGTTCATCGACACCCACCCGCAGCTGCTCACCGCCCGCTCGCACGGCGACCCCGGCACGCGGCTCATCCAGTTCCTCGCCGACGTCACCGTCAACCAGCCCCACGGCAGCGCCCCGGTGACCCTCGACCCGCGCACCAAGCTGCCCGACGTCGACCTCGACGCGGCGCCGCCCGACGGCAGCCGCCAGCAGCTGACCGCTCTGGGTCCCGAGGCGTTCGCCCGGGCGCTGCGGGAGCGGTCGACGGTGGCGGTCACCGACACGACCTTCCGCGACGCCCACCAGAGCCTGCTGGCCACCCGGGTGCGCACCCGCGACCTGCTCCAGGTGGCCGGCCACGTCGCCCGCACCACGCCGCAGCTGTGGTCGCTGGAGTGCTGGGGCGGGGCGACGTACGACGTCGCGCTGCGCTTCCTCTCCGAGGACCCGTGGGAGCGGCTGGCCGCGCTGCGCGAGGCCGTGCCCAACATCTGCCTCCAGATGCTGCTCCGCGGCCGCAACACG
>CAZQCA010000405.1:0-1990 GCA_964591845.1 uncultured Nocardioides sp.
GCGCATCTTGCGCCAGATCACCGAGTGGGCCCAGTGCTCGACGTAGAAGTTGTGGTTCTCGACGTAGGGGAACACGGTGCGGGACAGCCCGAGCTTGCCGTCGAAGGCGGCCTTGTCCTCCTCGGAGTCCAGCAGGTCGCGGTACTCCGACACGACCCGGTCGCGCTCGGCGTGCAGCGCCTCGACCGGGCGGTTGAGGTCCACGCCGTCCTTGACCCGGTCGATGTAGTCGGCGATGTAGCCGAACGGCACCTCGACGTTCTGGATCCAGATCTTGTCGGAGTGATAGAAGCCCGACCCGGTCGAGAAGTTGAACCAGGGCTCGCAGGCCTTGTCCCACTCGGCGATCCAGCCCTGCCCGGCGTCGTCGGCCTTGAGCAGCTCGCACGTGGTGTCGACGTCTCGCGAGGAGAAGCGGTCGGCCAGTCCGTCCTCGACGGCCTTGCGGGCGAGGCGCTTGAGCTCGTCGTCGGGCCGGAAGAGGTCGACGTCGACGCCCGCCACCATCTTCGCGATCGCCAGGTCGGGGATGCTCGGCCACGCCTGCTTGCAGAAGCCGAAGAAGTCGAGGTAGGCGGCGTAGCCGAGGTTGAGGAACTCGAAGTGGTACTGCCACAGCTGGATCGCCTTGCTCAGCAGCTCGTGGTAGTTGGCGATCATCGTGTGCCCGGAGCCGACCCCGGCACCCGAGGTGATGACCTCGATGTCCTCCATCTCGGGGAGCGGTGCGAACTCCAGGTCGGTCATCTCCTGGACCAGCGTGCGCATCTTGACCAGCCAGGCGTCGTAGAGCCGGTCCCAGTTGCCGAAGTAGTAGCCGGCCCGCTCCATGAACAGCGGCACCCGGCCCTCGATGTCCTCCGGAGGCGCGGGCACCGGAGACAGGTAGACGTAGCCGTTGAGGATGCGGAAGTCCACGCCGTACGCCGGCGGGACCAGGTAGTGCCGGGTGTTGTACTGACCGAGGCCGGTGATCGCCATCTCGAACAGCGAGGCGTCCCACGGGCTCAGCGCCTCGGGCCAGTGGACGCCGTCCTGGAACCAGAAGCCGGTGTCCTCGTACTTGCGGCGCTCCTCGCCGAACAGCGAGGAGTAGGTGTAGAGCTCTTCCCATCCCTCGGCGCCGGAAGGCGGCTCGATGTCGAACGGGCTCGGGAAACGATCGGCCATGAGTGCTTCATCCTCCGGTGGGACGCATCCGACGGGATGCCGGGTGACGGGGTGGGTGGGTGGTGGTGCTGGTTGCTGGTGCTGACTGCCGGCGTCGGGGTCACCGTGCCCCCGAGCGTGGTCACGACGCCGAGTTGCCCCCCTTGCGCGAGTAGAGGGGGTTGACCAGGGTCGAGACGATGCTCGACATCAGGTCGGCCTCGGCCTTGACCTCCGTGGACTTCTTGCTCCACACGGTCTCGGGGCGAGCCTGGAGGAGGACGACGTCCTCACCCGAGGGCAGGTCGTCGTCGACGGCCCACTCGATGTCCTGCGGGCAGCCGTAGTGGCGCTCCGCGGTGCGCGCCAGCTTGGCGATCGCGATGATCTCGTCGTCGGTGAGGGAGGGCGCGTTGGAGGTGTCCTCGTCGAGGTCGCACAGGCAGACGGCGTCGCCCTGGAGCTGGTAGGCCTGTGCCTTGGGGGAGATCGTGCGGCGGTTGATGCAGTACATGACCTTGTCGACCAGGAAGTTGTCGGGCGTGACGGAGCCCGACACGACCCCTTCGCCGAACCCCCACGCCGAGTCGATGCAGATCCCGGAGCGGTCGCCGTTGGTGGGGTCGAGGGTGAAGGCCACCCCCGCCGCCCGGGGACGGACCATCTTCTGGATCGCCACCCCCATGTCCACCTTGGCGTGGTCGTAGCCCATCTCCTCCCGGTAGGCGATGGCCCGGTCGGTGAAGAGGCTGGCCCAGCAGGCGCGCACCTTGTCGAGCACGTCGTCGATGCCGCGCACCCAGAGATAGGTGTCGTGCTCGCCGGCGAAGGAGGCGTCGGG
>CAZQCA010000406.1:0-1973 GCA_964591845.1 uncultured Nocardioides sp.
TACTGGTCGGGTACCTTGGTCCCTCGCACGCCCCGGTAGCCCAACGGCAGAGGCAATGGTCTCAAACACCATCCAGTGTGGGTTCGAATCCCACCCGGGGTACGCCCGTGCGTCGGCACCGCCCCCCGATCTCCGCGTCACGTCGCGCGCCGGTAGGCGGGCGCGACCTCGTGGAGCGCGTCGCCCATCCGGTGGATGCGCAGCGCGTTGGTGGAGCCGGGGATGCCGGGCGGGCTGCCGGCGATGATGACGACCTGCTCCCCCTCGCTGACCCGCCCGATGTGCAGCAGCGCCTCGTCGACCTGCCGCACCATCTCGTCGGTGTGCTCCACCTCCTCCATCTTGAACGTCTCGACCCCCCACGTCATCGACAGCTGGGACCGGGTGGAGTCCTTCGTGGTGAAGGCGAGGATGGGGATCGGGCCGCGGTAGCGGGCCAGCCGTCGGGCCGAGTCACCGGTCGCCGTGAACGCGACGAGGTAGGTGGCGCCGATCGACTCCGCCACCTGCGCGGCGGCCTTGGCGATGATGCCGCCCCGGGTGAACGGCTGCCAGCTGAGGGCGGCCATGTGCATGAGCCCGTGCTCCTCGGTGGACTCGATGATCCGGGCCATCGTCTGCACGGCGTCGATCGGGTAGTCGCCGACGCTGGTCTCCCCCGACAGCATCACCGCGTCGGCGCCGTCGAGCACGGCGTTGGCGACGTCGGAGGCCTCGGCCCGCGTGGGTGCGGGCGCGGAGATCATCGACTCCAGCATCTGGGTGGCCACGATCACCGGCTTGGCGTTGCGTCGCGCCTTGTCGATGAGCAGCTTCTGGTGGACCGGGACGTCCTCCAGCGGGCACTCCACGCCCAGGTCGCCGCGGGCGACCATGATGCCGTCGAAGGCGTCGACGATCGCGTCGATGGCCGCCAGCGCCTGGGGCTTCTCGATCTTGGCGATCACGGGGACGAGGACCTCCTCCTCCTCCATGATCCGGCGTACGTCGTCCGCGTCGGCGCCGCTGCGCACGAAGCTCAGCGCGACGAAGTCGACGCCGGTGCGCAGCGCCCAGCGCAGGTCCTCCTCGTCCTTGTCGGACAGGGCCGGCACCGACACCGCGACGCCGGGCAGGTTGATGCCCTTGTTGTCGCTGACCCGGCCGCCGACCACGACCTCGGTGTGGACGTCGGTGTCCTCGACCGACGTCACCCGGAGCCGCACCTTGCCGTCGTCGATCAGGATGGGGTCGCCCTCGGCGACGTCACCCGGGAGCCCCTTGTAGGTCGTGCCGCACGCCTTCGCGTCGCCGGGCACGTCGCGGGTCGTGATGGTCCAGGCCTGCCCGGCCTCGAGCACCACCGGCCCGTCGGCGAACCGCTCCAAGCGGATCTTGGGGCCCTGCAGGTCGGCGAAGATGCCGACTCCCCGGCCTGCGTCGTCGGCCGCCTGCCGCACCAGGCGGTAGGAGCGCTCGTGGTCGGCGTATGACCCGTGGCTCATGTTGAGCCGGGCCACGTCCATCCCCGCGTCGACCAGCTCCTGGATCCGCTCCGGGGTGCCGACGGCGGGGCCCAGGGTGCACACGATCTTGGCTCTTCGCACGGGATCCGACCCTAGCCCTGTTTGATCGTTCCAACAACGCGGCGGGCCGCCCCGAGACGACCGACCCACCGGCGCGTCAGGCGGTCAGCGGCCGGGCGGTGGGTGGGATCGGCACCGGCAGCGTGGTCGACCCCGTGAGGAAGCGGTCGACCTCGGCGGCGGCGGCGCGTCCCTCGGCGATGGCCCACACGATCAGCGACTGTCCCCGGCCGGCGTCGCCGGCCACGAAGACGCCCTCGACCGAGGTGGCGTACGCCGCGTCGCGGGCGACGTTGCCCCGCTCGTCGAGCTCCACGCCGAGCTGCTCGACCAGGCCCGGGCGCTCGGGGCCGACGAAGCCCATCGCGAACAGCACCAGCTCGGCGGGGATCTCGCGCTCGGTGCCGG
>CAZQCA010000407.1:0-1972 GCA_964591845.1 uncultured Nocardioides sp.
GGTCGTGCACTTCCAGGAGTACTGGGTGCGGCTGCGGGCCGAGGTGCCGGTCGAGGCGGTGCTCGCCGTGGGCCAGGAGGAGGCGGCGCCGGCGCCCGGGGTCCTCGAGGCCATCACGACGGCCGACGTCGTCCTGGTCCCGCCGTCCAACCCGGTCGTCTCAGTGGGGACGATCCTCGGGGTGCCGGGAGTGCGCGAGGCTGTCGCGAGCACCCCGGCACCCGTGGTGGGGGTCTCGCCCATCGTCGGCGGTCGGCATGTGCGCGGCATGGCCGAGCAGCTGTTGACCGCGCTCGGGGTGCCGGTGAGCGCGGCCGGTGTGGCCCGGCACTACGGCGCCCGGGCGGCCGGCGGCGTGCTCGACGCGTGGCTGGTGGACGAGACGGACGCGGACCTGGTCGCCGAGGTCGAGGCCGCGGGAATGCGCTGTCGCGCGGTCCCGTTGCTGATGACCGACCTCGACGCCACCGCCGCGATGGCGGCCGCTGCCCTGGAGCTGGTGCGGTGAGCGAGCTGGTGGTGCTGGCCCCGGAGGGAGCACCCGAGATCGAGGAGGGCGCCGACCTCGTCCTGCTGGTCGCCTCCCTCCTGTCCCCGCGCGACGGCGACGTCGTCGTGGTCACCAGCAAGGCGGTGGCCAAGGCCGAGGGCCGGGTGACCGAGCGTCCGCGGGACGAGGTGGTGGCCGCCGAGACCGCCCGCGTGGTGGCCCGGCGCGGAGCGCTCGTCATCGCGAGGCACCGGCTCGGGATCACGCTGGCGGCCGCCGGCGTCGACGAGTCCAACGTCGCGGCGGGCCGCGTCGTCCCCCTGCCGGTCGATCCCGACCGCTCCGCGCGGGAGCTGCGCGCCGGACTGCGCGAGCGGACCGGCGCCAACGTCGGCGTCGTCGTCACCGACACCGCCGGCCGCGCCTGGCGGCGCGGACAGACCGACATCGCCGTGGGCGCCGCGGGCGTGGCCGTGCTGGAGTCCTTCGCCGGGCGGACCGACGACTACGGCCACCTCCTGCAGGTCACCGAGCCGGCCGTGGCCGACGAGCTCGCCGGCGCCGCGGAGCTGGCGCAGGGCAAGCTGGGCCGACGGCCCTTCGCCGTGGTCCGCGGGCGCGCGGACCTGGTGCTTCCCCCGGGGCAGGACGGCCCCGGGGCGACGGCGCTGGTGCGGCCGGACGACGAGGACCTGTTCGGCCTGGGAGCCCGCGAGGCCGTCGTCCGGGCGCTGGGTGGCGACCCGGCCGACCGGTCGTCGTACGGCGCGCCGGCAGCCGCCGACGAGCTGGTCGAGGCCTTGGGGCGGGTGATGGGCGACCGGGCGGCGGCGATCGGAGCCGACGGAGAGGTGCGGGTCACCGGAGACGCCGTGACGGTCCGGGTGCTCGCGTTCGCGCACGGCTGGGAGGTCGTGTCCGAGTCCGGCGGCTTCGCAGTGCTGCGACCGGCTGTTCCGTAGACTTCCGGCCGTGGCCAAGTCCTCCAGCGCCGACCGGCGCGCCCGCGTCGAGCAGCTCCGCGCCGCCCAGGCGTCCTCGCGCGGACGCAGCTTCCTGATCATCGGCGTCAGCGGGCTCGTCGCGCTCGCCCTGATCGGCAGCACGCTCTGGTTCAGCAGCGCCGTCCCCTACGTGTCCCGGGACTGGTGGGACAACCGCGAGTTCCGCTCGCTGGCCGTCGAGGACATCGGCGCGCCCGCCTCGGCCTGCGGCGAGATCACCACCAAGCCGGCCAACGGCAACAACGACCACGTGGCCGAGGGCACCGACCTGACCTACCCCGACTCACCGCCCGCCTTCGGCACCCACTGGGGTGTGTGGGAGGAGATGGAGCGCAAGTTCTACACCGCCGACGACCGGCCTCCGCTGGGCAAGCTGGTGCACAACCTGGAGCACGGCTACACCCTGCTCTGGTACGACGAGACGGTGGCGGGCGACGCCGCCCAGATGGACGACGTCCAGGCCATCGCCGACAAGTAC
>CAZQCA010000408.1:0-1968 GCA_964591845.1 uncultured Nocardioides sp.
GAGCTCGGCATCAACGTCGTCGACCTGGGCCTGCTCTACGGCGTCCACATCGAGGAGGAGCACCACGTCGTCCTCGACATGACGCTGACCTCCGCCGCCTGCCCGCTGACCGACGTGATCCAGGACCAGACTCATGCCGCCCTCGAGGGGATGGTCAGCGACGTGGTGATCAACTGGGTCTGGATGCCGCCGTGGGGTCCCGACAAGATCACCGACGACGGCCGCGACCAGCTGCGGGCGCTCGGCTTCAACGTCTGAGACCGGCCTCGGCCTCCGCGGGTCGACGCCGCGACGTCAGGGCGTGTAAGCCGGGAGCGCGGGCTCCCAGGTCAGCGCCGTGGCCGGCGCCATGTCCGCGATCTCGTCGTCCGGCCAGCTCCCGGTGCCGACGTACGTGCGGCCGTCGAGCGTGAGCTCCACGCGGTAGCCGAAGGGCCCGTCACCGAGGGCGAGCGCGCGCCGGCCGACCCGGTCGGGGGAGGAGAACCACAGGGAGCCGGCGGCCTGGCAGCCGCGAGCACGCTGCGGCTCGAGCGTCACCGAGCGCCCCGAGGCGGCGGTCACGACCACCCGGGCCGACGCCGTCCGCGGCGTCGCCGCGAGGTGGTCCACCGACAGCTCGACGCCGTAGCTGTCGAGCTCGCCGTCGTGCTCGGTCAGCACCGAGACCGTGCCCACCGGCTCCTGGACCGGGCCCTCGCTCGTCGTCGTCCACTCGACCGTGGTGATCGCGTCGCCGGACGAGCCGTTGCCGAACACGTCGACGTGCCATCTCCCCGCCGGCCCGGCCGGGGTGATGCGATAGCGGTGGTCGCCCAGATCCGCCACGGGCACGGTGAGGGAGCGCGGACACCGGGCGCCGGGCTCGCGGAACGTGGCCTGGAACTCCCAGCCGTCCTCCGGCCAGGAGAAGACGAGGCTGTCGCCGGCGAGCACCCGCGGGCGCTCGGACGGGCCGCCGTCGGCGCAGCCGTTGCCGTAGCACCACGTCCACGGAGGCACGGCGACGTCCCCGTCGGCGGTCTCGAAGGTGAAGTCCGGCACGTCGTCGATCCCTGGCCCGCCGGTGACGCGGCGCAGGAGGTCGCTGCCGCAGCCGGTGAGTGCGAGCAGCAGCAGCACGAGGAGGGAGGCCGCCGCCACCGGCGTGCGAGGACGACGCGTCATGCGGGTGGGACGCGGCGGCCGGGGCGGAGGTTCCGTCGGTAGCCTCGGGCAAGTGACCCACGTCCTCGTCCCGCCCGGCCGGTGGCCGCGCTGGGTGGCCAACTTCGAGGACCGGCACGGCACCGCGTCACTCGCGGTCGCCGGAGGCGCGCTGAGGGGCGTGGCCGAGGACGGGGCGGCGTTCGTGGCCCGGCTGCCGTTCTCCACGGCGTACGACGGCGAGGCGGAGCCCGGCGCCTTCCTGGACGCGGTCGCCCCGCCCGCGGAGTGGGGGGTGCTGCTCGTCCGCAAGGGTGGCTTCGCGGTCGCCCGGATGTCCGGCGGCGCGCAGGTGGAGAGCAAGGTCGGCCGGCGGCACGTCCAAGGACGGACCAAGGCGGGCGGCCAGAGCCAGCAGCGCTTCGCCCGCCGCCGCGACAACCAGGCGCGCCAGGCGTTCGAGGCCGCCGCCGACCACGCCTCCCGTCTGCTGGCCGACCGGGGTGCGCTCCCCGTCGTGGCCGGCGGCGACCGCGACGCGGTCGAGCAGGTGCTGGCCGACAGCCGGCTGGCCCGGCTCACCGTGGTCGGGCCGTGGCTGCCGGTGCCCGAGCCGCGCCGGGCCGAGCTGGACGCCGCGGTCCGAGACGCGCTGAGCCTCGTCGTCGAGGTCGACAACGCAGGCTCGTGAGGCGCGCCCACGCCGCTCGGCGCGGTGCGCCGCCCCGCCGCGCGGCTGCCTGCGCCGCGTCGTAGTGTCGAGGTGTGAACCCGGTCGAGATCCACGGTCTCGAGAAGTCCTTCGGCGCCACCCGCGCGCTC
>CAZQCA010000409.1:0-1958 GCA_964591845.1 uncultured Nocardioides sp.
GGCAAAGACAAACACGCGCACAAAGACGGCGACTCCTGTGAAGGCGGCGCCAAGGGCGGCGGCGCAGGCATCACCGCGGCGGCCAAGCCGGCGGCCGGCGAGGTGCTGCTGCGCGGCGACAAGCTCAAGGGCGCGCAGAAGGTGGCGCTGACCGAGCTGCTCGCCAAGCCCGCGGCGCACGACGGCAAGACGGTGCAGCTCGAGGGCAAGGTGCGCAAGGCCTGCGAGCGCAAGGGCTGCTGGATGGAGCTCGCCGCGGCCGACAAGGGCCCGGGCGTGCGCATCACCTTCAAGGACTACGGCTTCTTCGTTCCGCTCGACTCGGCCGGCAGCACCGCCAAAGTCGAGGGCGTGGTGAAGGTCGCCGCGCTGTCTGACGAGACCGCCAAGCACTACGAGTCCGAAGGGGCGACTGTTCCCCGCGGCAAGGACGGCAAGCCGCAGGAAGTGCAGCTGGTCGCGGCCGGCGTCGAGCTGACCCGGAAGTAGTGAAGCAGAGACGCAAGCCAGGCGAGGCGGAGCCGAGGAGCGCCCGGAGCGGACGTTGTTTGTCCGTGAGGACGCACCGCAGGTTCCAACGAAGCATGGCGACGCGGATCGGCTTCACGTGACCCGTTCGTACACGATGCGCGGCGTCATGGGCGCCGCCGACCGGGCGGTGTCCCTCGCGCGCGAGCACCTCACCCGCCTCGACCCCCTCTCGGAAGTCCACGACGTCCAGTCGGACCCGCGCTTCCAGCACCGCGGCGTCGACCTCTTGTGGGACCGCCCCGGCAAAGAGCCGCTCGGGGTCGAGGTGAAGGGCGACCGCCACGCGCGGCGCGGCAACTACTTCTTCGAGCTGGTGAGCAACCTCGAGAAAGACACGCCCGGCTGCTTTCTCTACTCAGAGGCCGACCTGCTGCTCTACGTCGACCTCGAGACGCGCGAGGTGCACCAGCTTCCGCTGCCGCGCGTGCGCGAGTGGTTTCTGCCCCGCGCCAGCGGCTTCCCGCTCAAGCACACCCACACCCGCACCGGGAAGGTGGCGTACACCACCGTCGGAGCGATCGTCCCGGTGAAGGACGCGCTCAAGGCCGAGCTCGGCGCGGAACGGCACAAGCCACCGAAGGTGTAAGGTCTGGCGCGCCGTGCTCCGCGCCTTCTCGAGCATCAGCGAGGTCGACCCCAAAGCGTGGGACGCGCTGCTGCTTCCGGGCGACGCGCCGTTTCTGACCCACGGGTACCTCTCGGCGCTCGAGAGCGCGGGCCTCGCCGGCGAGAGCACCGCCTGGCAGCCCCATCACCTCGGCTGGTTCGAAGGCGGCAAGCTGCAGGGAGCCGCCGCCGCGTACCAGAAGCGCGAGTCCGGCGGCGAGGTGCTCTTCGAGGGCGCCTGGGCGCGCGCCGCGCAGCGGCTGGGCGTGCGCTACGACCTGCGGCTGGTGCTGGGCATTCCGATGAGCGCCGCGCCCGGCCACCGCCTGATGGTCGGCGGGGGCGAAGGCGCCGACGCGCGTCGCGCCGCGTTTCTCGAAGAGCTGGTCGCCCACGCGGCCGAGAAGCAGATGGCCGCCGTCATCTGTCACTTCATCCACCACGACGAGCGGCACACCCTGGTGAAGCGGCAGTTCATGCCCCGCCCCAGCGTGCAGTACGTGTGGCGCACCGCCGGCGAGAAGACCTTCGAAGAGTTCCTCGGCCGCTTCCACGCGCGCCGCCGCCGCCGACGCTCGCCAGGAGAGCTGACCGTGGCGATTCATCCCACGGCCATCATCGCGGCGGGTGCGCAGCTTCACCCTTCCGTCGAGGTCGGCCCCTACGCCATCGTCGGCCCGAAGGTGAAGGCCGCGGCCGGCACGTGGATTGGCCCCCACGCCGTGGTCGAGGGCGACACCACCCTCGGCGAGCGGAACAAGATCTTCCAGTTCGCCTCGGTCGGCGCGCCGCCGCAAGACCTCAAGTACGCCGGCGAAGAC
>CAZQCA010000410.1:0-1951 GCA_964591845.1 uncultured Nocardioides sp.
TGACCTCGCCCGCCGAGCACCCCTACGGCTCGGAGAAGTACGGGTCGCGCTACCAGGGCCAGCGAGGCCCGACGCCGTCGAAGTCGTTCCAGAACTTCCACCGGTCCCGGATCTGAGAGCGCCGGGCCGTCGGCGCGATGGTCGACGTTTGGGCTCAAACGTCGGCGATTCGTGACGAGGACCTGTCGTTTCCGCACAATCGTGGCGCTGCGAGTCGGGGACGGACGCGGCGTCAGCCGTCGAAGCGGACGACCCGGGAGAGGCTGCGGGTACGCCGGTCCGGGTCGGCCGACAGGGTGCGGACGGTGGGGCGGGTGGAGCGGACGCGGCGGGCGATCGCCTCTTCCTTCTGGCGGGCGAGGGCTGCCTGGAGCTCGATGTGCATGACGGTCTCCTCAAGATGTCGGAGTGTGGTGGGCAGTGGGGTCAGACCTGGCGCAGCAGGATGTCGCCGCTGACGGTCTTGGCGCGGACCTCGACGAAGTCGGCGCCCTCGGCGGGCTCCCCGGCCGACTCCAGGTCGGACCGGATGTCGCCGGTGACGGTGGAGATGTCGGTCCAGACGGGGGTGCCGGCCGGGACGCCGATGTGGACGTCGCCGGAGGCGCCGCGCATCGTGAGCCGGCCGCGGTGGGCGCTCCCGACGACCATGTCGCCGGACCCGGTGGCCAGTGAGACGTCGTCGTGGGCGTCCTCGACGAGCAGGTCCCCGGAGCCCGTCTTGACGGCGGTCGCGCCGCGGGCGGTGTCGACGCGCACGTCGCCCGACCCGGTGGACACCGCGACGGCGCCCTCGGCGTGGGTGACCTGGACGTCGCCCGATCCGGACTTCGCGCGCAGCTCGGCGCTGGCCAGCTGGACCGCGATGTCGCCGGAGCCGGTCTCGACCTGGCTGGGGCCGCCGAGGGTCTCGGCGGTGACCTGGCCCGAGCCGGACCGCAGCACGCAGGCGCCGTAGACCCCGGCCAGGTCGATGTCGGCGGACCCGGTCTTCACCATCGCGTCGGAGCCCGTGGGCAGGGTGACGGCGACGTGTACCTCGGCCTCCCCGCCGAAGAACCCGGTGCGCTGACGGGGCGCGACGATCGTGATCTCGTCGCCCTCCTGGCGGACCGTCACCTGGTCGGCCACGGGCCCCGTGATCTGGACCTGGGTCTCGGTCGTGTCCGTCGCGGTGAGGCGTACGCCACCGCGCCCGATCTCGCAGAAGAGCCGGACCGGCGCGGGCGTGTCGAAGCGGTAGTCGCTCATCGTGTGCTCCTTGTCGAGGGTGTGCGGATCCACGGGGCCCGGCGGAGGCCGGTCCCGGATGTGGCGGTCGAGGGTCAGACCCAGCCGGTCATCCGACGCTGGCCGGGCTTGCCCTTCTGGGCGAACGGGTCGAGGTTGCCGAGGAACGGCACGCTGGAGAGGTCGATGTCGATGTTGATCGCGTGGTCGTTGGTGGCGGCCCGGACCACGTTGACGAGCCAGGTGTTGAGGCTCTGGCCGGCCTGGGCGGCCTTGTCCTCCGCCTTGGCCTTGACCGACTCGGGGATGCGGAGGGTGACCCGCGACAGGCCCCCCTCGTCGGGGTCGTCGGCGGTCTGCGAGAGCGGCGCGGCAGGCGCCGACGGCGGCAGGGGAGCGGCGGTGTGGACGACGAAGTCGAGCTCGCGACCCGACAGTCGCACGTCGACGCCACCGGCCGGCATCTCGGAGGTGATCTCGGCGGCCGCCTCGGAGATCGCCTCCATCAGGGCCAGCCGGGCAGAGGGGTCGAGGGCCAGGGCCAGCCGCTCGGCCGCCCGGCGGGTCTCCTCGCCGCCCGCCTCGGACGCGGCGACCAGGTCGCGGCGGAGGCTGTCGACGTACGGCGTGATGTCCATGACTCCACTCTGACATCACTGTGACGTCATGTCAAGGGCAGAATGACATCAAGTGTCCGGCACAGTGATGTCACGGTAGCGCC
>CAZQCA010000411.1:0-1951 GCA_964591845.1 uncultured Nocardioides sp.
GGCGCCGGCGGCGAGGACATGTTCGGCGGCAACGGGAACGACCGCCTCTTCGGGGAGCTCCTGGACGACGACATGGACGGAGAGGGAGGCGACGACGTCCTGATCGGCGCCCACGGCATCGACGCGATGAAGGGCGGCTCCGGCGACGACTGGCTGCGCGGGGGCACGAACAAGGACGACTACGCGGGGGGCGGCGGAACGGACACCGCGAGCTTCGCGCCGGCGATGCCGAGCGACGACATCCCGAATCCCCAGGGGGTCACCGTCAACCTGCCCACGGGCCCGGCGCAGGGGCCCGGCGGCCAGGACACCCTGAGCGGCCTCGAGAACGTGAACGGCTCGGCGTTCAACGACGACATCACCGGTGACGCCGCCGGCAACGTGATCGACGCCGGCCCGGGCGACGACGACGTGGTCGGCGGAGGCGGAGCGGACACCATGTACGGCGGGCTCGGAGACGACCTATGCGACGCGGACCCGTCGGACGTCGCGGTCCCCCCCGGAGAGCAGCGCTGCGGCCTCGGCATCGCCGAGGATGTCAACGACCCCCGGCCGCTCGAGGCCTTCGTCTCGATGCAGCCGGGAGGCCCCGATCCCGGCGTGTTCGTGGTGGGCGCGGATCCGTCCTACACCGCCGGCTCCCAGAACGAGAGCCTCACCGTCGCCCCCGACCCGGCCGGGGTCCGTGTGACCTCGACCGGTGCGGTGACGGCGGATTCCGGCCAGCGCTCCGGCTGCGCTCAGCAGGATCCCGGCACCGTGATCTGCCCGATCCCGGCCGCCTCGCTCGGCTGGATAACCGCATTCGGGGACACGGGCGACGACACGCTCAACTTGGGCGATGGCTTCCCCGCGCTGATGACCACGGACATCAGCGGCGGCAACGGGTCCGACACCATGAACGGCAGCGGAGGCGCCGACGTGATGTTCTCCGGCAGGTCGGGCAACGACGTCTTTCACGGCGAGGACGGCGAGGACGCCCTGATCGCCGAGGGGACCGGCGGCGATGTCCTTGACGGCGGCCCCGACAACGACCAGCTGGTCACCGACGACCCCTGCCAGGGACACGACTACCGGGGCGGCGCCGGCTACGACATCGCGGGGTTCGGCCGCTACGAGCTCGCGATCTCCAGCCCCGGCTCGCGCGGCGTGAAGGCCCAGCTGGGCGGGACCGCCACGGACCCGAGCCGCGGCAACTGCCAGCCGACGCAGATCCGCGCCGACAACGAGATCCTCGAGGGCTCGGCCGGCAACGACACCCTGCTCGGCAACGGGCAGGACAATCCATTGATCCTCGGCCGCGAGGGCGACGACGTCATCCGTGGCGGCGCTGGAGCCGACCAGCTCGTCGGCTCAGGCGGCGCTGACAGCCTCTACGGCGAGGGCGGCCTGGACGTCCTCGACGCCGCCGACGGCCATGCCGACCAGGTGATCGACTGCGGCGCCAACGGCGGCTCCGCCTTCACGGACGGACCGGACCCCCGCGCCAAGAACTGCGGCAAGGGGGCCAAGAAGGGCAAGTCCAAGGGGCGAAAGAAGAAGAGGTAGCCGGGCCGTCAGGCCAGGCGCTGCTTCAGGTCCTCGAGCTGGGCCCCGACCTCGTCGGGGAGGTCGTCGCCGAACTGGGCGAGGTGCTCCTCGACCTGCGGCAACTGGGCACGAAGCGCCTCGTTGTCGACGGTGAGCAGGTCGCCCAGCGCATCGGCGGAGATCTCCAGGCCGTCGGTGTTGAGGTCGCCCTCCGCCGGCAGCAACCCGATCGCGGAGTCCACCGTCTCGCCCTGACCCTCACAGCGGCGGAAGATCCACTCAAGGACGCGGCTGTTCTCGCCGAAGCCGGGCCAAAGGAACTTGCCGTCGTCGTCCTTGCGGAACCAGTTGACGTGGAACACCTTGGGCAGCTCGGCGCCCTCGCGGCGGCCGACCTCCAGCCAGTGGCCGAAGTAGGAGG
>CAZQCA010000412.1:0-1943 GCA_964591845.1 uncultured Nocardioides sp.
TGAGCCACACGTCGCAGCCGGGGTAGAGCGGCTGCGCCATCGCGATGTCGTAGTTGGGCAGGAAGACGATCCGGTGGCGCACCTCCGGGTCGTCCGCGAACCGCACCAGCTCCTGGATGAGCCGCTTGCCGCCGTCGTCGGCGGGGTGCGACTTGCCGGCGATGACCAGCTGCACGGGCCGCTCGGGGTCGAGCAGCAGCCGCTTGAGCCGCTCGGTGTCGCTCAGCATGAGCGTGAGGCGCTTGTAGGACGGCACGCGACGCGCGAAGCCGATCGTGAGCACGTCGGGGTCCAGGGCGGCGTCGGTCCAGGTGAGCTCGGCCTTGGCGAAGCCCCGCTTGGCGTAGGACTTGGCCAGCCGTGCCCGGGCGTCGAGCACGAAGCGCTCGCGCAGCGTGCGCTTGAGGTCCCAGATCTCCTTGCCGGGGATCTTGTCGACCAGCGCCCACACGTCCGCGTCGTCGTCGTCGCCCTCGCCGTGCACGTCGACGCCGTGGCGGGCGGCCAGCTCGAAGATCTCGGGCGCCACCCAGGTCGCGGCGTGGACGCCGTTGGTGATCGAGCCGATCGGCACCTCGGCCTCGTCGAAGGCCGGCCACAGCCCGTGGAACATGCCCCGGGACACGTGACCGTGGAGCAGCGAGACGCCGTTGGCGCGCTGGGCGAGGCGGAAGCCCATCACCGCCATGTTGAAGACCGACGGGTCGCCGCCCTCGTAGTCCTCGGTGCCGAGCGCGAGGATCCGCTCCACGGGCACGCCGGGCACCGGGCTGTTGCCGCCGAAGTACTGCTCCACCAGCTCCTGGGGGAAGCGGTCGATGCCGGCCGGCACCGGCGTGTGGGTCGTGAACACGGTGCCCGCTCGCGACACCTCCAGCGCGGTGTCGAAGTCCAGGGCCGGTCCGCCCTCGGCGACGGTGAGCTCGCGGATGCGCTCGAGGCCCAGGAAGCCGGCGTGGCCCTCGTTGGTGTGGAAGACCTCCGGCTCCGGCGCACCGGTCAGGCGCGAGTAGACGCGGAGCGCGCGCACGCCGCCGACGCCGAGCAGCAGCTCCTGGCGGAGCCGGTGCTCGGTCGTGCCGCCGTAGAGCCGGTCGGTGACCTCGCGGAGGTGCTGCGGGTTGGCCTCGACGTCGCTGTCCAGCAGCAGCAGCGGCACCCGGCCGACCTGCGCCACCCAGATGCGCGCGACCAGGTCCGGGCCGTCCGGCATCGCGATCCGCACCATGGCGCGCGAGCCGTCGGCCTCCCGCAGCGGCGTGATCGGCAGCTCGTCGGGGTCGAGCACGGGATAGGTCTCCTGCTGCCAGCCCTCTCGTGACAGCGACTGCTTGAAGTAGCCGTGCTTGTAGAGCAGGCCCACGCCCGTGAGCGCCACGCCGAGGTCGGAGGCGGCCTTGAGGTGGTCGCCGGCCAGGATGCCGAGACCTCCGGAGTACTGCGGCAGCACGTGGGTGATGCCGTACTCGGGCGAGAAGTAGCCGATGGCCTGCGGGGCGTCCTCACCCCCGCGCCGGTGATACCACCGCTCGTCGGTCAGGTAGGCCGCGAGGTCGTCGCGGGCGGCGCCGAGCGCTTCGAGGAACGCCTCGTCCCGCGAAAGCTCGTCGAGCCGGGACCGGCGGACGGTGCCGAGGAGCCGCACCGGGTCGTGGTTGACGCTCTCCCACACCTCCGGATCGACGGCCCGGAACACGTCCTGCGTCGGCGGGTGCCACGACCAGCGGAGGTTGGCGACGAGCTCCCCCAGGGCCGCGAGCTCGGCCGGGAGGACGGGACGGACGGTGAATCGTCGGATGGCACGCACGAAGGGACGGTAACGGAAAGATTGGATCGTTCCAAGCCCCAGCGGCGCGCCGTCCACGGATTTGTCGCCGCCGAGGCCTCCCCCACCGGGGCGTGCCTTGCGTCACGCCCCGGAGTTCGCCAGGGTTGCCGCATGG
>CAZQCA010000413.1:0-1919 GCA_964591845.1 uncultured Nocardioides sp.
GCGGCCTTCTGGACCGGCGGTCTCGCCGGGGTCCTGGTCGCGAGCTGGTGCTGCGCCGCCGGCAACGCCGACGCGCGGGCCGAGCGGACGGCTGACGCCGGCGGGCGGGAGCCCGGAGCGTGACCCTCACCGCCGAGCAGCTCGCCCTCCGGCAGACCGGCATCGGGGCCAGCGAGATCGCCGCCGTGGCCGGGCTCGATCCGCACCGGACTCCGCTCGACGTCTGGATGCTGAAGCGCGGGCTCGCCGAACCCTTCGCCGGGAACGAGTTCACCCGCTGGGGCGACCGCCTCGAGGCGGTGATCGCCGGCGCCTATGCCGAGGCGCGCGGCGTCCTGCTCGACACACGGGACACGCTCCGTCACCCGGGCGAGCCATGGATGCTCGCCACGCCGGACCGGGTGGTCCTGAACCCGACGGGCGGCGAGGAGCGCCTGCTGCAGGTGAAGAACCGGGGGCTCCGGCAGGCGGATCGGTGGGGCGAACCCGGCACCGACCAGGTGCCCGACGAGGTGGCGGCGCAGTGCCACTGGGAGATGGCGGTCACCGAGTTGGACCGGTGCGACGTCGCCGTCCTGATCGGCGGGAACGACTTTCGAGTCTATTCCCTCCGCCGCGACCCGGAGATCGAAGCCGCGCTCATCGGCATCGGCCGCCGGTTCTGGTTCGACCACGTGGTCGCAGGCGTGCGTCCCGACCCCACCGCAGCCGACGGCGGCGCGCTCGCGCGGCTCTTCCCCACCCACAACGACCTGCTCCTTCCCGCTGCGCCCGAGCACGTCACGCTCGCGACCCAGCTCCTCGACGTGCGCGCTCGCATTACCGCGCTCGAGGCGGACCGGGAGGCGCTCGAAGCCCACCTCAAGGCGGCGATCGGTGAGCACGCGGGCCTCGACCTGCCCAACGGCCGCATCACCTGGAAGGCGACCAGGCCCGCACGATCCACCGACTGGCAGGCGGTGGTCGAGGACCTTCGGCCGTTCATCGAGGCGGACACGGCGGGGGCGACGGACACCGTCATCGCCCGGCACACGACCACCAAGCGGGGCGCACGGCGGTTCGTCGTGAGCCTGAGAGGGGCCGAATGAGCACCTCGACGCAGGGGGCACGCACGCGCTGGCTCGATCACTGCGGCACTCGACTGGCGAACACCGAGCGCGATCAGGTCACGCCGCCGAGCCGTCGGGCGGAGGAGACGTGCTCCGGATGCGGCTACTGCGAGCCCGCGCGCGACCTGCACTGCCCCAAGTGCTGCGACCTCGGCTTCCCGTTCTGATCCAGGGCGGGAGACCTCACACCTCCGGACCGATGAAGGAGCACGCGTGACGACGGGAGTAATGCTGGAGAAGGTGGCGCCGGAGATGCCGGCGCCGGTGGAGACCGCGGAGACGGCGAGCACCGCGGTGGCGGTGCAGGCCCGCGCGGCCGTCGAGGCCCGCTACAAGATGGCCCTCATGCGGCCCAGGAGCTGGGACGACGTACGGGTGCGGCTCCTCGCCGCCTGCAAGCGTCCCGGATTCGCCGAGACCGCGCGGTACGCCAAGCCGGTCGGCGGGAAGTCGGTCGAGGGCCCGAGCATCCGGTTCGCGGAGGAGGCGCTCCGCGCGATGGGCAACGCCTACGTCGAGACGATGGTCGTCTTCGACGACGACGAGCGGCGCATCGTGCGGGTGACCGTGACCGACCTCGAGGCCAACCTCTCCTACCCGCACGACATCACGCTCCGCAAGACCGTCGAGCGCCGGCGGCTCAAGGACGGCCAGCGTGCGCTCGGCGAGCGGGTGAACAGCTACGGCGACACGGTCTACCTCGTCGAGGCGACGGAGGACGACCTCCTCACCAAGCAGGCCGCCCACGTCTCGAAGGTGATCCGCACGGCCGCGCTCCGGCTGCTCCCCTCGGACATCCTCGAGGAGGCC
>CAZQCA010000414.1:0-1897 GCA_964591845.1 uncultured Nocardioides sp.
CGCCATGGGCTCCTCGATCAGGTAGACCTCGCGGGCGCCGGCCGAGATGGCGGAGTCGCGGACCGCCCGCTTCTCGACCTCGGTGATGCCCGACGGCACGGCGACCACGATGCGGGGCCGCACCAGGCGCCGGCGATTGTGGACCCGGGCGATGAAGTAGCGGAGCATCGCCTCGGTGATCTCGAAGTCGGCGATCACCCCGTCCTTCATCGGCCGGATGGCGACGATGTTGCCCGGGGTCCGGCCGAGCATCTCCTTGGCCTCGGAGCCCACGGCTTCGACCTTGTTGGTGATCTTGTTGATGGCCACGATGGACGGCTCGCGAACCACGATGCCCCGGCCCTCGGCATAGACGAGGGTGTTGGCGGTGCCGAGGTCGATCGCGAGGTCGGTCGAGAACAGGGAGAAGAAAGAGCGAACAGCCAAGAACGAATCCTTTCGGAGAGATCAGAACTGTATGACGACGGGCTCGCGACGCTCGGTCTTGCGGCCCTGGCCGTCGATGGCCTGGATGACGATCTCCTGGGCTCCCTCGACGTTCACGGTGAGCGTCTTCTTGAAGTTGCCGGAGATGTCCACGTCGGCGTTCTCGCCGTTCACGAGCACATTGGCGCCCGGAGAGGTCTTTCCTTCGAGCATCACGACGGTACCGTACACGGTCGGTCGCTTCAGCGTGAGGGTCGGCGGCTCGCCCGTCGTGGGAGCGCTGCCCGTGGCCTGGACGCGGAACCTCGCGTACTTCGACCACTCCGAGTTCGTGGCCGTCGTGGTGCCGAGGGCCATGACGCGCCAGAAGAACAGGCCCTCCTCGGTGACCTTGAGCGTGGCCTCGGTTTTCGTCCGGTCCGAGAGGTCGACGCTCAGCGAGTCGTCCACGAAGAGCCGGCTCTTGGCGACCTGGAGGCGGTACCGCTGGGCGTCGGTCTTCTTCCACTTGAGCGTGATCTGACCGCCCTTGCGGAGGTCGATCGCGAAGTTGTCCTCGGGCGAGAGCAGCAGAGGCGAATCGGGGATGCGCCGGCGCGGGCCGATGTCCTTGGCGCCGCGGGCGACCGTCGCCGCCTCGCGCTCGGCGAGCGCGGCGCTCGCGCCGCCCTCGACGCGCAGCGTGGCGCCGCCGCGATAGACGGACGTCTCCGTGCTCCGCGCGTCGTCGACGGACACCGCGACGTCCGACCGCTGTCCGACCTCGGCCGTCACGGCGTCGGTCTTGATGTACGACTGCGAGCCCTCGGCCGTGGACGTGTCGATGACGCCCACGACGACCTTGCCGCCCGACCGCCGCGCGCCCTTCTCGCCTCCGCCCTGGTAGCCGGTGTTCGCGCGGTGCATCTCGAACAGGGTGTTGGCCTTGATGCGGAAGAACGTGCCGTCGATGGCGAGCACCTCGGCGGCGCCCGAGGGGCCCGTCTTGAGGAAGTCGCCCTCCACGAGCTTCATGTCCTGCTTGGCGCTCTCCCAGGAGGTCCGGTTCGCGCGCTGGATCTCGACCTTCCCGGCAACCGCCGTGATCGTGCCGTCGAAGCGCTCCTGGGTGCCCTTTCCGCCAGCGATCTTGCTGGGGAGGAGCTTCTGGGCATCGAGGGCGGAGCCCCTCGCCTTCTCGAGCTGGCCCGCCCTGAGGAAGGCCTTGGCCTCGGTGAGCCGCGCCGTCGCGAGGTTGAGCTCCGCGCTGTCGCCGGACAGCTTGCGGGCATCCGCGATCCCGACCTCGACCTCCTGGATCAGCGCCTGGACCTTCTCGGGCGTCAGCGTCTGGATCTTGATGTAGGCGTAGACCCCGCCGGCCACGAGGAGCGCCGCCACCACGAACGCGAAGATCCCCTTCAGGATCGTCTCGCCCGAGACGTAGTAGTCCTCGAGTTCCTTCTCGAGCTTGCGGCCGTCTCTCTTCAAT
>CAZQCA010000415.1:0-1892 GCA_964591845.1 uncultured Nocardioides sp.
CGTGGCGTCGGGTGAGGGCGAGGCGTTCGCACCCGCGGGCAAGGTGTTCCGCGAGCGGGTGCTGCTCCCGAGGGCCGACCGGGACGTGTGGCAGGGGCTGCTCGCGGAGGCCGCCGACTTCGCGCGGTCGACCACGTGACCCACGGCGAAACATCGGCGGGAGCGATGACCAAGAGACGACGGGCTGAGCCGGGTCAGCGCCTGATCCGCTCCCGGTCGGGGTCGTAGAAGGGTCGCAGCGAGAGCGTCGCGGCGTACGTCGTGCCGGCGACGTCGACCTCGAAGCCGCCGCTGCGCAGCCACTCGGGCGTCACCCCGTCGACGTGCTCCACCACGGCAAGGCCGACCGACGTGCGCAGCGTGTGCCCGAAGTCCCCTGCCCTCACGTAGCCGATCCACCGCCCGTCGTGGAGCACCGGCTCGCCGCCGTGCAGAAGCGGCTCGGGGTCGTCGACCCGCACGTGCACCATCCGCGCCGTACGGTCGCCGCGTCGCGCGCACAGCGCGTCGCGCCCGACGAACCCGCCGGGCTTGTCCCAGTCGATCGTGAAGGCGAGCCCCGCGACCAGGGGGTCGTCGGTGTTCTCGATGTCGACGCCGTAGTCGCGGTAGCCCTTCTCCAGCCGCAGCGACGACATCGCGAGCAGCCCCACCTGGCGCAGGCCGGCCTCGCCACCCGCCTCGACGAGCGCCTCCCAGACCGAGACCCCCTGGTCGGCCGGCACGTGCAGCTCATAGCCCAGCTCGCCGACGTAGGTCACCCGCAGCGCCAGGCAGCGGGAGGATCCGACCTCCACCTCGCGGGCGGACAGATAGTGGAACGCCCCGTCGGACCAGTCGTCGGGCGACAGCGACGCGAGCAGCGCCCGCGAGGCCGGGCCCTGGACCGAGAGCAGCGTCGTGCCCGCCGTCACGTCGGTCGTGAGGGCGACCTCTCCTGCCCTCGGGGCACGGCGCAGCATCGTCTCGACCCGGCGATGCAGGACGTCGCTCACCACGAGCAGGAAGCGCTCGTCGGCCAGCTTGGTGACGGTCAGGTCGGCCAGCAGGCCCCCCTCCTCGTCGCACCACTGGGTGTAGACCACCCGCCCCGGGTCGCCGTCGACCTGGCTGACCGACAGTCGGTTGAGCACCACACCCGCGTCTGGGCCCTGCACGAGGAACTTCGACATCAGGGACATGTCCATCACGCCCACCGCCTCGCGGACGGCGCGGTGCTCCTCGGCGACCCACGGGAAGGACGCCGCGCGCTGCCAGGTCGGCTCCGGCTCCGCAGGTGCGGACGTCGGGTCGAACCAGAGCGGGTACTCCCAGCCGGCGGACTGCCCGAACCGTGCTCCCGCCGCCGCGAGTCGGTCGTGCAGCACCGACCGGCGTACGCCGCGGCCGGAGCGCCACTGGAAGGTCGGCCACGCGCCGTCGCCGAACAGCACCCCCAGCGACTCCACCACCCGGGACCCGCGGAAGCGCCGCGTCGTCTCGTGCGGCAGCGCCCGCTCGACGGAGTAGTGGGTCACGTCGACGGGCGGCCGGCCGTCCACGATCCACTGGGCGACGACGCTGCCCGCACCGCCGCCGGTGAGGATGCCGAGGCTGTTCATCCCCGCGGCGACGAACACGCCCTCGACCTCAGGCGCCGGGCCGAGCAGCGGATGGACGTCGGGCGTGAACGACTCGGGTCCGCAGAAGAACGTCTTGACGCCGACGGACTCGAGCTTCGGGTAGCGCCACATCGCCCGCTCGAGGAAGGGCATCATCCGGTCCCAGTCCGGCTCGATGGTGCCGAAGGCGAAGTCCGCCGGCGGGGCGTCGAGGTGCCACGGCGCTCCCACGGGCTCGAACAGGCCGACCAGCAGCCCGTCGGCCTCCTCGCGGTAGTAGCCGTAGCGGTC
>CAZQCA010000416.1:0-1889 GCA_964591845.1 uncultured Nocardioides sp.
TTGAGAGTTTTCGTGTCAAAGTATTAAGCGATGACTGGGTACTGGCGATTTATTCGCTGCAAAAAACCGGGCAACCCGATACCGGAAGTGCAGGATCAATCAGAACCTCGCTTTGGCATCGCCAGGGGAGGCATTGGAAAATGGTATTTCATCAAGCAACAAAATTAGCAGGAGCATCCGCATCATGAACCAGGAGACCGCCGTGGAATTCAACGCAGAACAACAACTGACCGACATCAAAAACAATCTTGCTACCGTCAAGCAACGCATTATCGATGCTTGCAAGAAAGCAGGCCGTGATCCTGCCAGCGTGCGGTTGCTGCCCGTGACCAAAACCGTATCCGCGGAGCGGCTGCGCATTGCCTACGCCGCCGGTGTTCATGAAATGGGTGAAAACAAAATCCAGGAAGCGCGCGAAAAATCTGAAGCACTCGCCGATTTGGACATCAAATGGTCAATCATCGGACATCTGCAAACCAATAAAGCCAAATACCTGGCGCGCTTTGCCAATGAGTTCCAAGCGCTCGACAGCCTCAAAGTCGCGGCGGAACTTGATAAACGCCTGCAAAACGAAGGCCGTGCTATCGACGTATACGTGCAAGTGAACAGCTCCGGCGAGGAAAGCAAATTCGGCCTGCCGCCAGAAGCTGTGCGCGATTTCGTGCAACACCTGCCACAATTCTCATCGTTGCGTATCAAGGGCCTGATGACGTTAGCCATTTTTTCATCCGACCATGACCGCGTGCGCGAATGCTTCGTCAAAATGCGTGACATCCAAGCCATGCTGCGCCAGGAAGCCCCTGCCGGACTATCGTTCGACGAACTGTCGATGGGCATGTCGGGCGACTACGAACTGGCGATCGAAGAAGGCGCCACCGTGGTGCGTGTCGGCCAGGCGATTTTCGGCAAACGGCCGCTGCCGGATAGTCATTATTGGCCGGGGCTGGGGTGATGGATGGTGTTAAAGTGCATTGCACCCTATTGCCGCTTACTCTAAAAGGAGTGTAATGTAATATGTCAAACGTGAAAGAGAAAATGACTGAGGTGATCCAATCACAACCGGAAGATGCAAGCTACGACGAAATCTTGCGGGAGCTGGCCTTCGAACGCATGATCGAGCGTGGCTTGGAAGATTCCCGTAATGGACGTGTTATATCGAATGAGGATATGGATCACCGAATCCGGTCATGGCAGAAATAAGGTGGACTGAGGAAGCATATCGTTGGCTTCGGGATATTTACGATTACATCGCTTCAGACAATCCAGACGCAGCACAGAAAGTTGTGGCTGGAATTTACCGAAAGACCCAGGTATTGCAGGACTTTCCCGGAATCGGATACCGATATCGTATCGAGGCGGAAGGTGAAATCAGAATTCTTCTCTATGGACATTACCGGATCGCCTATCTTCTCCGGTCACCAACCAGTATTGATATTTTAGGCGTGTTTCACGGAGCGCTTGATATCGACAGGTATTTTCCATGATTCATGAGTGTAACAACCCCATCCGGCCAACGGGGACAAGCCTTACATTTCTATCCTGGGATTTGTAATTCGTAAGATGTAAGGTACTATCCCGATGTTTCGAATAAACTCAGAAATGATTCTATCTGTTAAATTTCAGGGTGAAATAAAAACAGAATAATTTATAATGAATTGATTGTTAGTGATAATTAATAATGATTAACAAACCTATGCAGATATTTTGCTTTTTTAGCTATCTGTCTAATTCCAGTTAGAGCTAAATGAAAAAATAGTTATGTCGCACGAAATAGAACCATTAGTACATGCCATAGAAAGCCTGAGGCAGGAAACTAATCCATTTAAGGATTACCTATTCCCTATCATCACCGGCGCTTTCTCTTCTTTGCTTGGTTTTATCGTCGCTTA
>CAZQCA010000417.1:0-1884 GCA_964591845.1 uncultured Nocardioides sp.
AGAGGATGTTCTCGACGAAGGCGAACCCGATGCCGACCATGCCGGCATAGACGATCCCGTCCAGCACTCCGTCGATCTCGTGGCGCCGCCACCACAGGAGCAGCAGCAGGAAGAAGCCCTTCGTGGCCTCCTCGCTGACCGGTGCGACCAGGCCGAGCATCAGGTCGGAGTCGAGGCCGCCGACCAGGCCGCCGACGCCCTGGATCAGGATCGCCGCGGCGGTGGCCACCAGGGCGCCCCAGGCCAGGCCCCCGAAGAGCAGCCAGCGGGGCTCGGGCTCGTAGCGGTCGAGCCACAGGAAGGTGCCGACGAGCGGGCCCACGGGAAGCGCCGCGAGCGCGGTGGCGAGCACCAGCGTGCCGGGAGCCCCGGACAGGGCGATGACCAGCATCATCAGCCCGCCGCCGAGCACCGAGAGCACGGTCACCAGCACGGTGAAGCCGACGCCCGAGCGAGGCGCTGGCGGCCCCGAGAAGGCGACGGCGGACATGGGGCGAAGCCTAACGGAGCGCTCTCGCGGTCGGCGTACAGTGAGCCGGGTGAGCGAGATCACCGGCAGCGAGCCCCAGGACCATCTGACCAGCGACCTGACCAGCGACGACGTCACCAGCGACCCGTCGGGCGCGCCCGAGGCGTCGCACCAGGCGTCACCCCAGGCGGAGCTCAACACCGAGTCGCACGACCCGTGGGTGCCCGAGGCCTGGGCGGCGTTCATGCGCCAGGGCTGGGGCGACCGCGAGCTCGACCTCCCGGCCCACGCCATCGCTCCCCACGCGACCGCGCGTCGCGAACGGCTGGCCGGACAGTTCCCCGGCGAGCGGCTGGTCCTGCCTGCGGGCGGCTACAAGGTGCGCGCCTACGACACCGACTACCGCTTCCGCCCCGACACCGCCCACGCCTACTTCTGCGGCAACCAGACGTCCGACGCGGTGCTGGTCATCGACGACGGCGAGGCGGTGCTCTATGCCCGGCCGCGCTCGTCGCGCGAGACCGACGAGTTCTTCCGCGACCGGCAGTACGGCGAGCTGTGGGCCGGCCGGCGCCCGTCGATCGGCGAGCTCTCCGCGTCGTTGGGGCTCACCGTGCGTCACCTCGACGAGCTCCCCGCCGCCCTGTCGGTCTCGGGCAAGACCCGGGTCCACCGCGGGGTCGACGCCAGGATCGACTCGCAGGTCGCGGGCGACCAGAGCCGCGACGACGACTTCGCCCGGGCGATCTCGGAGATGCGGCTGCTCAAGGACGACTGGGAGCTCGGCGAGCTGCAGCGTGCCTGCGACATCACGACGCTCGGCTTCGAGGACTCCGTGCGCGAGTGGGACCGCGTGCTGGAGTTCGGCGAGCGCTGGATCGAGGGCACCTTCTTCCGGCGCGCCCGCGCGATGGGCAACGACATCGGCTACGACTCCATCGTCGCCGGCGGCGGTCACGCCACGACGCTGCACTGGATCGACAACACCGGGCCGATCACCCCGGGAGAGCTGGTGCTGCTCGACATGGGCGTCGAGGGGCACAACCTCTACACCGCCGACGTGACCCGCACGCTGCCCGTGACCGGCACCTTCTCGCCGTTGCAGCGCGAGCTCTACGACCTGGTCCACGACGCCCAGCAGGCCGCCATCGACGTCGTGCGCCCCGGCGTACCGTTCCTGGCCCCGCACCAGGCCGCGATGGAGGTGCTCGCGCGCGGCCTCGACGCGAGGGGGCTGCTGCCGGTGTCCGTCGACGAGGCGCTGTCGGCCGACTCCAAGGTCTATGCCCGCTGGACGCTCCACGGCACCTCCCACATGCTGGGCATGGACGTCCACGACTGCGGCAACGCCTCGATGGACGTCTACCCCAAGGGCGACCTGGCGGAGGGCATGGTGCTCACCGTCGAGCCCGGCC
>CAZQCA010000418.1:0-1857 GCA_964591845.1 uncultured Nocardioides sp.
CGCAGGCCACCGGGCTCGGCCCGGTGGCCCTGGTGCTCGCGGATGAACTCCACGATCACCGCTGTGGCCGGTCGAGCTCGGCCGCGAAGAAAGTCGAGGCCGCCTTCAAGATCGCGTTCGCCCGACGCAGCTCCGCGTTCTCACGCTTGAGCCGCTTCACCTCGGCCGACTCCTCGGTCGTCGACCCCGGCCGCGAGCCGGCATTGACCTCGGCCTGACGACACCACTTCCGCACCGTCTCCGGGGTCCCGATCCCCAGCAGCTCAGCGACCTTGCCCTGACAGAGCCCCGCTGGGTGGTGGGTTTTGAGGTGATCCTCGGTGCCTACCGGTCGTCGCTCTCGATGGCGGCGACGGGCTCAGTATCGCTGGTCTCGTAGAGCTTGGCCATGGACCCCTCTGAGAGGTAGCGGCGGTCGCCGGCGATCCACTCGTCATGCATGTCGATGAGCACGGCTCCGACGAGCCTGATCACCGCGGCGGCGTTGGGGAAGATGCCCACGACTCGACTGCGGCGCTTGATCTCCTTGTTGACCCGCTCGAGCGGGTTGGTGGACCAGATCTTGCGCCAGTGCTCGCGCGGGAACGCGGTGAACGCCAGGACCTCGGCCTTCGCCTCGTCCATCAGCGGCCCGAGCTTGGGGAACCGGGCGGCGAGCTCGTCGCGGGTCTTGTCCCAGGCGGCGTGGACGTCCTCGGCGGCGGGTTGGGCGAAGATCATCCGAAACGCCGCGGCGACGTAGTCGGCCTGCCCCTTGGGTACGTGGGCCAGGAGGTTGCGGGCGAAGTGGACCCGGCACCGCTGGTGCGCGACGCCCTGGAATGCCCGCTTCAACGCCTTGACCAGTCCGGAGTGCTGGTCGCTGATCACCAGCCTCACCCCGGCCATGCCGCGTTGCTTCAGCGACAGCAGGAAGCTGCGCCAGAACACCTCGTCCTCGCTGTCACCTACGTCCAGGCCGAGGATCTCCCGCTCGCCGGTAGCGGTGACGCCGGTGGCGACCACGACGGCCATCGACACCACCTGTCCGCCCTTGCCAGGAGCGTTGCGGACGTGGAGGTAAGTCGCGTCGAGGTAGATGTAGGGGAACTCGACGTGGTCCAGGGCTCGGGTGCGGAACGCGCCGACGGTCTCATCGAGGCCCGCGCAGATCCGGGAGACCTCGGACTTGGAGACACCGGTGCCGCCCATCGCTTCGACCAGGTCGTCGACCGACCTGGTCGAGATGCCGTGGACGTAGGCCTCCATCACCACCGCATACAGGGCCTGGTCGATGCGGCGGCGGGGTTCGAGGATGATCGGGAAGAACGACCCCTTGCGCAGCTTCGGGATCCGCAGCTCCACGTCACCGGCCTTCGTGGTCAACTGCCGCGGCCGGTGGCCGTTGCGCTCGGCGACACGGTCCTCGGTGCGCTCATACCGCGCGGCACCGATCCGTTCGGTCGCCTCCAGCTCGATGAGCTCCTGCAGCGCGACGCGGACCGAGTCGCGGACCAGGTCGACGCCGTCACCGGCACGGAACGCCTCGAGCAGCTCGGACAGGGCAGACTGGGACAAGGCCATCGGTGGCTCTCCTTCAACGTGTCTCTTGGTCGATACACACCGAAGATCCCGCCGATGGCCCTCTACGTCCTCACGCCTCGCCGCCAGCCCTCAAACCCCACCACTCCCTGGGACTCTCCTCCGACGTCGGCGAGGCCCGCGAGCGACGCGGCGGCCCGCAGGCCCCCGCGAACGATTGCGTCATCCGATGCGATGAGCACCGACGTAGCGGAAGGCGCGTGTGCGTAGGCCGCCTTCAGCCTCGATCCACCGATGAGCTTGGGTGGGTGAGCGCGTCGTGAAGTGAGAATGCCC
>CAZQCA010000419.1:0-1843 GCA_964591845.1 uncultured Nocardioides sp.
GGTCAACACCGCGGCGATCCGCCGTCCGGGGCTGGTGGCGGAGATCGCCGACCGGTTCGGCAGCCAGGTGCTGGTGCTGTCGCTGGACGCCCGCCGGGGAGGTGGCACCGAGTCGGGGTTCGAGGTCACCACCCACGGCGGCCGGAGGTCGGCCGGCCTGGACGCGATCGACTGGGTGGTGCGGGCGGCGGAGCTCGGCGCCGGCGAGGTGCTGCTCAACGCGATGGACGCCGACGGGACGCGGGAGGGCTTCGACCTCGAGCTGATCCACGCCGTACGCCGGGCGGTCACGGTCCCGGTCATCGCCTCCGGCGGTGCCGGCGCCGCCGAGCACTTCCCACCGGCGGTCGAGGCCGGCGCCGACGCCGTCCTCGCGGCCAGCGTCTTCCACTTCGGGACGCTCACCATCGGCGACGTCAAGACCGCTCTGGCCGCGTCCGGCCACCCCACGCGCTGACCACAGCCACCCGCGAGACCCCTCGCGGAATAGGCTGGGCGGTCCGCGAGGTTGCGGCTGAGGCACGCCGGACGGGGTACGAGCAGACCGGGGCAGGGCGGACGATCGACGAGGAGCGGAGACCGGGTGGGCAGGGGACGAAGCCGGTCGACGACCCGGCGCGGCTTCGAGGTCCTCGGCGTCGCCATCCGGCGGGAACCCTGGATCTTCACCGTCTCCACGCTCGGGAGTGTGCTCTTCGGCGCCCTCACCGTCGCCGACGCCTGGGTGCTCGGCTGGGCCACGGACCGGGCCGTCGTCCCCGCGTTCAGGGACGGCCGCGTCGGCGAGGGTGTGCTCTGGGCCGTCGTCGGGCTCTTCTTCGGCGTCGCCGTGCTGCGCGCGGTCGGCATCGTGGCCCGCCGGCTCGGGGCCGGGGTGATGCAGTACCGCATGCAGGCCCACGACCGCCGAGCCGTGACCCGGCAGTACCTCTCGCTGCCCCTGGAGTGGCACCAGCGGCACCCGACCGGACAGCTGCTCTCCAACGCCAGCTCCGACGTCGAGGCGGCGTGGGGCCCGATCGCGCCGCTGCCGATGGCGCTGGGCACGGTGGCGATGATGGTGATCGCCGTCGGCCAGATGCTGGCCGCCGACCTGGTGATGGCGCTGGTCGGACTGCTCGTCTTCCCCGCGGTCGTGGCCGCCAACCTGGCCTACCAGCGGTTCGCCTCGCCGTTGATGACGCGCGCCCAGGCGCTACGCGGCGAGGTCAGCGAGATCGCCCACGAGTCCTTCGACGGTGCCCTCGTCGTGAAGACCCTGGGACGGGAGGCCGAGGAGACCGCCCGGTTCGCCGCGAAGGTGCGCGAGCTGCGCGACGTCAACATCCGGGCCGGCCGGACCCGGGCCGCGTTCGACCCCACCCTCGCGGCGCTGCCCAACCTCGGCGTGCTGGTGGTACTGGCCGTCGGGGTCGGCCGGGTGCTCTCCGGCGCCACCGCGCCGGGCGACGTGGTGACGGTCGCCTACCTGCTGACCATCGTCTCCTTCCCGATCCGCTCGTTCGGCTGGCTGCTGGGCGAGTTCCCGCGGAGCGTGGTCGGCTTCGACCGGGTGCGCTCGGTGCTGGGCGCCACCGGCGAGATGCCCTACGGCGACGCCCGCGTGGCGGAGTCCGGGCCCGGCGCCGCGCTGGAGGTGCGCGACCTCCGCTTCGCCTACCTCGCCGAGCAGCCCCTGCTGCGAGGACTCGGCTTCCGCGTGGCCCCCGGCCGCACGGTCGCCGTGGTCGGCGCCACGGCGTCCGGCAAGTCCACGCTCACCGCACTGCTCACGCGCCTCGTCGACCCCGACGCCGGCACCGTCCTGCTCGACGGCGTCGACCTGCGTGCCCTGCGCCGAGGC
>CAZQCA010000420.1:0-1824 GCA_964591845.1 uncultured Nocardioides sp.
TCCACAAGGTCATGTACTCGATCCGCGAGAAGCCCGACGAGCTGTCCGCGCGTGGGGTCGACTGGCGGTGAGCCGCCGCGCCGCAGAGGCCTCGGGTGCCCTACGACGCTCGCCGCCGCGTCGGCGCCCCCCGGTCAGTCGGTCTGCGCCGCGTCTCGACCGGCTGCGGTGAAGGCCCGCCAGTAGACCGCCGCTCCGGCGGTCTCGGCTGCGGCGACACCGCTGAGCGCCCCACCCGCCGACGCCACGACGGCGCCGCCGCAACCGAGCGCCATCGTTGCCACCGCCACGGTGCCTCTGGCGCGGAGGCTGTGGCTGCTGGCGGCCAGGGTTCGCAAGCCCACCACGAAGGCGAAGCCGATGCCTCCGGCCACCGCCGACCACGTCATCAACCCGAGCACCGTGGCGGTGCCCGCCCACGAGTCCCCGAGCAAGGCCTCGCCCACGGCGTCGGGCAGGTTCGACACGACCAGGCCCCACCCGAAGGTGACGATGCCGAGGCCGGCGGCCAGGCGCACGACGATGGGCCGGGTGCGCTCCGGCGCGTCGGCGTGGGCGCGCACGAGGCGTGGGGTGACCGCCACCCGCACCCCGGCGTGGAGCGCGTACATCGGGCCGAACAGGATCTGGGCCCCGCGGACCTTCGCCACCTCGTCGAGGCCGGCGATGGCACCGAGGAACAGCACGACCACCTGAGTCGTCCCGTAGAGGAGCATGAACTCGGCGGCGTAGCGCAGGCCCAGGCCGGCGTGGTCGGGGAGCCAGCGGCGGGCGCCGTCGAGACGAGGGACGACGCGCAGCTGGAACGCGCCGATGAACGCGGCGACCGCGCCGGACGCGCCCCACGCCGCCAGGAACCAACCCACGGTGTCGTGGGACGTCTGGGCGAGGGCGATGATCGCGAGGGTGGAGCCGCCGCCCCAGATGATGTCGTTGACCGCGGCGGCCCGAGGCAGGTGGTCGGCGAAGAGGGCGAAGCGCCACAGGTCCTGGAGGAAGAGCCCCGGCAGGATCAGCCCCAGCACCGGCAGGAGGTCGCCGATGGGGCCGGGCACCACGAGGCCGGCGAGGGCGCAGACGACGCCGAGGGCGGCGCCGAAGGCGAGCGTCGAGCCGGCGGCGCCGGCGAGCATCGAGCGCCGGTGGCTCTCGTCGGCGGCGCTGTACGCCACCGAGAAGGCCTCCCCGTGGGTCCCCTCGTTCACGCCCTGGCTGCAGACGTAGACGATGTAGACCGTCGAGAACGCCCCGAACTCCTCGGCCGTCACCTGGCGGGCGACGAGGATGGCGAGGACGACGTTGCTGAGGCTGTAGACGCCCTGGTCGACGATCGACCAGGACGCTCCCCGCAGTCCCGCCGGGAGCCTCACCTCGTCATCTGGTCGTGGATCCAGCGGTAGGTGCGCTCGAGGCCGTCGGCCAGGGTGGTCGAGGGCTCCCAGCCGTAGCGCGCGAGCATCAGGGTGTTGTCGCTGTTGCGTCCCCGCACGCCCTGCGGGGCGTCGAGCTTGTAGTCGCGCTCGAGGGTGACGCCGGCGATGCCCTCGACGATGTCGACCAGCTCGTTGATGGTGACCAGCTCGCTGCTGCCGACGTTGACGGGTTCGGTGTGCTCGCCGTCGGTCACGAGGTGGATGCCGTGGAGGCAGTCCTCGATGTAGGTGAAGCTGCGGGTCTGGCGGCCGTCGCCCCAGATCTCGATGCGGTGGTCGCCGCTCAGCTGGGCCTGCACGACCTTGCGGCAGATGGCGGCCGGCGCTTTCTCCCGACCGCCGTCGTAGGAGCCGTTCGGGCCGTAGATGTTGTGGAAGCGGGCCACCCGGG
>CAZQCA010000421.1:0-1809 GCA_964591845.1 uncultured Nocardioides sp.
GGGTCAGCTCGTCGGGCGGCAGGTCGTCGGGGACGTTGGCCCGCAAGGCCATCGGCTCACCGTCGTCTCCGGGGCCCTCGAGGTAGGGGCCGTAGCGGCCGACCCGCAGCACGACTCCGGAGTCGGGTCCGCCGATCGGGAAGGTCGCCAGCTCCTTGGCGTCGATCTCGCCGAGCCCGGTCACCAGCGGGTGCAGCCCACCCACCCGGTCGGAGCCGTAGTAGAACTCCGCCAGCTCGGAGTTGCGGTCCTTGTCGCCGCGCGCGATCTCGTCGAGGACGTCCTCCATCTGCGCGGTGAACTCGTAGGAGACGAAGCGCGTGAAGTGCTCCTCGAGCAACCGGACCACCGAGAACGCCAGCCAGGCCGGCACCAGGGCGGTGCCCTTCTTGTAGACGTAGCCGCGGTTGATGATCGTCGCGATGATCGAGGCGTAGGTGGACGGCCGACCGATCTCGCGGTCCTCGAGCTCCTTGATCAGGGTCGCCTCGGTGAAGCGCGCGGGCGGCTTCGTCTCGTGGCCGGCGGCGGCCAGCGAGGCGGCGGTGACGCGCTCCCCCTCCGTGAGCGAGGGCAGCCGCACCTCGTCGTCGTCGCGCTTCTTGGACGAGTCGTCCTTGTCCTCGACGTAGGCCTTGAGGAACCCGTGGAAGGTGATCGTCCGGCCGCTCGCCGAGAAGACGACGTCCTCTCCCGTGGCCGCCGCCCCGCCGAGCCGGACCGTCACGGAGCTGCCGACGGCGTCCTTCATCTGGGAGGCGACGGTGCGCATCCAGATCAGCTCGTAGAGCCGGAACTGCTCCCCGGTCAGGCCGGTCTGGCCGGGGGTGCGGAACGCCTCGCCGGCCGGCCGGATCGCCTCGTGCGCCTCCTGGGCGTTCTTGACCTTGCTGGCATAGGTGCGGGGGGCGTCGGGGAGGTACTCCGAGCCGTAGAGCTCGCGCACCTGGGCCCGCGCCGCCGACACGGCGGAGTCCGACAAGGTGGTGGAGTCGGTGCGCATGTAGGTGATGTAGCCGCCCTCGTAGAGCCGCTGGGCCACCGACATCGTCGCCGAGGCGGTCATGCCGAGCTTGCGCGAGGCCTCCTGCTGGAGCGTGGTCGTGCGGAACGGAGGGTAGGGCGAGCGCCGGTAGGGCTTGGACTCGACCGAGCGGACGTCGTACGTCGTGTCGGCGAGCGCCGCGACCAGAGCCTCGGCCCGGCTGCGGTCGAGCTGGACGACGCCCTGCTTGGCGAGCTGGCCGTCCTGTCCGAAGTCGGAGCCACGGGCGACGCGAGACCCGTCGAGCGAGTGGAGCTTGGCCGGGAACATCCGCGGCTGGTGGGACTCACCGGCGTCGAACGTGCCCTCGAGGTCCCAGTAGGAGGCCATGCGGAAGCGCATCCGCTCGCGCTCGCGGTCGACGACCAGCCGGGTGGCCACGGACTGCACCCGCCCGGCGGACAGGCCCGACATGACCTTCTTCCAGAGCACCGGCGAGACCTCGTAGCCGTAGAGGCGGTCGAGGATGCGGCGGGCCTCCTGCGCCTCGACCAGGTCGAGGTCGAGCTCGCGGGGGCTGTCGGCGGCGGCCAGGATGGCGGGCCGGGTGATCTCGTGGAAGACCATCCGCCGCACCGGGACCTTCGGCTTCAGCTCGTCCTGGAGGTGCCACGCGATCGCCTCGCCCTCGCGGTCCTCGTCGGTCGCGAGATAGAGCTCGTCGGCGTCCTTGAGCAGCGACCTGAGCTTGGCGATGTGGGACTTCTTGTCGCGCGGGACGACGTAGTAGGGCTGGAAGTCGTGCTCGACGTCGACGGCGAGCC
>CAZQCA010000422.1:0-1759 GCA_964591845.1 uncultured Nocardioides sp.
GAGGAGACGGCGCCCGTCCCGCTGCCCGGTCAGCGCAGCCGCTGGGGGCTGTCCAACTACCCGCCGCCGGCCGAGTGGGACCGGCACACCCAGGCCGACCCGAAGACCCGCGAGCCGCACGACTACATGCTGATCCCCACGATCTGCTTCAACTGCGAGTCGTCGTGCGGGCTGCTCGCCTACGTCGACCACGACGACCTGTCGATCCGCAAGTTCGAGGGCAACCCCGCCCACCCCGGCTCGCGGGGCCGCAACTGCGCCAAGGGTCCCGCGACCATCAACCAGGTCAACGACCCCGAGCGCATCCTCCACCCGCTGCGCCGCGTGGGGGAGCGCGGCTCCGGGAAGTTCGAGCGGGTCTCGTGGGAGGAGGCGCTCCCGGACATCGCGGCCCGGGTCCGGGGGGCCATCGTCGAGGGTCGCAGGGACGAGGTCATGTACCACGTGGGCCGGCCCGGCGAGGACGGCTTCGCCGAGCGGGTGCTGCAGGCGTGGGGCGTCGACGGCCACAACAGCCATACCAACGTGTGCTCCTCGGGCGGCCGCACCGGCTACACCCACTGGATGGGCTTCGACCGGCCCTCGCCCGACTACGCCCACGCGAAGACGATCGTGCTGCTCTCCAGCCACCTCGAGACCGGGCACTACTTCAACCCGCACGCACAGCGGATCATGGAGGCCAAGCAGGCCGGGGCCAAGGTCGCGGTGCTCGACCTCCGGCTGTCCAACACCGCCTCCCACGCCGACCTCTGGATCTCGCCGTGGCCCGGCAGCGAGGCGGCGATCTTCCTCGCCGTGGCGGCGTACCTGCTCCGGGAGGGGAGGGTGGACCGCGAGTTCCTCGAGCGCTGGGTCAACTGGGACGTCTACCTGCGCCGGCTGCACCCCGACGAGCCGGTCGAGTTCGAGGTGTTCCTGGAGCGGCTGACCGAGGACTACGCCCACTACACCTTCGAGTACGCCGCGGCCGAGGCGCACGTCGAGGTGGCCCAGGTGCGCGAGCTCGCCGAGATGGTGGTCGACGCCGGCACCGCGCTCGCGACCCACACCTGGCGCTCCGCGACCGCCGGCAACCTCGGCGGGTGGCAGATCGCGCGCAGCCTGTTCTTCCTCAACGTGCTCACCGGCAGCGTCGGCACCCCTGGCGGCACCCACCCCAACGGCTGGGATAAGTTCATCGCGCACTTCCCCCAGATGCCGCCCCCGAACGAGTCGTGGAGCGAGAAGCTCTGGCCGATCGAGTACCCCCTCACCACCAACGAGATGTCGATCCTGCTGCCGCACCTCCTCCAGGACGGCGACCGCGGCAGGGTCGAGGTCTACTTCAGCCGCGTCTACAACCCGCTCTGGATCAACCCCGACGGCTTCACCTGGATCGACCTGCTCACCGACGAGTCCAAGATCGGCCTCCACGTGGCGCTCACGCCGACCTGGAGCGAGTCGGCGACGTTCGCCGACTACGTGCTGCCGATGGGGCACGCGTCCGAGCGGCACGACACGATGTCGTTCGAGACGCACACGTCGAAGTGGATCGCCTTCCGCCAGCCCGTCGGGCGGGTCGCGATGGAGAAGAGGGGGCTGCCGTTCACCGACACCCGCGACGCCAACCCGGGCGAGGTGTGGGAGGAGAACGAGTTCTGGTTCGCGCTGTCGTGGGAGATCGACCCCGACGGCTCGCTCGGCATCCGGCAGTGGTTCGAGTCGCAGGAGCGGCCCGGCGAGCGGATGACGATGGACGAGTACTACGACATCCTCTTCG
>CAZQCA010000423.1:0-1755 GCA_964591845.1 uncultured Nocardioides sp.
GAGGTGGTCGCCCGGCTGGCCTCGCAGGCGGGCGTCGAGGCGCACCCGAACGACCACGTCAACGCCGGCCAGTCGTCGAACGACACCTTCCCGACGGCGCTCCACGTCGCCGCGGCCACGGCCGTGGTCGACGACCTCCTGCCTGCGCTCGCCGTCCTTCGGGCCAGCCTGGAGCGCAAGGCCGAGGAGTACGCCGACGCCGTCGAGCCCGGCCGCACGCACCTGATGGACGCCACGCCGGTGACCTTCGGCCAGGAGCTCGGCGGCTACGCCGCCACGGTGGGCCTGGCGGCCGAGCGCCTGGACGGCGTACTCCCCCGGGTGCGCGAGCTCCCCCTGGGGGGCACTGCCGTGGGCACCGGTCTCAACGCCGCCGACGGCTTCGCCGGCGATGTCATCGCGCTCGTGTCGGAGGCGACCGGGCAGCCGTTCACCGAGGCGCGCAACCACTTCGAGGCCCAGGGCACCCGCGACTCGCTGGTCGAGCTGAGCGGCGTCCTGCGCACCGTCGCCGTCGGACTCGCCAAGATCGCCGGCGACCTCAGATGGCTCGCCAGCGGTCCGGCGGCCGGCCTGGCGGAGATCCATCTCCCGGACCTGCAGCCGGGGTCGAGCATCATGCCGGGCAAGGTCAATCCCATCGTCCCCGAGGCGACCCTCATGGTGTGCGCCCAGGTGGTCGGCAACGACGCAACGGTCGCCTGGGCGGGGGCGAGCGGGTCCTTCGAGCTCAACGTCATGATGCCCGTGATGGCGCGCAACCTCCTCGAGTCGATCAGGCTGCTGTCGTCGGTCTCCCGGCTGCTGGCCACGCGCTGCGTCGACGGGATCGTCGCCGACCGGGCGCGGATGCGGGCGCTGGCCGAGGCCTCGCCCGCGATCGTCACACCTCTCAACCGCCACCTCGGTTACGAGCAGGCGGCCGCCGTGGTGAAGCGCGCGCTGGCCGACGGCGCCACGATCGCCGACACCGTGCGCGCGATGGGCTACGTCGACCGAGGCGAGATCACCGAGGAGCAGCTGGCCGAGGCGCTCGACGTCGACCGGATGACGGGGCGCTGACCATCGCCTGCGGACTCGATCGTCGTGCCGCGGGCTCGCGACCGCGGCCGCCCCTCGCCGTACGGACCACGATTGTGCGAAAACGGCAGCCCGGTGCTCGGATTTCCTGACGTTTGAGCCCAAACGTCAAGCTCCGGCGCGCCCTGAGGCTCAGTACCAGTTGTGCTTCTGCTTGAACGCCCAGGCGCCACAGGGGGTGCCGTAGGAGTCCTGGATGTACTCCAGGCCCCAGCGGATCTGCACCTCCGCCGAGGTCATGTAGCCCGGCGGCAGGTCGTGCAGCCGGGTCAGCGCCTGCGGGATCCCGTAGGCCGACGACGTCGGGTTGTCGGCGTCGATCTGCCAGCCGCTCTCGCTCACGTAGAGCGAGTTCAGGCAGGAGAACTGGTCGTCGGAGAAGCCGTACTCCGGCAGCAGCAGCCGGGCGATGACCCGCGGGTCGCCGTCGGAGAGGTCCTCGGTGCGCACCTCGGCCGGCGCGGTCGGGGAGGTCAGCGCCGCCGCCTTGAGCGGGTCGGTGCCCGCCCGGTGGTCCGACCGCGTCGCCGCCGCCACGTCCACCGCGGTCGCCGTCGCCTCGGCGGCCCGGGCGATCACGTCGGCGCCGCCGACGGAGGCGACCACGTGCGGCGTGTCCGCCGCGGCCGCGTCGCCGAGGAGGACGCCGCCGGTCACCACGCTGCCGGTCGCCGC
>CAZQCA010000424.1:0-1750 GCA_964591845.1 uncultured Nocardioides sp.
TTACAATGGACGAGGGCTACGCCGAGCACGTGATGGATGCGGTCGGCCACCAGCTCGACCCCGGCTACGCGCAGTTGCGCCGCAGCATGGAGCGTGACCGCGAGCGCCGCGGCCCGCTCGACTCGATCGTCAACAAGCTGCTCGGCCTGGAGATGAAGATGGACCAGTACCGCCGCGGCAAGGCCTTCTGCGACGAGGTGGTCGAGCGCAACGGCATCCGCACGCTGAACCAGATCTGGTCGGCGCCGGGCAACCTGCCCTCGCCGGCGGAGATCGACTCCCCGGGGGACTGGATCGCCCGCGTGGGCACGAGGCGCGAGAGCCGGCTGCTGGCGCTCTTCCGCTAGCCCGAGCCCCGACCGCGGCGACCGGCGCGGCCCACCAGTCCAGGCGCCACCCTGAGCCGCTACCCAATTCAGGGGAACTTTCGGCTGTGGCTGTTACCGCCCCCGGGCTGCGGGTTACAAACGTGTGTTCGGTGCTATAGTTCCGAACAAGGTTAGAAATAATAAGAGCCAACCGAGAGGGTTGTGAGAACAAGATGGCCGTGAACGAGAACCCCCAGACCGAGGTCCTGAGTGATGCCGGGCGCACCCCGGGCGAGCAGGCCCTGCAGGTCGTCGACGTCGCAGTCGGCGCCGTGCCGGAGGCCGCTGACGCCGTCACCAAGACCGTGGACCAGCTCCGTGATCCGGAGGCCCGGTCCAAGGAGATCCAGACGCTGCAGAACCGCGTCAACAACCTCCGCGACTCCAGCACCCGCGACGCCCAGATCGAGAGCCTGAAGAAGGATCTCCAGGCCGAGATCGAGAAGGCCGAGGCCCGTGGCGGGGAGATCCGCCGCCAGGTCACCGACCAGGTCGTCGCCCAGGCGCGCAAGGCGCGCGAGCGCGTCGAGCCCGTCTACCGCGACCGGGTCGAGCCCCTGTATCGCGACCGCGTCGAGCCGCTCTACCAGGAGCGCGTCCCGTCGGCCGTGAAGGAGCGCGTCGAGCCGGTCTACCGCGACCGGGTCGAGCCGACCGTCGAGCGCGTCGCCGACGCGACCGATCCCGCGAAGGTGACGGCCGCGGTCTAGGCAACGACACTTAGCCGGCCGCCGTGGAGAGGCGGCGCGCCGGGGAGTCTGCTCGCATACATACTCGCGAGCAGTAGCAGCACCTCTCCTCCCTCGAAAACCGGGCCCTTGGGCCCGGTTTTCATTTTGGCGAACGACGGCGGTACGTCCCGGGCCGGTCCTCGTAAGATGGGACCGTGCCTACGAAGGAGCAGGTCACCGAGAAGCTGACGGGCGTGATCGACCCCGAGTTGCGGCGGAACATCGTCGAGCTCGGCATGGTGCGCTCGATCGAGATCCACGACGACGGGCGCGTGGACGTGATCGTCTCCCTGACCACCGCGGGCTGCCCGATCCGCAACCACTTCCAGCAGGCCGTCGTGAACGAGGTCTCAGCGCTCGAGGGCGTCAAGGCGGTCGAGGTCGGCTTCGACGTGCTCAGCGACGAGGAGAAGTCGGGCCTGCAGCAGAAGCTCGGCCGCGGCAAGCTCCCGGACGGGGCGCTGGCCCAGGTCAAGAACGTGATCTGCGTCGCCTCGGGCAAGGGCGGGGTCGGCAAGTCGACGATGACCGCCAACCTGGCCGCCGCGCTTCACGCCGAGGGCCGCGCCACCGGAGCGCTCGACTGCGACGTCTACGGCTACTCGATCCCCCGCATGCTCGGTGTCGACCGCAAGCCGGAGGTCAGCCCCG
>CAZQCA010000425.1:0-1736 GCA_964591845.1 uncultured Nocardioides sp.
GGCAAGTTCGGCGGCGGCGGCTACAAGGTCTCCGGCGGCCTCCACGGCGTCGGCGTCTCGGTCGTCAACGCGTTGAGCGCCCAGCTGATCGTGGACGTCAAGAACCGCGGTCACCTCTGGCGGCAGTCGTTCACGCTCGGGGAGCCCGACGGCGACCTGGTCGACGTACGCCGTCTCGACAAGGGCGAGCGCACCGGCACCACCGTGACGTTCTACGCCTCCGACGAGATCTTCGAGACCACCGACTACTCCCTCGAGACGATCACCACCCGCCTGCGCGAGATGGCGTTCCTCAACAAGGGCCTGGAGATCGTCGTCCGCGACGAGCGCCCCGTCGCCGACGAGATCGCCGACGCGGTCGAGGACGCCACCATCGACCCCGAGATCGACCAGGCGAGCAGCGATGCGATCAAGCGCGGCGAGGGCGGCGGCCTCGAGCGGGTCTTCAAGTTCGACCGCGGGCTGGTCGACTACGTCGAGCACCTCAACCGCCGCAAGCAGCCCGCCAACCCGACGATCATCGACTTCGAGGCCGAGACGCCGCCCGAGGTCGAGCACCACATGAGCCTCGAGATCGCGATGCAGTGGAACACCGGGTTCACCGAGTCGGTCCACACCTTCGCCAACACGATCAACACCCACGAGGGCGGCACCCACGAGGAGGGCTTCCGCGCGGCGCTCACCTCGCTGGTCAACAACTGGGGCTTCGACTGGGGCCTGATGAAGAAGCCCGAGGACCGCGTCTCCGGCGACGACATCCGCGAGGGGCTGACCGCGATCATCTCCGTCAAGCTCGGCGAGCCGCAGTTCGAGGGCCAGACCAAGACCAAGCTCGGCAACACCGAGGCCAAGGGCTTCGTGCAGCGGGTCGTCAACGACCAGCTCGGAGCGTGGTTCGAGCAGAACCCCAGCGAGGGCAAGGACATCGTCCGCAAGGCCCAGGCCGCGGCATCCGCGAGGCTCGCCGCCCGCAAGGCCCGCGACCTCGCTCGGTCGCGCAAGGGGCTGCTCGGCGGTGGGGGCCTTCCCGGCAAGCTGGCCGACTGCCAGTCGACCAACCCCGAGGAGTGCGAGGTCTTCATCGTCGAGGGCGACTCCGCCGGCGGCTCGGCCAAGCAGGGCCGCGACCCGCGGGTGCAGGCGATCCTCCCCATCCGCGGCAAGATCCTCAACGTCGAGAAGGCGCGCATCGACAAGGTGCTCGCCAACACCGAGGTGCAGGCGATCATCTCCGCGCTCGGCACCGGCATCCACGAGGAGTTCGACCTCGACAAGCTGCGCTACCACAAGGTGGTGCTGATGGCCGACGCCGACGTCGACGGCCACCACATCAACACCCTGCTGCTCACGCTGCTCTTCCGCTTCATGAAGCCGCTGATCGAGCACGGCTACGTCTACATGGCCCAGCCGCCGCTCTACCGCCTGCGGTGGAACAAGCCCCACGAGCACGAGTTCGTCTACTCCGACAGCGAGCGGGACGCTCTCATGCGCGACGGCCTCGAGAACGGCCGCAAGCTGCCGAAGGAGAACCCGGTCCAGCGCTACAAGGGCCTCGGCGAGATGAACGCCGACGAGCTCTGGGAGACCACCATGGACCCCGCGCAGCGGCTGATGCGGCAGGTCACCCTCGAGGACGCCGCCCAGGCCGACGAGATCTTCTCGGTGCTCATGGGCGAGGACGTCGAGCAGCGGCGGTCGTTCATCCAGCGCAACGCCAAGGACGTCCGCTTCCTCGA
>CAZQCA010000426.1:0-1723 GCA_964591845.1 uncultured Nocardioides sp.
GATCACTGCCCTCGTTCCGTGAGACGGGCCTTGGGGGGATGGGCTCTGGGACCGACTCGGAAGTAGGGTGCTGGTCCCCGTCTCAGGTCTGTGGTGTTGTCCTTCCGTCCGGCGATCTCAGGGATGCCGGACCACGGTCTGGCCCCAACTCGTGTCCCTGGCCTCGGCCGGGGAGGCGGTGGCGACCACGGCGCAGGTGAGCGCCGCGGCCAGCAACGCCCCTACGAGGCGACGCGTGTGCTTCATGCTGACTCTCTTTCGTGGGCCCGCTTGACCCTCTACGCACTATTGTCGGTGGGTCTTTACCCGCCGTCATGCGGAACTCACCCTCAGAAAAGTGCAATGCGAAATGTTGCAGGTCACCGGCACTTTTGGGCGGCACGGTGGGCGCCCGGAGGTCCGGGCCCGACCGGGCCCGGACCCGTGTGGCCGCAGGGCGGCCGAGGGCGGAGGCGGCGGGATTTGAACCCGCGATCGGCTGTTAACCGAAACCCGCTTAGCAGGCGGGCGCCATAGACCGGACTAGGCGACGCCTCCCCACGCCCGAGGGCGCGCTGGACAGGCTACCGCCCGCGTCGTGTGGACTCCGAATCGGTTGCCGGTGGGCGTCGGTGGGGTCAGAGCGGGGGGTCAGAGCCGGCGCAGCCCGTGGCCGCGCTGGAGGTGCTGCTGGAGCGCGCGCACCAGCTCGTCCCGGTCGACGTCGAGCAGCCGGACCGGGATCACGGTGCGCCGCCCGTCGTGCAGCTGGAGGACCACGACCGGCTCGTCGCCGGCGTACGACGCGGCCGCCTCGCTCACCTCCGACCAGCGTGCGGCCCGCACCCCTGCCGACCGCCACAGGCGCAACCGGTAGCCCTCCTCGGTCAGGCGCAGCACCGCCCACCCGCGGGCGACCCAGAGGCCACCGACGAGCACGAGGCACACCAGCACCCCGGCCACCAGGAGCAACGTCCCGAACCCCCCACCGGCGGCCGCGACCGCCACCGTGGAGGTCATCACCAGCAGCGCCGTCAGGACCAGCCCTGCCCCGATCACACGGATCGCGAGCGGGCGGGCCAGTCGGTAGTCGGAGTGCACGGACCGATTCAACCGCACCGCTCGCCGGCAGAGAGTCTGGGTCCTCCCCCTTGTCAGCGACCGCCGACGGGGGTCACACTCGAAGTCCCTACCCGATATCAGCCCCAATACCGGGAGGTTCCGATGCGCACCACCGCTCATGCTCTGCAGGAGCTCCACTCGGCGCTGGAGGTGCCGCCGCAGCCTGGCGCGCGGCTGGGCACCTGGCGGTGGTCGGTGCGGCAACGGATGGCCGGCGTACGCGACGTGCTCATCGCCGAGACCGCCAACCACGAGGACGAGTGGCTGGCCGCGCGGGGCGGATCGGTGCTGCGGGAGCGCAATGCGCTGCTGGGGCGGTTGAGCGCGATCGGCCCCCAGGTGCTCGAGAGCGAGAGCGTCGACGACGTGCGCGCGGAGCTCCAGCGCCTGCTGTGCGACATCCGCCACCACGTCCAGCGGCTCCACGACCTCGCCTACGACGAGGTCGAGCTGGAGCTCGGCGGCTCGGAGTAGGGCTGCCCCGCCCGCCACTAGACTGCGCGGGTGTCCGAGGCCGCGGCCGAGGCACACGGAGGGGTGCCGGAGTGGCCGATCGGAACCGCCTTGAAAGCGGTCGCTGGCAGAGATGTCAGCCGCGGGTTCGAATCCCGCCCCCTCTGCC
>CAZQCA010000427.1:0-1718 GCA_964591845.1 uncultured Nocardioides sp.
TCTGCTGCAGCTCGTCGCCGATCACGGTCCTGTGGCGGCCACCGCCGCGGAGCTGCTGGAGCGGCTGACGCCGGACCGGGTACCGAAGGGCTGGCCCCCGACCCCCCGGGCGATGGCGGAGCGGATCAAGCGGGCCGCCCAAGCACTGCGAGACCTCGGCCTGGAGGTCGAGCACCGTCGCGTCCACGGGGGACGGCGGGTGTGGGAGATGGCCATGTCCGACAGTTCTCCGTCTCGTCCGTCACCACCGTCTCCTCCGTCACCCCGGCCACCTGCCGGACTTTCGTCACCATCGTCACCGGACCAACGGCAGTTCGTCACCGCCGCCGTTCAGGACCAGCCCCGTGCGGCCGGGATTCTGGACCCAGCGGGTGACGGTGGTGACGGAGGTGACGCACACCGCCCCTATGTGTCGCCCGAGCGGGCCGGCACGAACGGCTCACCGATCCCCAACGAATGGAGCAGCTAGTGCACACCTCCGAAACCCTCGACCCCATCGTCGATAGCGACACCGCGGCGGACATCACCGCCTGCCATGAGTACTTCGACGAGCTGTCGCCCTACCTCCAAAATCGCCGGGAAGTGGAGGACTACACGGCGCGGATCCTCGCCCACCTGCGCAGCATCGCCGCCCGGTCCCAGGCGAGCTGGGGCCGGGTCATGTCCTGCGCCAACGACGAGTACTGGACGAGGGTCGGCGAGGAGTCCGACAGCGACCTCATCGGGGCCGGACACCGTGCCCTCGAGGCCTACGTGGGGGACTTGGCGTGGTGGGCACTGATCGAGGACAGCATCGGCGGCGTGGTCGCCGTCCTCGGCCAGATCGTCAACGGCGCGCCGGGGGCGACATGGGTCGAGGTGGAACACCTCGCGGCCACCCTCCTCTGGGATGGCCTCAACGACGATCTCGCCCCGGCCAGGATGGAGGCGCGGTGATGGCGGCCGGACCTCTACCGGACGAGAACCCGGTCCATGACACACTGCTGCTGCCCGAGGTCGAGCCGAGCGAACGCACCGACCTCTCTGTTCTGGAGATCGGTCGTCACCTCCAAGAGGCAGGCCGCGCCGCGGAGGCGCTCGCCTTGTTCGGCGAGCCGGGCACGACTGCCCGCGAAGCGATGACCGACCTCGTGACCGCCCTGCGCCACCTCGCCGACCGGGACCGCCTGTCCTGGTCCGAGGCCTCCGGATGGGCCGAGACTCACTACTACGACCGGACTCGCGGGGAGGGCGATCACCCCCCCGTGGCAGTCCGGATGACCGGGCTTCGGGTCGTGCCTGACCTGGTCCTCCACCACCGGCCAGCCGAGACGGTCCGGCGGGAGAACGCCAAGCGAGCCGACCGAGCGGCGCGAGCCGTACGCAAGTACTACGGCGGCCCCGAACGCGCCGAGATCGGTCAGGACATCATCACCGACCTGCTGACCGGCATGCGCCACCTCGCCGACCTCCTGCCCGACGTCTCCTGGAGTGCAGTCACCGACACCGCCGAGCACCACTACCACGCCGAGATCCGGGGCGAGCCGTGAGCTCAGCGACCGGCGGGATCGTGACCGAGGCGGCCAGCGGCCGTGGGTGAGCCCGCACGGGGCTACTCGTGGGCCCCGTTCGAGTTGGGGAATAGCGCGGCGCTCAAACACGGCGCCCGGTCACCCCGGATGATCCGGCCGGTTGCCGAGCAGCTCCTCCGGGAGGTCGCCGCCGTGGCCCCGTGGGCG
>CAZQCA010000428.1:0-1716 GCA_964591845.1 uncultured Nocardioides sp.
GCCGCGAGGCCTACCCCGGCGACGTCTTCTACCTGCACAGCCGCCTGCTGGAGCGCTGCGCCAAGCTCTCCGACGACATGGGCGCCGGCTCGATGACCGGGCTGCCGATCATCGAGACCAAGGCCAACGACGTGTCGGCCTTCATCCCGACCAACGTCATCTCGATCACCGACGGCCAGATCTTCCTCCAGTCCGACCTGTTCGCGGCCAACCAGCGGCCCGCCATCGACGTCGGCATCTCGGTGTCCCGCGTCGGCGGTGCTGCGATGACCAAGGCGATGAAGGCGGTCACCGGGTCGCTCAAGGTCGACCTCGCGCAGTACCGCGCGATGGAGGCCTTCGCGATGTTCGCCTCCGACCTCGACGCGGCCTCCCGGCGTCAGCTCGACCGCGGCCAGCGGCTGATGGCCCTGCTCAAGCAGCCGCAGTACTCGCCCTACCCGGTGGAGGAGATGACCATCTCCCTGTGGACGGGCACCTCCGGACGGCTCGACATCGTGCCGACCGAGGACGTCTTGCGCTTCGAGCACGAGTTCATCGACTTCCTGCGCCGCTCCCACCCCGGCATCCTGTCCGGCATCCGCGAGTCGCTGACGTTCGGCGACGACGCCGAGGCCGAGGCCACCGCGGCCTACGACTCCTTCCTCGCGCAGTTCGAGACCTCCGACGGCCAGCCGATCAAGGCCGGCAAGGAGGAGCACGAGGCCCTCCCGGAGGAGGAGATCGAGCAGGAGCAGATCGTCAAGCAGAAGCGGGGCTGATCCTCCATGGCTGTCTCGCTGCGCGAGTATCGCGCGCGGATCCGGTCGACGGAGTCGATGAAGAAGATCACGCGCGCGATGGAGCTCATCGCCGCCTCACGGATCATCAAGGCCCAGCAACGGGCCCAGGCGGCGACGCCGTACGCCCGTGAGCTCACTCGGGCGGTGTCGGCGGTGGCGACGTACTCCAACGTCGAGCACGCGTTGACCACCGAGCCGGAGAACCCGACCCGGGCCGCCGTCCTGCTGGTGACCAGCGACCGCGGGCTCGCGGGCGCCTACTCCTCCAACGTGATCAGGGAGGCCGAGCGGCTCTCCGAGACGCTGCGCTCGGAGGGCAAGGAGGTCGACTGCTACATCACCGGACGCAAGGGTGAGGCCTACTACAAGTTCCGTCAGCGCCGGGTGGTGCAGGCGTGGACGGGCTTCTCCGACCAGCCGACCTACGACGTCGCCAGCGACATCGGCTCGACGCTGATCTCGGCGTTCCTGCACAAGGACGCCGACGGGGCGCCGCTGCCCGCGACCGACGAGCTGCCACCCGGCGTCGACGAGGTCCACGTCGTCTACACCCGCTTCCGGTCGATGCTGTCGCAGGAGCCGGTGGCGCGCCGGATGCTCCCGCTGGAGGTCGTGGAGGGCGAGGAGCCGCCCGCCGAGGACGACCTGCTGCCGCTCTACGAGTTCGAGCCGTCGCCCGCCGACGTCCTCGACTCGCTGCTCCCGCGCTACGTCCAGAGCCGGATCTACTACTCCCTCCTCCAGGCCGCCGCCTCCGAGCTGGCCGCCCGGCAGAAGGCGATGAAGTCCGCGACCGACAACGCCGACGAGCTCATCAAGAAGTACACCCGCATCGCCAACCAGGCCCGCCAGGCCGGTATCACCCAGGAAATCAGCGAGATCGTCGGCGGCGTCAACGCCCTGGCCGACGCCCAAGCAGGGAACGAGTGAGGAA
>CAZQCA010000429.1:0-1716 GCA_964591845.1 uncultured Nocardioides sp.
CCGAAGAGGTCGCCCACCACGTTCATGCCGTCCATGAGCGGGCCCTCGATCACCTCGATCGGCCGGCCCCCGCGGTCGGCGATCTCCTGGCGCAGCAGCTCGGTGTCGGCCTCGATGTGGGCGTCGATCCCCTTGACGAGGGCGTGCGTGATCCGCTCCCCCAGCGGCAGCGCCCGCCACTCCTCCTCGGAGACCTCGCGCTCCGCGGCCGAGACGTTGTAGGTCTCGGCGATCTCGAGGAGGCGCTCGGTGGCGTCGGGCCGGCGCGCCAGCACGACGTCCTCGACCCGCTCGCGCAGGTCGGCGTCGACCTCGTCGTAGACGGCGAGTGCACCGGCGTTCACGATGCCGAGGTCGAGCCCCGCCTCGATCGCGTGGTAGAGGAAGACCGCGTGGATCGCCTCCCGCACCGGGTTGTTGCCGCGGAAGGAGAAGCTCACGTTGGAGATGCCGCCGGAGACCAGCGCGCCGGGGAGGTGCTGCTTGATCCACCGCGTCGCCTCGATGAAGTCCAGGCCGTAGCGGGCGTGCTCCTCGATTCCGGTCGCGACCGCGAAGACGTTGGGGTCGAAGATGACGTCCTCGGGCGGGAACCCGACCTCGTCGACGAGCAGCCGGTAGGCCCGCTCGCAGACCGCCGTACGACGGTCGAGGCTGTCGGCCTGTCCCTGCTCGTCGAAGGCCATGACGACGACGGCCGCGCCGTACTTGCGGCACAGGCGCGCGTGCTCGAGGAACGTCTCCTCGCCCTCCTTGAGGGAGATGGAGTTGACGATGGCCTTGCCCTGGACGCACTTCAGCCCGGCCTCGATGACCTCCCACTTGGAGGAGTCGACCATCACGGGCACCCGCGAGATGTCGGGCTCCGCGGCCACCAGCTTGAGGAAGCGGTCCATCGCGGCGACGCCGTCGATCATGCCCTCGTCCATGTTGACGTCGATGACCTGCGCGCCGTTCTCGACCTGCTGGGCCGCCACCGTGAGCGCGGTGTCGTAGTCACCGTCCTTGATCAGGGTGCGGAAGCGGGCGGACCCGGTGATGTTGGTGCGCTCGCCGACGTTGACGAAGAGGCTCTCGTCGGTGATGTTGAGCGGCTCGAGCCCCGAGAGTCGCATCGCCGGAGTGGTGGCGTGGAGGGCGCGCGGGGCGGCGCCCTTGGTCGCCTGCACCAGCGCCTCGATGTGGGCGGGCGTGGTGCCGCAGCAGCCGCCGACCAGGTTGACCAGCCCGCTGGTCGCGAACTCCTGAAGGACGCCTGCGAAGTCGTCCGGCGTGTCGTCGTACTCGCCGAAGGCGTTGGGCAGCCCGTTGTTGGGATGGGTCGAGACGTGGCAGTCGGCTACGCGCGCGAGCTCCGCGACGTAGGGACGGATCTCGGCGGCGCCGAGGGCGCAGTTCAGGCCGATCGCCAGAGGGCGCACGTGGCGCACGGAGTTCCAGAACGCCTCGGTCTCCTGTCCCGACAGGGTCCGCCCGGAGGCGTCGGTGATGGTGCCGGACACGATGACCGGCCACCGCCGGCCCGCCTCGTCGAAGAGCGTCTCGAGAGCGAAGATCGCCGCCCGGGCGTTGAGCGTGTCGAAGATCGTCTCGATCATGAGCAGGTCGGCGCCCCCGTCCACCAGGCCGCGCGCCTGCTCCAGGTAGGCCGCCACGAGCTCGTCGTAGGAGACGTTGCGCGCGCCGGGGTCGTTGACGTCCGGGCTGATCGACGCG
>CAZQCA010000430.1:0-1663 GCA_964591845.1 uncultured Nocardioides sp.
GCCCAACATCTGCCTCCTGATGCTGCTCCGCGGCCGCAACACGGTCGGCTACACGCCGTACCCGACGGAGGTGACGCACGCGTTCGTCCAGGAGGCGGCACGGACCGGCCTCGATGTCTTCCGCATCTTCGACGCGCTCAACGACGTCGAGCAGATGCGGCCCGCGATCGAGGCCGTCCGAGAGACCGGCACGGCCGTCGCCGAGGTGGCGCTGTGCTACACGAGCGACCTGTCCGACCCGGGCGAGCGGCTCTACACGCTCGACTACTACCTCCGCTTGGCGGAGCGGATCGTCGACGCCGGGGCGCACGTCCTCGCGATCAAGGACATGGCGGGGCTGCTGCGCGCGCCAGCGGCGCGGAGGCTGGTGACCGCGCTCCGGGAGCGCTTCGACCTGCCCGTGCACCTGCACACCCACGACACCCCCGGCGGCCAGCTCGCGACGCTGCTCGCAGCGATCGACGCGGGCGTCGACGCCGTGGACGCGGCCACCGCCTCGATGGCCGGCACCACCTCGCAGCCGGCGCTGTCGGCACTCGTGTCCGCCACCGACCACAGCGACCGCGAGACCGGCCTCGACCTGGGGGCGGTCTGCGCACTGGAGCCCTACTGGGAGGCGACCCGGCGGGTCTACGCCCCGTTCGAGTCAGGCCTGCCGTCGCCGACCGGCCGCGTCTATCGCCACGAGATCCCCGGGGGCCAGCTGTCCAACCTGCGCCAGCAGGCGATCGCCCTCGGTCTCGGCGAGAAGTTCGAGCAGATCGAGGAAATGTACGCCGCCGCGAATGACATCCTCGGCAACGTCGTCAAGGTCACGCCCTCCTCCAAGGTGGTCGGCGACCTGGCGCTGCACCTGGTAGCCGTGGGGGCCGACCCCGCGGAGTTCGCCGACGACCCCGGGCGCTTCGACATCCCCGACTCCGTGGTCGGCTTCCTGTCCGGCGAGCTCGGCGAGCCGCCCGGCGGCTGGCCCGAGCCGTTCCGCACCAAGGCGCTGGCCGGCCGCACCTGGAAGCAGCCCGCCGCCGAGCTCACCCGCGAGCAGCAGACGGGTCTCGACCCGGCCGCCGGCGCGCGGCGTCGTACGCTCAACGAGCTGCTGTTCCCCGGGCCGACCCGTGAGTTCGCGAGCGCCCAGGACGCCTACGGCGACCTGTCGGTCCTGCCGACCGTCGACTTCCTCTACGGCCTGGTGCAGGGCGAGGAGCACCGGGTCGACTTCGCCGAGGGCCGCAGCATCCTGATCGGGCTGCAGGCGGTGAGCGAGCCCGACGAGCGCGGCTACCGCACCGTCCTCGCGACGCTCGACGGCCAGCTCAAGCCGGTCACGGTCCGCGACCGCCACGTCGCGGCCGAGGTCGCCAGCGCCGAGAAGGCGGACCCGGGCGATCCCGGCCACATCGGGGCCCCTTTCCAGGGCTCGGTGACCGTGATCGTGGAGGAGGGCGCCGAGGTGGCTGCCGGCGACACGGTGGCCACCATCGAGGCGATGAAGATGGAGGCCTCCATCACCGCGCCGCGCGCGGGCACCGTCGCCCGCGTCGCCTTCGCCGGCACCCGCCCCGTCGAGGGCGGCGACCTGGTCGTCGTCCTCGCCTGAGGGCCGAGGCGACGCCTCACCGCGACACACGCGACGCCTCACCGCGACACACGCGACGCCTCA
>CAZQCA010000431.1:0-1659 GCA_964591845.1 uncultured Nocardioides sp.
ACACCTCGAGGCGCACGGTGTGGCCCGAGGGGGTCTTCTCGAGCACCGCCTCGTTGAGGGCGAGGTGGTGGGGCCCGTCGTGCTCGGGCCAGCCTGCCGCCTCCACGGACACGTCGAGGAGCATGCGCTCCTCGACGTCGTGGTCGCCGGCGAGGATGCGCTCGAGGTCCGCCTCGAGCTCGTCGGGCTCGATCTCCGTGAGGTACCCGAGCTGCCCGATGTGCACCCCGAGGACGGGCACGCCCTCGGTCGAGACCAGGTCCACCGTGCGCAGGATCGTGCCGTCCCCGCCGAGGCTGACCGCGAGGTCGAGTCCCGCAGCCAGGCCGGCGTCGTCCACGCCGTGGCCGTCGAGGCCCACGATGGCGGCGTCCTCGCGCGGGAGGCGCACCTCGTGGCCGCGGGCCACCAGCCAGTCGGTGGCGCGTCGGGCCGTGCGGGCGGCTTCCTCGCGCTCGTGGTGGACCACCAGGGCGACGGTGGCCACTCAGCCTTCTCCCCGTCGGGCGATCGCCTCGGCCACGACGGCGTCGAGGTCGACGGCGGGGGCGGTCCCGGCGGCGCCGGGCACGGGGGCGCGGGCCCACAGCAGGAACTCCACGTTCCCGTCGGCGCCGGTGAGGGGCGAGACCATGGCCCCCATGATGTCGGCTCCGTGGTCGACCAGGGCGCCATTCACCTCGTCGAGGACCCGTCGCCACACCACCGGGTCGGTGATCACGCCCTTCCCGCGGGCCGCCTCCTGACGTCCCGCCTCGAACTGCGGCTTGACCAGCAGCACCAGGTCGGCCCCGGGGCGCGCCACGCTCAACAGGGCGGGCAGGACCGTGCGCAGCGAGATGAACGACAGGTCGGCGGTGACCACGTCGACCGCGCCACCGACGGTGTCCGGACCGCTGAGCTCGCGGACGTTGGTGCGCTCGCGCACGTCCACCCGCGGATCGACCCGCAGGCGGGCGTCGAGCTGGCCGTGGCCGACGTCGACCGCCACCACCCGACGGGCGCCCCGCTGCAGCAGGGCATCGGTGAACCCGCCGGTCGAGGCGCCGGCGTCGAGGGCCGCACGGCCGTCGAGGTCGATGGGGAACCGCTCGAGGGCGCCGTCGAGCTTCTCGCCACCCCGACCCACGAAGCGGGGCGGCGGGCCGAGGACGGCGAGCGCCTCGTCAGGCGCGACGAGGCGCGCCGCCTTGTCCGCCGGGGCACCGGCCACGGTGACCCGCCCGGCGGCGATGTGCTCCTGGGCCTGGCGACGCGTCGGCGCCAGGCCCCGTCGGACCAGCTCGGCGTCGAGCCGGCGGCGAGGCGCCGTGGGAGACCGGCCTCAGGCGCTCTTGGTGGCGGCGGTCTTCTTGGCCGTCGTCTTCTTCGCCGCGGTCTTCTTGGCGGTCGACTTCTTGGCCGCGGTCTTCTTGGCCGGCGCCTTCTTGGCGGTCGTCTTCTTGGCCGCCGGGGCCTTCTTGGCCGCGGGGGCCTTGGCGGGTGCTTCCTTGGTGATCTTGTCGATCTGGCGCTCGAGGTCCTTGGTCAGACGCTCGATCTGGCGCTCGAGGCGGCCCAGCTCGGTCTTGGTGGCGAGGCCGAGGCTCTTGACCTGCTCCTTCACCTCGGCGCGGATGCGGGCGGCCAGCTTCTCGCTGCGCTTGCGGTTCTCGTCGA
>CAZQCA010000432.1:0-1656 GCA_964591845.1 uncultured Nocardioides sp.
CCCCCCTCGGGGTCCTCTGGGCCAGCATGTACATCGTCGGCCCCGGGTTCTTCCTCCCCTTGGAGCAGGAGGTCGCCCGTGGCCTCGCCAACCGCTGGGCGCGGGGGATCGGCACCGGCCGGCTCGTGCGCCAGGCCGGGATGATCGGTGCGGGCCTCGTGGCCGTCCTGCTGCTGTGTACCGCTCTGGCCTCGCAGTGGCTGCTCGACGAGCTGTTCAGCGGCGAGGTGCTCATCCTCGTCGGCTTCGCCATCTCCCTTCCGGCGTACGCCCTCGCCCACCTCGTCCGGGGCGAGCTGGCCGGGCTCGGGCGCTTCCGGGGCTACGCCGTGTACTTCGGGACGGAGAACACGTTGCGGGTCGGGCTGTCGGTGGTCCTGGCCCTCGTCGGGGTGCGGGTGGCGGGTCCCTACGGCGTGGTCCTGGGTGTCACGCCGATGATCGCGGTCTGGCTGGCCCTGCGGGGCGAGCACGAGCTGGTGACCGATGGCCCTGAGGCGCCCTGGGACGAGCTGACCGCCGCGCTGGGCTCGCTGCTGGCGGCGTCCGTCTTCGCCGCCTTCCTGGTCAACGCTGGGACGCTGGCGGTCACCGTGCTCGCCACCGACAGCGAGGAGCATCGGGCTGGCGTCTTCCTCGTCGGGCTCACCATCGCCCGTATGCCGCTGTTCCTCTATCAGGCGGTGCAGGCGGCCCTGTTGCCCCACCTCGCCGCACTGGCCGGCGCCGGCCGCTACACCGAGTTCCGGGGCCGTCTGGGGCGCCTGCTGGGCGCAGTGGCCGCCCTCGGCGCCGTGGGCACCGTCCTCGCCTTCCTGATCGGCGCGCCCGCGATCCGCCTGCTCTTCGGTCCCGACTTCGACCTCACCGCGCGGGACCTCGCCTTCCTCGCCGCCGGCAGCGCCACGATCATGTTGGCCACCGCCCTCAGCCAGTCCCTCATCGCCCTGTCGTCACAGCGTCGTGTGGCCATCGGCTGGTTCCTCGGCGTGGTGGCCTTCGTCACCTTCGTCGCCCTTGGCAGTGATCTGTTCCTGCGGGTCGAGCTGGGCATCCTCGGCGGATCGCTCGTGGCCGCCGTGGCCATGGGCCTGTTCACCCGCCAGCGCCTCCACGAGCACCTCCGAGCCATGCCCCACACCCTCACGCCGCTCGACGAAGCGGGCTGATGGCGCGCCCGCGCCGTTCACATCACCTGGTAGGACGACCGATGGTGTACGACATGTCCCCACCCTCCCGTCGCCGTGCGTCGACCCGCTTCGGGTGCGTGGCCCTGCTCGCGCTGGCACTGGTCGCGGTGGCCGGGTGCGGGGTCCGGGCCGACCACACCGCCGACGCCGGCGAGGGCGAGCCGGAGGCCACCCTTCCCACCCTCCCGCCCGTCGAAGAGCGCCTGCCCGAGAGCTACGACGCCGACGGGTGCCTCCTCTTGGCCGACGGCCACGACTGCGGTGCCACCGCCGACGACCTCGACCAGGCGCTCGCCGGCGACGAGTCGGGCCGGACGCTGGCGGGCTTCCAGGGCCCCCTCTTCACCACCGACGTGAGTGCCGGGCAGCTGACGGTCCTCGGCGACACCGTGGCCATCGCCGCGTCGGGCCCGTGGCGCGCCCAGGGCCTGGTGCGCAACGAGACCACCAGCCCGGTCCTCGCGCC
>CAZQCA010000433.1:0-1653 GCA_964591845.1 uncultured Nocardioides sp.
GCATGCGCGACTCCTGGAAGCGGGCGATCGACTCGGTCGTCGACGCCGGCGGGCGGCCGTACCCCATCCCCGCCGGCGCCTCCGACCACCCGCTCGGCGGGATGGGCTTCGCCGGCTGGGCGGTCGAGGTGGAGGCGCAGGAGGCGGCGCTCGACACGTTCTTCGACCACGTGGTCGTCTGCACGGTGACCGGCTCGACGCACGCCGGCATGATCGCCGGCTTCGCGCTGTCCGACCGGCCGCGACGCGTGGTGGGGATCGACGCCTCGGGCACGCTGCAGCAGACGCGCGACCAGGTGTGGCGGATCGCCTCCTCCACGGCGGAGAAGGTCGGGCTCGACAGGCTGCTGCGCGACGACGAGCTCACGCTGGTCGACGGCTATGTCGGGCCGGCCTACGGGCTCCCCGACCGCGCCACGGTCGACGCCATCCACCTCGCGGCGCGCACCGAGGGGATGCTCACCGACCCCGTCTATGAGGGCAAGTCGATGGCCGGCCTGATCGGGATGGTGCGGTCGGGGGAGATCCCTGCGGGCTCGCGGGTGCTCTACGCGCACCTGGGCGGACAGCCCGCGCTGTCGGCGTACGCCGGCTACCCGGGGCTGGGCGCCCCCGAGCGCGAGCTGTCCCACTGACCCTCGACCGACGCTGCGACGGCGCCGCTAGGGTGACGGACGGCGACGTCTGACACAGAGGAGGAGCCGATGGACAAGGTCGTGAGCTCGGCGGCGGAGGCCGTTGCCGACATCGGGTCGGGGTCGTCGCTCGCCGTGGGCGGGTTCGGCCTGTGCGGCATCCCCTCGGTGCTCATCCAGGCCATCCACGACGCGGGTGTCACCGATCTCGAGGCGGTGTCCAACAACTGCGGCGTCGACGAGTGGGGGCTGGGGATCCTGCTCTTCGACAAGCGCATCCGCCGGATGGTCTCGTCGTACGTCAGGGAGAACAAGGAGTTCGCCCGGCAGTACCTCGCGGGCGAGCTCGAGGTCGAGCTGACCCCGCAGGGCACGCTGGCGGAGCGGCTGCGGGCCGGCGGCTCGGGCATCCCGGCGTTCTACACCGCCACCGGGGTCGGCACCCAGGTGGCCGAGGGTGGCCTGCCCTGGAAGTACGACGACGCCGGCAACGTGCTGGTCGCCTCGCCGCCCAAGGAGGTGCGCACCTTCGACACTGCCGAGGGGCCCAAGGACTTCGTGCTGGAGCAGGCCATCGTCTGCGACTTCGGCCTGGTGCGGGCGTGGAAGGGCGACCGGCACGGCAACCTGGTCTTCAACAAGTCGACCCGCAACTTCAACCCGCTGGCCGCCATGGCGGGGCGGGTCACCATCGCGGAGGTCGAGGAGCTGGTCGAGCCGGGAGAGCTCGACCCCGACTCGATCCACACGCCGGGGGTCTTCGTCCAACGGGTCGTCCCGCTCACCCCCGAGCAGGCGGCCGAGAAGCGGATCGAGAAGAGGACGGTTCGATGAGCTGGACCCGAGAGCAGATGGCCGCGCGCGCGGCCAGCGAGCTGACCGACGGCTCCTACGTCAACCTCGGCATCGGGCTGCCCACGCTGGTGCCCAACTACGTGCCCGATGACGTGGAGCTGGTGCTCCAGAGCGAGAACGGCATCCTCGGCGTCGGCGCCTACCCCACCGAGGCCGAGGTCGA
>CAZQCA010000434.1:0-1636 GCA_964591845.1 uncultured Nocardioides sp.
GGTGGGTGTAGAAGGTGAACCCCTGGTCGGCGGCCTTGCCGAGGGTGCGCTTGAGGACGTGCCTCGGGTCGGCGTACGACGGGCTGCCGTCGGGCATCACGATGTCGCAGAACATGCGGGCCGTCGCCGGCCCGTCACCGCGCCACGGGAGGATCTGGAAGGTCGCGGGGTCGGGCTTGGCCAGCATGTCGGCCTCGTAGACGCGCGCGAAGCCCTCGATCGCCGAGCCGTCGAAGCCGATGCCCTCGTCGAAGGCGCCCTCGAGCTCCGCCGGCGCCACCGCCACCGACTTGAGGAATCCGAGCACGTCGGTGAACCACAACCGCACGAACCGCACGTCGCGCTCCTCGAGCGCCCGCAGCACGAAGTCTTCCTGCTTGCCCATGTGCCCACTATGTCGCAGGCATGTTTCGCCCGCGTGACAACGCGAACCGACGCGTGTGGGGCCGCGAACCGGCGCCTCCGGGGCCGCGAACCGGCGCGTCCGGCGCCGCGAACCGGCAGATGTTGGGTCCCCAACCGGCACTAGTGGTGGCCGGATCACGAGATCGCCGACCGGAGCGCCACCACCGCGTCTTACGCACCGCACAACGGGGCACGCGTCGCCGGTAGCCCTGCGGCGACGCTGCACCTACCGGTTCGGCGCCCCAGACCCGCCGGTTCGGCGCCCCAGACCCGCCTTTTCGGTGCCCCAGAAGCGCCGCTTCGCGTCAGGTGGGGACGTCCTCGAGGTCGGCGAGCCAGGCGGCGGCGGAGGCGTCGGAGGGCATCCGCCAGTCACCCCGGGGCGACATCGTGCCGCCGGCAGCGACCTTGGGGCCGTTGGGCAGCGCCGAGCGCTTGAACTGGCTCGCGAAGAAGCGCTTCACGAAGACCTCCAGCCACGACCGGATCTCGCCGAGGTCGTAGGCCGTGCGGCGGTCGTCGGGGAAGCCGGGCGGCCACTCGCCGGCGGCGGCGTCCCGCCAGGCGTGCCAGGCCAGGAAGGCGATCTTGCGCGGCCGGTAGCCGCGCCGGATGACGTGGAAGAGCGTGAAGTCCTGCAGTGCGTAGGGACCGACGCTGGCCTCGGTCGACTGGGGCTTCTCCCCCTCGACGTGCGGCACCAGCTCGGGGGTGATGTCGTGCTCCACGATCTCGGTGAGGACGCTGTTGGTGTCGTCGCCGAACTGCCCGGACGCGATCACCCACCGGATCAGGTGCTGGATCAGCGTCTTGGGCACGCCGGCGTTGACGTTGTAGTGCGACATCTGGTCGCCGACGCCGTAGGTGCACCAGCCGAGCGCCAGCTCGGAGAGGTCGCCGGTGCCGAGCACGATGCCGCCGCGGTGGTTCGCCAGCCGGAAGAGGTAGTCGGTGCGCAGCCCGGCCTGGACGTTCTCGAACGTCACGTCGTACGCCGGCTCGCCGGCCGCGAACGGGTGGTCGAGGTCGGCCAGCATCTGCCGAGCGGCGGGCGTGATGTCGAGCTCCTCGAACGTCACCCCGAGCGACTTGGCCAGCCGGGTGGCGTAGGACTTCGTCGTCTCGCCGGTCGCGAACCCCGGCATGGTGAAGGCGTGGATGTCGGTGCGCGGGCGTTCGAGCCGGTCCATCGCCTTGGCGGCCACGATCAGCGCATGGGTGGAGTCGAGCC
>CAZQCA010000435.1:0-1629 GCA_964591845.1 uncultured Nocardioides sp.
GATCGCCCTCGGCGGCAACGCCCTGCTCCGGCGCGGGCAGCCCATGACCGCCGAGAACCAGCGAGCCAACATCCGCCTCGCGGCGGAGCGGATCGCGGCGGTGGTGCCCGGCAACGAGCTGGTGGTCGCCCACGGCAACGGCCCGCAGGTGGGGCTGCTGGCCCTGCAGGCGGCGGCGTACGCCGACGTGGCGCCGTACCCGCTCGACGTGCTGGGTGCCCAGACCGAGGGGATGATCGGCTACCTCATCGAGCAGGAGCTCGGCAACCTGCTGCCGTTCGAGCAACCACTCGCCACGCTGCTGACGATGATCGAGGTGGACCCCGACGATCCGGCGTTCTCGCACCCGACCAAGCCGATCGGGCCGGTCTACGACCGTGAGACGGCGGAGCGGATGGCCGCCGAACGGGGCTGGGCGATCGCCCCCGACGGCGAGCACTTCCGAAGGGTCGTCGCGAGTCCGGAACCGAGGCGGATCTTCGAGATCCGCCCGATCCGCAGCCTGCTGGAGCAGGGCGTCATCGTGGTGTGCGCGGGGGGCGGCGGCATCCCGACGAGGTACGACGACCAGCGGCGGCTGATCGGCGTGGAGGCCGTGATCGACAAGGACCTCGCCTCGGCGCTGCTCGCCGAGGAGCTCGGCGCGGACCTGCTGGTGATCGCAACCGACGTCGACGGCGTCTACACCGGGTGGGGCACGCCCGAGCAGCGGCGGCTCGGCCGCGTCTCGCCGGCCGACCTCGCCGGCCTGGAGCTGCCGGGCGGGTCGATGGGCCCGAAGGTCGAGGCCGCCTGCCGGTTCGCCGAGCACACCGGCCACGAGGCCGTCATCGGGTCGCTGGCCGACATCACCGAGATCGTCGCCGGCGATGCCGGCACGCGGGTGCGACGCCCCGCCGACTGACCCCGGACGCGCCTCGACCCGGCCGGGAGCGTCGCTGCTCCCGCCGGGTCGAGGCGGTGACGGTCGAAGCCGGGGTCAGTGACCGTGACCGTGGCCGTGTCCGGCCGCGGCCGGCTCCTCCTCCTCGGGCTTGTCGACGACCAGCGTCTCGGTCGTGAGCAGCATGCCCGCGATCGAGGCGGCGTTGACCAGCGCGGAGCGGGTCACCTTGACCGGGTCGAGGACGCCCTGGGCGACCAGGTCGCCGTACTCGTGGGTCGCGGCGTTGTAGCCCGTGCCGACGCCTGCCTCGCGGACCTTGGTGACGATGACGTAGCCGTTCTCGCCACCGTTCTCGGCGATCCAGCGCAGGGGCTCGTCGACGGACTTGCGGACGATCGTGACGCCCATCGCCTCGTCGCCCGTCAGGCCCAGGTCGCCCTCCAGCACCGAGCCGGCGTGGATGAGGGCCGAGCCGCCACCGGCGACGATGCCCTCCTCGATCGCGGCCTTGGTCGCCGAGACGGCGTCCTCGATGCGGTGCTTCTTCTCCTTCAGCTCCACCTCGGTGGCGGCGCCGACCTTGATCACGCAGACGCCGCCGGCCAGCTTCGCGAGCCGCTCCTGGAGCTTCTCACGGTCCCAGTCGGAGTCGGTGGTCTCGATCTCGGCCTTGATCTGGTTGACCCGGCCCTCGACCTCGGCGGAGTCGCCGCCGCCGTCGACGATCGTCGTGTTGTCCTTGG
>CAZQCA010000436.1:0-1599 GCA_964591845.1 uncultured Nocardioides sp.
CGGCTGACCACCGGGTCGCTGAAGCTCTTCGGTGGCGCCGCCGTCGGGGTCGTCGTGGTCGCTGGGCCCCGGGCGGGCTCGATCGGGAGGATCCTGCTCGACGCCGCGCTCGTCGCGCTGTGCGCCAACCTCGCCAACCTGTTCGACCGCGCCCCTGGCCGCACCCTGAAGGTCGCCCTCCTGGGGTTCGCCGTCCTGGTCGCCGCCACCCAGGCGCCCCCGCAACTGGCGGCGGTGGCCCTCGTCATGGGCGCGGCGGCGGCACTGCTCGTGCCGGACCTGCGCGAGGAACTGATGCTCGGCGACGTCGGGGCCAACGTCGTGGGCGGCGCCCTCGGCCTCGCCCTCGTGCTGGCGACCGCGCCCGAGGTGCGCACCGGTGCCCTGGTGGTGGTGGCCGGTCTGAACCTCGCGAGCGAGGCCGTGTCCTTCTCGAAGGTCATCGACGCCACGCCGCCCCTGCGGGCCATCGATCGCGTCGGGCGCCGCCCGAGCGGTACGATGTGACGGTTCTGTTGCGGCAGCGCCGTGGCCCCCGACGACGGGCCGTCGTTGCCCCCTCGATGTTGGAGACGTAGATGGCGCGCCGTCTGAGAACCCAGGTGTCCGGTCTCGACGCGCCCATCACCGCCCGCGTCCGGGTGGATCGGCGCACCAAGGACCTCATCAAGCGTCTCGAGCCCGGTGAGATCGCCATCATCGACCACGCCGACCTCGACCGGGTCGCCGGCGACGGGCTGGTCGAGAAGCGGGCCGGTGCGGTGCTGAACGCCTCGCCGTCGATCTCCGGCCGCTACCCCAACGGCGGGCCCATCCGGGTCGTCGCCGCCGGCATCCCCTTGCTGGACGAGGTCGACCGCGCGCTGCTCGACCGCCTCAAGGACGGCGACACCGTCACCATCGAAGGGGGCGAGGTCCGCGTCGGCGACGAGGTGGTGGCCACCGGCAAGGTGCTCACCCACGACGACGTCGTGGCCCGCATGGACCACGCCCGGGGCTCGATCGGCGAGGAGCTCGAGCAGTTCGCCATCAACACCCTCGAGTACATCCGCAACGAGGCCGAGCTCACCTTCGCGCCGCTCCAGATCCCGCCCCTCAAGGCGAACTTCCAGGGTCGCCACGCCCTGATCGTGGTGCGCGGCATCGACTACCGGGAAGACCTGCGGGCCCTGCGCCCCTACATCTCCGAGTACCGCCCGGTGCTCATCGGCGTCGACGGTGGCGCCGACGCCCTGCTCGCCCACCGGCTCAAGCCCGACGTCATCATCGGCGACTACGACTCGGTGTCCGACCGCGCCCTGCGCTGCGGCGCCGACCTCGTCCACCACGTCCACCCCGACGGCCGGGGCCCCGGCCGCGAGGAGCTGGCGGCGGCCGGTGTGGACTACGAGGAGTTCTGGGTGGAGGGCACCAGCGAGGACGCCGCCATGTTGTTGGCCTACGAGGCCGGAGCCTCGCTGATCGTGGCCGTCGGCACCCACGCCACGATGGTCGAGTTCCTCGACAAGGGCCGAGCGGGCATGTCCTCGACCTTCCTCACCCGCCTGCGCATCGGCCCGATCCTGGTCGACGCCAAGGGCGTCTCGAAGCTCTACGAGG
>CAZQCA010000437.1:0-1596 GCA_964591845.1 uncultured Nocardioides sp.
CTGCTCGTCGAGATGGACGGCTTCGACGTCCGCGGCGGCGTCATCCTGATCGCGGCCACCAACCGGCCCGACGTCCTCGACCCCGCGCTGCTGCGTCCGGGCCGCTTCGACCGCCAGATCCAGGTGGACGCCCCCGACCTCAACGGCCGGTTCAAGATCCTCCAGGTCCACTCGCGCGGCAAGCCGATGTCGCCCGACATCGACCTGATGAGCGTCGCCCGGCGCACGCCCGGCTTCACCGGCGCCGACCTCGCCAACGTGCTCAACGAGGCCGCGCTGCTGACCGCTCGCGGCAACGCCCGGCTGATCAACGACGAGGCCCTCGACGAGGCGATCGACCGGGTGATCGCGGGTCCGCAGCGACGCACCCGCCTGATGAGCGAGAAGGAGAAGCTCATCACCGCCTACCACGAGGGCGGCCACGCCCTGGTCGCCGCCGCCCTGCCCGGCAACGACCCGGTGCACAAGGTGACGATCCTCCCGCGCGGGCGGGCCCTCGGCTACACCATGGTGCTGCCGGACGAGGACAAGTACGCCCGGACCCGGGGCGAGATGCTCGACCAGCTGGCCTACATGCTCGGAGGCCGGGCCGCGGAGGAGATGGTCTTCCACGACCCGACCACGGGTGCCGGCAACGACATCGAGAAGGCCACGGCGCTGGCGCGGGCCATGGTCACCCAGTACGGCATGACGGAGCGGCTGGGCGCGATCAAGCTCGGGGAGTCCAACTCCGAGCCCTTCCTGGGCCGCGACCTGGGCCACAGCCGCAACTACTCCGAGGAGGTCGCGGCGGTCGTCGACGAGGAGACCAAGAAGCTCCTGGCCGACGCGCACCAGGAGGCCTTCGACATCCTCGAGGAGAACCGCGACGTCCTCGACGCCCTCGTCCTCGAGCTGATCGACAAGGAGACCCTCGACAAGGAGGAGGTCGCGCGCGTCTTCGAGCCGCTGCGGCGCCGTCCCGTGCGGCCCGCCTGGACCGGCTCGCCGACCCGCCGTGCCTCCGACATCCCGCCGGTGGAGATCCCGCAGGAGATCCGCGACCGGGTCGCCGCCAACGGCACGCCCGTGCCGGTCCCCGACGGAGGTGGCGCGGTCGTCACCCCGCCCGGACCCGGCGGCGACGTCCACGACCCGGGGCTGACACCTCCGTCCGCATGACCGACCCGATCAGCCTGCGCGAGGTCGCGCCCGGCGACGTCCCCGCGTTCGACCAGGCGCGCGCCGAGGCCGCCGTACGCGAGCTGCTGATCGCCATCGGGGAGGACCCCGAGCGGGAGGGTCTGCACGACACGCCCGCCCGCGTGGCGCGGGCCTACGCCGAGCTGACGGCCGGCCTGCGGATGACCCCCGAGGAGGTCCTCACCACGACCTTCGACCTCGGCCACGACGAGATGGTCCTGGTGCGTGACATCGAGCTGTGGTCGATGTGCGAGCACCACCTGGTGCCGTTCACAGGAGTGGCGCACGTCGGCTACATCCCGGCCGAGAGCGGCAAGATCACCGGCCTGTCCAAGCTGGCCCGCTTGGTCGACGTCTTTGCCAAGCGGCCGCAGGTGCAGGAGCGGCTCACCACCCAGATCGCCGATGCGCTGG
>CAZQCA010000438.1:0-1585 GCA_964591845.1 uncultured Nocardioides sp.
GACCCCCCCCCCGCACGCGCCGGTCGGCCGGGTCCTGACGCCCGAGGCCGCGGCGGCCCTCGACGCCGGCGCCGTCGACGTCGACGGCGCCGCGCGGGTCGCGGCCCACCTCGTGGACCACGGGCACGACGGGGTCGTCGTGTCGGGCACCACCGGCGAGTCGCCGACCACGACGGTTGCCGAGGACGGCGACATCCTGCGGGCCGTCGTCGACGCGGTGGGCGACCGGGCCAGCGTCGTGGCCGGCGTCGGCACCAACGCGACCGCCCACAGCGTCGAGCTCGCGCGGCAGGCCGAGAAGCTCGGCGCCGACGGCATGCTGCTGGTCACGCCCTACTACAACAAGCCCAGCCAGGCGGGCGTCCTCGACCACTTCCGGCAGGTCGTCGAGGCGGCGGCCGTCCCGGTGATGCTCTACGACGTGCCGGGCCGCACCGGCACGACCATCGCCCCCGACACCTATCGACGGGCGGCCGAGTGGGACTCCGTGGTCGCGGTCAAGGACGCGGTCGGCGACTACGCGCGCGGCGTACGCCTGATGCGCGACACGGGCCTCGCGTTCTACTCCGGCGACGACGCCAACAACCTGGGCTGGCTCGCCCACGGTGCCGCGGGCTTCGTCTCCGTGGCGGGGCACGCGTGCGGCGACACGCTGCGCGTGCTCTGTGACGCGTTCTTCGCGGGCGACCACGACGGGGCGCTCGCGGCCTACCGGAGCATGCTGCCGGCCATCGACGCCATCATGGGCGTCCCCAACTACGGCGCCACCACGGCCAAGGCGGCGCTGCAGCTGCTCGGCGTCCTCGACAACCGCAACGTCCGCAGCCCGCTGGTGCCGCTCGACGACGACGAGGTCGCCGCCCTGCGCGCCGGTCTGCACGCCGCGGGCGTCCTCTGAGCCGCCCACCTGACCCTCCCACCGACAGGACTCCCTCTTCGTGAGCCATCCGCACCCCGAGCTCTCCGCGCCACCACCACTGCCGGAAGGAGGGCTCCGGGTCATCCCGCTGGGCGGCCTCGGCGAGGTCGGTCGCAACATGACCGTCTTCGAGTACGACGGCCGCCTGCTGGTCGTGGACTGCGGCGTGCTGTTCCCCGAGGAGCACCACCCCGGCGTCGACCTGATCCTCCCCGACTTCGAGCCGATCCGTGACCGGCTCGACGCCATCGAGGCCCTGGTGCTCACGCACGGCCACGAGGACCACATCGGCGCCGTGCCCTACCTCCTGCGCGAGCGCGGCGACCTGAGGCTCGTCGGCTCCGAGCTCACCCTGGCCCTGCTCGGCTCCAAGCTGCGCGAGCACCGGCTCAAGGAGACGGTGCACCACGTGGTCAAGGAGGGCGACCGGCTGTCGTTCGGCCCGTTCGACCTGGAGTTCGTGGCCGTCAACCACTCCATCCCCGACGCGCTGGCGGTGGCGATCCGCACCGGCGCGGGGATGGCCCTGCACACCGGCGACTTCAAGATGGACCAGCTGCCGCTGGACGGCCGGATCACCGACCTGCGCGCGTTCGCCCGGCTCGGCGAGGAGGGCGTCGACCTGTTCCTGGTCGACTCCACCAACGCGGAGGTGCCGGGCTTCAC
>CAZQCA010000439.1:0-1578 GCA_964591845.1 uncultured Nocardioides sp.
ATGTCGCCTGGCTTGGGGCTGTACGTGCGCACGGTTGAGCCTCACTTGTTCGTCGTGCCCGGCCAGGCGGATGCGCAGGCCGGGTGGTGGAGCCGCGACCTCTGACGAACACTGCCCGGCTTGTCTGCATCCGGGTCTGCACCGTCGGTCTCGCACGAGAACCGCCGGCGCGGCAGGAGTCGCGACCGCCCAGACTACCGGCGCGCCGACGAGAGGGTCAAAACGGGGTACCGCTCAGCGGATGTGACGAACTCCGGGCTCGCCCGCCTCGACCCCGCGGTCTAGGTTAGGGGCACCGCGACCCATGCACCTGTCCACGACCCACGAAGGAGCCGACGTGACCGACGTACCGGCTGCCGGGACCGCCTCGCTGACCGTCCGCGACAACCGCACCGGTCAGGAGTACGACGTCCCGATCGTCGACGGCGCCGTCAAGGCCGCCGACCTCGGCGCTATCCGCACCGCCGACGACCAACCCGGGCTGAGCGTCTACGACCCCGGCTTCGTCAACACCGCGTCGTGCCGTTCGAGCGTGACCTACATCGACGGCGACCAGGGGATCCTCGAGTACCGCGGCTACCCCATCGAGCAGCTGGCCGAGAAGTCGACCTTCCTCGAGGTCGCCTACCTGCTGATCTACGGCGAGCTCCCCACCAAGGAGCAGTACGACACCTGGGTGCACCACATCACCTACCACACGTTCGTCCACGAGAACGTCAAGGGCTTCATGCAGGGCTTCCGCTACGACGCCCACCCGATGGGCATGCTGATGGCCTCCGTCGGCGCGCTGTCGACGTTCTACCCCGACGCCCGCAACATCTCCGACGCCCACGCGCGCGAGATCCAGATCATCCGGATGATCGCCAAGATGCCCACCCTGGGCGCCTGGGCCTTCCGGCACGCGCAGGGCAAGCCCTACGTCTACCCCGACAACGACCTCGGCTACACCGCGAACTTCCTGTCGATGCTCTTCAAGATGAGCGAGCAGAAGTTCGAGGCCGACGAGCGTCTGGTGCGAGCACTGGACGTGCTGTTCATCCTGCACGCCGACCACGAGCAGAACTGCTCCACCAACGCCGTGCGCTCGGTCGGGTCCTCGCAGGTCGACCCCTACTCCGCGGTCGCGGCCGGGGTGGCGGCCCTCTACGGCCCGCTCCACGGCGGTGCCAACGAGGCCGTGCTGCGGATGCTGCGCCGGATCGGCTCGATGGACAACATCCCGGCGTTCATCGAGGGCGTGAAGGCCGGCAACGAGCGCCTGATGGGCTTCGGCCACCGGGTCTACAAGAACTACGACCCGCGCGCCACGATCATCAAGAAGGCCTGCGACGACGTCTTCGAGGTGACCGGTGTCAACCCGCTCCTCAAGATCGCCCAGGAGCTGGAGAAGATCGCGCTGGAGGACGACTACTTCGTCTCCCGCAAGCTCTATCCCAACGTCGACTTCTACTCCGGCCTCATCTACGAGGCCTTCCAGTTCCCGCCCGAGATGTTCACGGTGCTGTTCGCCATCGGCCGTACGCCGGGCTGGCTGGCCCAGTGGCTGGAGCTGGTGCAGGACAAGGAGCAGAAGATCGC
>CAZQCA010000440.1:0-1567 GCA_964591845.1 uncultured Nocardioides sp.
CCACGCTCCGCCTGATCCCCAACATCGTGGTGCTGCCCTATCGCAACCCCTTCCTGGTGGCGAAGGCCGCCGCCACCATCGACGCCCTCAGCGGGGGGCGCTTCACCCTCTCGGTGGCCACCGGCTACCTGCGCAGCGAGTACCGGGCCCTCGGCGTGGACTTCGAGCGCCGCAACGAGCTCTTCGACGAGGCCCTCGAGGTGCTCGAGGGGGTCTGGACCACCGACGCCTTCGCCTACGAGGGGACGGGCTTCACCGCCGGCGGCGTCTCCGCCAACCCCAAACCCGCCCACGTGCCCATCTGGATCGGCGGCAACAGCGCACTCACCCGCCGCCGGGTGGCCCGGTCGGCCGACGGCTGGAACCCCTTCCCGGCCCCCGCGGCCCTGGCCCGCACCGCCCGCACGACGGCGCTGCAGACCATCGACGACCTCGCCCCAATGCTCGACCACCTGCGCCGGGAGACCGAGGCGGCCGGACGCGACCCGGCCACCATCGACGTCTCCTTCACCACCGGCCTGCCCGGGGCCGGCAGTCCCGAGTTCTCCGCCGATGCCCAGCTCGCCGCCCTGGCCGACCTGGCCGCGGTCGGGGTGACGTGGTGCTCGACCGGCGTGCCCGACGACTCGATGGACGCGGCCGTGGAGGCCCTCGAGCGCTACGGCGCCGAGGTCATCGCCCAGCAGTAGCGAGGGCGGCGGTGCCGCTCAGATGGCGTTGGCGAGGTTCAGGACGTCGAACACGGCCGACACCGCCAGCACCGTGACGATGATCACGCCGATGGTGGCGTGGACCCACCGCCACGGGTGGTCCGAGCCGAAGAAGCGTCGGGCGGAGATGGTGATGAAGGTGACCGAGACGATGCTCAGCACGATGCTCACCATCGGGCCGACCGCGCCGGAGAGGCCGATGAGGGGGAGGACGAAGGGCAGCAGCAGGTAGGTGGTGATGCACCGGACGGCCGAGATGGTGACCGAGCGCTCGAAGGCACGGTTGGCCTGCATCAGGCTGACCTTGGGGGCGAAGGGGTCGATGCGCAGGAAGCGGCGCATCCGCTGGTCCGCCAGCGAACGCTCGAACGAGGTCTCGCCGCGGGCCTGCTCGGCGGCGATCGCGGCGTGATCGACGGGACAGCGCCCGGTGACCTCGGTGGCGTCCAGGGTGGCAGCGGCGTCGTCCATCACCCCCCACGCTACGGCGCGCGCCGGCGGCTGTCACACCACAGCGCTCTCGCCGTGGGTGCACCGACCGCCTGCTAGGACAGAGCGATGGAACGGGACCGGTTCGACCACCTCTTCGACCTCTCCGGGCGGGTCGCCATCGTCACGGGCGGCACCCGCGGGATTGGCCGATCCATCGCCGAGGGATTGGCGCTGGCCGGCGCCGACGTGGTGGTCGCGAGCCGCAAGGCCGACGCCTGCGCCGAGACCCAGGCCGCCCTGGAGGGCCTCGGAGGGAACGCCCTCGGCGTGGCGACCCACCTCGGCGAGCCGGACGACCTCCGGGCCCTCATCGACGCCGCCGTGGATCGCTTCGGCGGCGTCGACATCGTGGTCAACAACGCCGC
>CAZQCA010000441.1:0-1552 GCA_964591845.1 uncultured Nocardioides sp.
TCCCACTCCATCTCGTCGGTCGTCGCGTCCTGCTTCACCTCGCCGTTGACCCGGGTCTGGATCCGCTTGCCCCGGAAGTCCCAGCCCTCGACGACCCCCGGCCCGACCGGACAGAGCGTGTCGGAGCCCTTGACCCGCAGCATCGAGCCCGAGTCGGTGTCGCGGAAGTCGTGCAGGCCGTAGTCGTTGGCCACGGTGTAGCCGCGAATGTAATCGCCGGCCTCCGCGGGCGAGACGTTGCGGCAGGTGCGGCCGATCACGATCGCGATCTCGCCCTCGTAGTTGAGCCACTTGCACAGCTCGGGCCTGACCACCGCCGCGTCGTGGGAGTTCAGCGCCGACACCGGCTTGTGGAAGTACGTCGGCGCCGGAGGCAGCTTGGTCATCATCTCCTGCACGCGGGAGAGGTAGTTGAGGTGGACGCAGATGATCTTGGACGGCGTCACCGGGGGCAGGTGGACCGCGTCGGCGATCGCCACCACGCGCCCGTCGCCGGCGACAAGGTCGTCGCCGTCGCGCACCACGTCGACGGGGTAGCCGTCCAGCAGGATCCGGCGGGTCTCACGCATGCGGCCTCTTCTCGTGGGGTGCTGCTGGTCGATGGGTCAGCCGGCGGCGGGGACGTCGGCTCCCGGCTGCGTCATCTGGCGCAGGTAGTCGGGGTCCTCGGGAGTGGCCTTGGGGCGCGGGAAGCCGCCCTCGGGACGGTCGAACCACAGGTGGACCTGGCCCGTGCCGATGGAGTTCTCGTAGTCGCCGTACTGCCGGGCGGTGGAGGTGTTGGCCTCCTCCCCCACGGCGCCGGCCAGCATGAGGTAGTGGGCGAACATCGCCTCGGGCCGGTAGGGCATGAAGTCCGCCATCGTGTCGAGGACGCGGGCGTGGTCGCCGCCCTTGAACCACTCGATCCGGTCGAGGTCGGCCGCATAGGCCTCGGGGGTGCGGATGTGCTCGACGCCGGCCGCCTCGTGGTCGCGCAGCTGACGCAGCTTCCAGAACGTGTGCGACAGCGCGCCGGAGGCGATCACCAGCACCTTGCGGTCGGTCTCGGCGATCGCGTCTCCGAGCACCCGGCCCGCGCGCAGGAAGTCCTCCAGCTCACCGGTCTGGGCGACCGAGACCGAGATCCAGCGCTTGTCCAGGCCCTCGCCGAGGAACTTCCAGAGATTGAGCGTGGCGTAGTACATCGGCAGGTAGGCGTCGTCGATCGCGGTCACCCAGGTGGCGTGCCGGGAGTCGAGCCGGTCCATCGCCCAGGCGAGCTCCGGGTCGCCCCGCCAGTCGTAGGGGATGCGGCACATGCCGCGCGGCAGCTCCTCGGCGGTGAACAGGCCGGCGCGCCGGTCCTGTGCCGTCACCACGAACTCCACGGTGGTGAACCAGTGCGAGTCCAAGACCACGACCGTGTCGTAGTCGACGGTCTCGAAGACGTCGCGCCGCAGCTGGTGCAGCGCGTCGACCAGGCTGAAGTCCGGGCCGTTGTTGAGCTCGCGCCGGGTCTCCTCGGGGAGCATGATCGTCGGGACGTGCGCCAGGATGCCGGCGCCCACCA
>CAZQCA010000442.1:0-1544 GCA_964591845.1 uncultured Nocardioides sp.
CGATTCCCCTCAGCGCCGCCGTCAGCGCCTCGCCTTCTACGCCCGCCCCGATCTCTTGTGCATCGACGAGATCGGTTACCTCTCCTACGACGACCGCGCCGCCGATCTCCTCTTCGAGGTCGTCAACCGCCGCTACGAGAGACGCTCGATCCTGGTCACCACGAATCTCCGATTCGCCGACTGGAACACCGTTTTCCCGAACGCCACCTGTTTGACCACTCTTCTCGACCGCCTGACCCATCACGCCGACGTCACGCTGCTCGAGGGCGACAGCTATCGCACCTTCGAGAGCCAGCGCGACGCCGAGACCCGTCGCCGCCGCAAGTGAGTCCTGACCGGCCGCCTGCCCCTGTGGACCCTTTCGTCGCCCAGGTCATCCGGGCCTACCTCGATCTTCCAGATACCCCGACCCGGGCCAGGACCGCGGACCGCGTCCTGGCCCGCTCCCTATCCGCCCAGAACGTGCCTCTTGAACTCGTCCGCGCCGCCCTTGCCGTCGCATCGGTGCGCCGCCTCTGCCGCCCGAAGGACGCCCCAGTCCTCCAGCCCATTCGCTCCCTGCACTACTTCCTGCCGGTCATCGACGAACTGCGCTCTTCGCCGCCCGATCCCGCGTACGTGCGACACGTGCTTGCACGCCTCGCGGACTTCCGGCAGCCCCGTCCCTGACCGTCGGTCGACCTGGTCAGATTCACTCCGTTCTTAGTGGCCGCCAACAGGTGTCGCGAGCCAGGGGAATTGGGCGCGCTGTTGCGTCAGGAGGGGCTCTACAGCTCTCACTTGACTATGTGGCGGCAGCAGCGTTCGCGCGCTGCCGGAAAGGTCCTGGGGGCGGTCAAGCGCGGTCGTCGGGGTACCGACGAGCGGGACGCGAGGATCGCGAAGCTGGAGAAGGAGAACGCGCGCCTTCAAGCCCGAGCCGAGAGGGCTGAAGCCTTGGTGGACCTCCAAAAAAAAGTCTCGGAGATCCTGGGGATCGCCTTGGGCGAGGAGAAGCGCTGATGGCGGCGGTGAGGACGCGGCCACCCGAGGTGAGCCTCTCGTCGGCGTGCGTTGCGCTCGGCGTGTCTCGAGCGACACTGTACCGGCGCGGCCGCGGGCCGAAGGTCGCCATTTGCCGGGTGTCGCACCGGAGGCTCTCGGACAGCGAGCGAGCCCTGGTGCTGGCCACCGTGAATGAAGAGCGGTTCATGGACATGGCGCCCGCTGAGATCCATGCCCAGATGTTGCGGGAGGGCGTGTACCGGTGCTCGCTCCGCACGATGCACCGGATCATGGCGAGCGACCGCCAGCAGCTCGATCGACGCAATCAGCGTCGCCACCCGGCCTTCGTGGTCCCTCGGCTCGTGGCCCGAGCGCCGAACCGGGTCTGGAGCTGGGATATCACCAGGCTCCTCGGGCCTCTGCGGTGGCAGTACTTCCACCTGTACGTCGTCCTGGACATCTTCAGCCGGTTCGTTGTCGGTTGGATGGTGTCGACCCGTGAGTGCGCTGCGCTGGCCAAGCAGCTCGTGGCGACCGCCATCGAGAATCAAGGGATCTCG
>CAZQCA010000443.1:0-1542 GCA_964591845.1 uncultured Nocardioides sp.
GGCGCCGTGGTGGGCAACGACATCAGCGGCTTCGCCGACCCGGACTACCTCCCCGCCGCGGCCGAGGCCGGCGCGTCGGTGGTCGCCACCCACATCCGCCTGGCCCCCCGGGTGCCCGATCCGAACCCTGTGTACGACGACCTCGTCCCCGAGGTGTGCGCCTTCCTGGCCGACCGGGCCTCCCGCGCCGAGGCGGCCGGCATCCCTCGGGAGCGGATCATGGTCGATGCCGGCCTCGACCTCGGCAAGAGCGAGCCCCAGTCGCTGGAGCTGCTGCGGGCCTCCGACGCCCTCGTCGCCCTCGGCTACCCCGTGTTCCTCTCGGCCTCCAACAAGCGGTTCCTCGGCGAGCTCGTGGGCACGGACGTGGGCGACCGCCGCGAGGCGAGCCTCGCCGCCCACGCCCTCGGCATCGGCCTGGGGTGCCGCATCCTGCGAGCGCACGACGTCCGCGGCTCCCGCCGGGTGGCGGACGTGATGGCCGCGATCCTCGCGGCCCGGGACGGCATCGGCCACGACAGCGACGACCTCGCGGGCGGCGGCGCCGAGTCCGGTCGAGGCGCGGCCTGATGGCCGGCGAGCCCACCCTCCAGCTCATCCGCGGCGACGACCCCATCCTCGTCGGCGACGAGGTGCGACGAGCGGTGGGCGCGTTGGTGGGCGACGGCGACCGGGGGCTGCTCGTCGACGAGTACGCCGGCGACGAGTTCGAGCTCGCCGCCGCGGTCGACGCAGCCCAGACCCTGCCGTTCCTCACCGACCGCCGCATCGTGGTGATCCGCAACCTGGCCCGGTTTCCGAAGCTCGACGACCTGACCGCCCTGCTCACGTACCTGGCCGACCCGGCGCCCACCACCTCGCTGGTGCTCGTGTGGGAGCCGGGCCTCGCCGACAAGAGCCGCACCGGCACGGTCCCCAAGAAGCTCGTCGACGCGATCACCGCGGCCGGTGGAGTCGTCACCAACACCACCCTGGCCCGCCCCGCCGACCGCAAGAACTGGGTCGAGTCGCAGCTGGCCGAGGCCGGGGTCCGTCTGGACCGCGATGCGAAAGCCCTCGTCGCCGACCGCCTCGCGGACGACGTCGAGCGTCTGGCCGGCCTCCTGGCGACCCTCGAGGGCGCCTTCGGCCCGGGGACGCGCCTGAGCGCCGACGACGTGGCGCCCTACCTGGGCGAGGCAGGCTCCGTGCCGCCCTGGGAGCTCACCGACGCCATCGACCAGGGCAAGATCCCCCTCGCGCTCGACAAGCTGCACCGCACCCTGGGCGCCGGCGACAAGCACGCCCTGCAGGTCATGGCCAGCCTGCACGGGCACTACAGCCGCATGGTCCGCCTCGACGGCGCGGCCGTGAACGGCGAGAAGGGGGCCGCCGAGCTGCTCGGCATGAAGGGCTCGACCTTCCCGGCCCGCAAGGCCCTGGACCAAGGCCGCAAGCTCGGCACCGACCGGCTGCGCCAGGCCGTGCACCTGCTGGCACGCGCGGACCTCGACCTGCGGGGGGCCAAGGCGTGGCCGCCCGAGCTGGTGATGGAGGTGCTGG
>CAZQCA010000444.1:0-1533 GCA_964591845.1 uncultured Nocardioides sp.
TCCGCCTTGGCGGGCTTGTCCGCCTTGGCCGGCTTGTCGGCCTCGGCGGGCTCCTCGGTCACGGTCGCGGGGGCGGCCGCGCCGCGCGCGGCGTGGCTCACGAACTCGTCGTAGGCGCCCTTGGTGAAGACCACGTCGTCGGAGGCGAGCACGTCGTAGGTGTTGAGCTGGTCGACCGCCACGATGTGGACCTCCGCGGCGTTGCGCAGCGACAGCCAGGTGAGGGCGTCGGTGCGCTCGAGGACCACGAGGAACCGCGACCGCTCGGCGACACCCGACAGGGCGGCCAGAGCCGCCTTGGTCGAGGGCGTGTCGCCCGAGATCAGCGAGTCGACGACGTGGACGCGGCCGGCGCGGGCCCGGTCGGACAGGGCGCCACGGAGGGCGGCGGCCTTCATCTTCTTGGGCGTGCGCTGGACGTAGCTGCGCGGCTGCGGGCCGTGGACGATGCCACCGCCGGCGAACTGCGGGGCTCGCGTGGAGCCCTGCCGCGCGCGGCCGGTGCCCTTCTGCTTGTAGGGCTTGCGGCCACCGCCGCTGACCATGCCGCGGGTCTTGGTCGCGTGGGTGCCCTGGCGGGCGGCGGCCTGCTGGGCGACGACCACCTGGTGGATCAGAGGGACGTTGACCTCGACGTCGAAGATGTCGGCGGGCAGGTCGACCTTGAGGGTCTTGGTGCTCACTTGTCCTCCCCTGACTTCTTGGCGGCCGAGCGCAGCACGACCAGGCTCCCCTTGGGGCCCGGGATCGCGCCCTTGACCAGGATCAGGCCCTTGTCGGCGTCCACCGCGTGGACGACGAGGTTCTGGACCGTCACGGTGGCGTTGCCCATGCGACCGGCCATCCGGGTGCCCTTGAAGACACGACCGGGCGTGGCGCAGGCGCCGATGGAGCCGGGCTTGCGGTGGTTGCGGTGGGCGCCGTGGCTGGCGCCGACGCCCGAGAAGCCGTGACGCTTCATGGTGCCGGCGAAGCCCTTGCCCTTGCTGGTGCCGGTGACGTCGACCTCGTCGCCGGCGGAGAAGATCTCCGGCGAGACGGCCTGGCCCACGGTGTAGGTCGAGGCGTCGGCGGTGCGGATCTCGAGGACGTGGCGGCGCGGCGTCACGCCCGCCTTGGCGAACTGGCCCTGGTCCGGCTTGTTGACCTTGCGGGCCTCGATCTCGCCGTAGCCGAGCTGGACGGCGGTGTAGCCGTCGGTCTCCGGGTGGCGGACCTGGGTCACCACGTTGGTGCCGGCCTCGATCACGGTCACGGGCACGACACGGTTGTTGTCGTCCCACAGCTGGGTCATGCCGAGCTTGGTGCCCAGCAGGCCCTTCACGTTGCGTTCTCTGGTCATGGCTGCCTCAGAGCTTGATCTCGATGTCGACGCCGGCGGGCAGGTCGAGCCGCATCAGCGAGTCGACGGTCTTCGGCGTGGGGTCGATGATGTCGATGAGCCGCTTGTGGGTGCGCATCTCGAAGTGCTCGCGGGAGTCCTTGTACTTGTGCGGCGAGCGGATGACGCAGTAGACGTTCTTCTCGGTCGGC
>CAZQCA010000445.1:0-1530 GCA_964591845.1 uncultured Nocardioides sp.
CCAGGTGTCGACCCGGTCGGCCAGCCGCTCGGCGACCGTGGCGGCGTACTCCGCGAAACGCAGCGCCGTGTCGCGCACGGGCCATCCCCCGGCGTCCTCGAGGGTCTGCGGGAGGTCCCAGTGGTAGAGCGTGGGCCACGGAGTGATCCCCGCGGCCAGCAGGGAGTCCACCAGGCGCTCGTAGAAGTCGAGGCCGGCGGGGTTGACGGCGCCGCCGTCGGGACGCACCCTCGGCCAGGCGACGGAGAACCGGTAGCCGCCGAGGCCGAGCTCGCGCATCAGTGCGACGTCGTGTCCGACGCGACGGTAGTGGTCGCAGGCGACCTCGCCGGTGTCTCCGTCGACGACGGCGCCCGGGACCCCGGCGAACGTGTCCCAGATCGACGGGGTGCGCCCGTCGGCGGCGGTGCTGCCTTCGACCTGGTACGCCGACGTCGCGGCGCCCCAGAGGAAGTCTTCGGGGAACAACCGGGTCATCCCTTGACCGCTCCTTGCATGACGCCGGCCACCAGCTGGCGACCGGTGAGGACGAAGAGGACCAGCAGCGGCACCGTCGCCATGAAGGCGCCGGCGAGGATCAGGCTGAAGTCCTTGAAGTAGCCGCTCTGCAGCTGGTTGAGGGCGATCTGGACGGTCGGGTTGTCCGACGGCAGCACGATCAGCGGCCAGAAGAAGTCGGTCCAGACCTGCATGAACGTGAACAGCCACAGGATCGCGGCGGCCGGCTTCGCGGCCGGGACCGCGACGTGCCAGAAGACCCGGATCTGCGAGCACCCGTCGACCCTCGCGGCCTCGACGAGCTCGTCGGGGATCGCGTCGAGGAGGTACTGCCGCATGAAGAAGACACCGAACGCGGTGACGACCCAGGGCACCGCGGCGGCCCATACCGTGCCCGTCCAGCCCAGCTTGGCCATCTGGATGAAGAGCGGCACCACCCCGAGCTGGCTCGGCACGCACATCGTGGCGATGACGAAGATGAGGAGTGGCTCCCGGCCGCGGAAGCGCAGCTTGGCGAAGGCGAAGCCCGCGAGCGTCGAGAAGAAGACCACCGAGCAGGCGGTGGCGGTCGACACCATCAGGCTGTTGCCGAGCGCCTTCCAGAAGGGCACGGTGTCGAGCACGCGCTGGGCGTTGTCGAAGAAGTGGCCGCCCGGCACCAGCGGCGGGAGGTCGCGGGTGACGACCGCGGCCGTGGACGAGCCGATCAGGATCGACCAGTAGAGCGGGAACGCCGAGCCCAGGGCGTACGCCGCGAGCAGGCCGTAGACGAGGAAGCCGGGACGTCGCGTCATGGCGTCCTCCCCGCGCGTCGCACGAGCACGAAGTTGGCGATCGCGAACACCACGATCAGGATGAACAGCAGCCAGGACGTGGCCGAGGCGAGCCCCAGGTCGCGCAGCCGCCAGCCGTAGTCGTAGACCAGCATCGTCACGGTCGAGAACTGCCGGTCGCTGCCGCCGTTCTGGGCCGGGGTGTTGTCGAAGAGCCGCGGCTCGGCGAAGATCTGCAGCCCGCCGATCGTCGAGGTGA
>CAZQCA010000446.1:0-1530 GCA_964591845.1 uncultured Nocardioides sp.
CTTCGGCAGGTCGGGATAGAAGTAGTTCTTCCGCGCGAAGCGGCACCACTCCGCGATCCGGCAGTTGAGTGCCAGCCCGATCCGGATCGCCGACTCCACGGCCGTCCCGTTGACCACCGGCATCGCTCCGGGCAGCCCCAGGCAGGTCGGGCACACCTGGGTGTTGGGGTCGGCGCCGAACTCGGTCGGGCAGCCGCAGAACATCTTCGACGCCGTGTTGAGCTCGACGTGGACCTCCAGCCCGAGGGCGGGGTCGTAGGCCGCCAGCGCCTCGTCGAAGGTCGGCAGGGTCTGGGTCATGCGGGGGCTCCGTCCAGCTCCGGCGCGCGGTCGAGCAGTCGGCCGCCCCACGCCTGGGCGAGCAACGCCTCGGCGGCCGCGCCGACCCTGTAGCACCGGTCGTCGGCCAGCGCCGGCGCCAGGATCTGCAGGCCGGCCGGCAGCCCGTCCTCGTCGGCCAGCCCGCTCGGCACGGAGATGCCGGGGACGCCGGCCAGGTTGGCGGGGATGGTGGCAAGGTCGTTGAGGTACATCGCCAGCGGGTCGTCGAGCTTCTCCCCCAGCGGGAAGGCCGTCGTGGGCGCGGTCGGCGACAGCAGCACGTCGACCCGCTCGAAGGCGGACTCGAAGTCGCGCGAGATCAGGGTGCGGACCTTCTGGGCGGTGCCGTAGTAGGCGTCGTAGTAGCCGCTCGACAGCGCGTAGGTGCCGAGGATGATCCGGCGCTTCACCTCGTCGCCGAAGCCGGCCTCGCGGGTCGCCTTCATGACCTCCTCCGCCGAGGGCGCGTCACCCTCGGGCCACACCCGCAGCCCGTAGCGCATCGCGTCGAACTTCGCGAGGTTGCTCGACGCCTCGGCGGGCAGGATCAGGTAGTAGGTCGCCAGGGCGTGCACGAAGTGGGGGCACGACACCTCGACCACCTCGGCGCCCGCGCCCACCAGCAGGTCGACCGCCTCGGAGAAGCGCGCCATCACCCCCGGCTGCCAGCCGTCGCCGGAGAGCTCGGTGACGACCCCGACGCGCACGCCGGTCAGGTCGCCCCGGGCGCCCTCCCTCGCGGCGGCGACCAGCGCCCCGACGGGCGCGTCGATCGACGTCGAGTCGAGCGGGTCGTGCCCGCCGATGATCTCGTGGAGCAGCGCCGCGTCGAGCACCGTGCGGGTGACCGGCCCTACCTGGTCGAGGGAGTTGGCGAGCGCGACGAGGCCGTAGCGCGACACTCCGCCGTACGTCGGCTTCACCCCGACCGAGCCCGTGACCGCCGCCGGCTGCCGGATCGAGCCGCCGGTGTCGGTGCCGAGCGCCAGCGGCGCCTGGTAGGACGACACGGCCGCGGCGCTCCCGCCTCCGGACCCACCGGGGATGCGCGAGAGGTCCCACGGGTTGTGGGTCGGGCCATAGGCCGAGTGCTCCGTCGAGGAGCCCATGGCGAACTCGTCCATGTTGGTCTTGCCGAGGATCGGCAGCCCGGCCGCACGCAGCCGGCGTACGACGGTCGCGTCGTAGGGCGGCACCCAGCCCTCGAGG
>CAZQCA010000447.1:0-1524 GCA_964591845.1 uncultured Nocardioides sp.
GGTTGAGCTCCTGGCTCTCGCCGTGCTCCATGGAGGCCATGAAGTCCTCGAGCGTACGACGCACGCGGCGCTGCGCCTGGGCTGCGGCCCGCTCACGGGCCTCCCGCTTCTCGGCGATCTGCCGGGCCATCCGGTCGTCGTCGACGACGAGGAAGTTCTGCCCCGCGCCGGGCACGGCCGAGAGACCCAGCACCATCGCCGGACGGGCCGGGTCGGCCTGCTCCATCGGCTCGCCGTTCTCGTCGAGCATCGCACGGACCCGGCCGTGGGCCGGACCGGCGACGATCGAGTCGCCGACCCGGAGGGTGCCGCGCTGCACCAGGATCGTCGCCACCGGGCCGCGCCCCTTGTCGAGGTGCGCCTCGACCACGAGGCCCTGAGCGTCCTGCTCGGGGTTGGCCCGCAGGTCGAGGCTCGCGTCGGCCGTGAGCACGATCGCCTCGAGCAGCTTGTCGAGGTTGAGCTCGGACTTGGCCGAGACGTCGACGAACATCGTGTCGCCGCCGTACTCCTCGGGCACCAGGCCGTACTCGGTCAGCTGGCCGCGGACCTTGGTCGGGTCGGACTCGGGCTTGTCGATCTTGTTGACCGCCACCACGATCGGCACCTGTGCGGCCTTGGCGTGGTTGAGCGCCTCCACCGTCTGCGGCATCACGCCGTCGTCGGCGGCGACGACGAGCACCGCGATGTCGGTCGCCTGCGCGCCACGGGCACGCATGGCGGTGAACGCCTCGTGGCCCGGGGTGTCGATGAAGGTGATCCGGCGGTCCTGGCCGTCGACGTCGGTGTGGACCTGGTAGGCGCCGATGTGCTGGGTGATGCCACCGGCCTCCTTGTCGACGACGTTGGCGTTGCGCAGCGCGTCGAGGAGCTTGGTCTTGCCGTGGTCGACGTGACCCATCACGGTCACGACCGGCGGACGGATCGCGAGGTCGGACTCGTCGCCCTCGTCGGAGCCGAACTCCAGGTCGAAGGACTCCAGCAGCTCGCGGTCCTCGTCCTCGGGAGAGACCACCTGGACGACGTAGTTGAGCTCCTCGCCGAGCAGCTCCAGCGTCTCGTCGTTGACCGACTCGGTCGCGGTCACCATCTCACCGAGGTGGAACAGCATCTGCACCAGCGCGGCGGGCTCGACGTTGATCTTCTCGGCGAAGTCGGTGAGCGAGGCGCCACGCGCGAGCCGGACGGTCTCGCCGTTGCCCTTGCGGACGCGGACGCCGCCGATCGTCGGGGCCTCCATGTTGTCGAACTCCTGGCGCCTCTGCCGCTTGCTCTTGCGACCTCGGCGGGAGGGGCCGCCGGGGCGGCCGAAGGCACCCTGGGTCGACCCGCGTCCACCCGGACGGCCTCCCGGACGGCCGCCGCCGGAGGGGCCGAAGCCACCACCGGGCGCTCCGCCCCGGGCCGGGGCGCCGACGCCACCGCGACCCGGCGCGCCACCGCGACCGGGGGCCGCGCCGCGGCCGCGGGCGGCGCCGCGGCCGGGGCCGGCGCCGCGACCGCCGGGGCCGGAGCCGAAGGCGG
>CAZQCA010000448.1:0-1502 GCA_964591845.1 uncultured Nocardioides sp.
CCGGTCGCCGCGGCGGCCAGGGAGCTGAGCAGCAGCCCGTTGCGGACGGCCGCCCCCGACGCGCGCGCGACCCGGGCACCGGGACCGGGGGTCGGGTCACGGTGCTTGGGGGTGTACTTGGGCTGCTTGGCCACGCAGGTCCCTCGGTCGTCGTACGTCGGGCGACCGCGCCCGCCTCCCCTCGAGTGCGAGGGCACGGCCACCAGGACTGTCCCTCAGGCAGGCGCCGGCCGCGGACGAACACCGCAACAGCCCCCGAGAGGCACGTCACAGCCCGCGCAGCAACGCCCCATGAGTCACACCAGCCACATGGTTCACAGGTGGTGTGGACCGGTCAGACGGTGACGTTCTCCAGCATCTCGGTGACCAGGGCGGCGATCGGCGACCGCTCCGACCGGGTCAGCGTCACGTGGGCGAACAGCGGGTGACCCTTGAGCTTCTCGACCACCGCGACCACACCGTCGTGCCGGCCGACCCTCAGGTTGTCGCGCTGCGCGACGTCGTGGGTCAGCACCACCTTGGAGTTGGCGCCGATCCGCGACAGCACCGTCAACAGCACGTTGCGCTCCAGTGACTGCGCCTCGTCGACGATCACGAACGCGTCGTGGAGCGACCTGCCGCGGATGTGGGTCAGCGGCAGCACCTCGAGCATCCCCCGGTCGAGCACCTCGTCGATGACGTCGCGTGTGGTCACCGCGCCGAGCGTGTCGAAGACGGCCTGGGCCCAGGGCGACATCTTCTCCGACTCGGAGCCGGGCAGGTAGCCCAGCTCCTGTCCCCCCACCGCGAACAGCGGCCGGAACACCACGACGCGCTGGTGCTGCCGCCGCTCCAGGACCGCCTCGAGGCCGGCGCACAGCGCGAGGGCGGACTTGCCGGTGCCGGCCCTGCCGCCGAGCGAGACGATCCCGACCTCGGGGTCGAGGAGCATCTCCAGCGCGATCCGCTGCTCAGCCGACCGCCCGTGGATCCCGAAGGCCTCCCGGTCGCCCCGTACGAGGTGCACCAGCTTGTCGGCGCCCACCCGGCCCAGCGCGGTCCCGCGCTCGGAGACCAGGACGAGGCCGGTGTGGCAGGGCAGCTCCCGGGCCGCGTCGAGCTCGAGCGTGCCGTCGTCGTAGAGCTCGTCGAGCTCGGCCGCCGGGACCTCGAGCTCGGCCATCCCGGAGTAGCCGGTGTCGGAGTCGGAGACGGCCTCGGCGCGGTACTCCTCGGCGACCAGCCCGACCGCGGAGGCCTTGATGCGCAGGGGTAGGTCCTTGGAGACCAGCGTCACGTCGTGACCCTCGTTGGCGAGGTTGCGCGCCACGGCGAGGATGCGTGTGTCGTTGTCGCCCAGCCGGAAGCCCGACGGCAGCGAGTCGGCGTCCGTGTGGTTGAGCTCGACGCGGATCGTGCCGCCGTCCTCACCGACCGGCACCGGCTCGTCCAGCCGGCCATGGGTGATCCGCAGGTCGTCGAGCTGGCGCAGGGCGCTGCGGGCGAAGAAGCCCAGCTCGGGG
>CAZQCA010000449.1:0-1502 GCA_964591845.1 uncultured Nocardioides sp.
ATGACCCAGCAGCACCGGGGTGCAGACAAGGCATACGCCTGTCTGATGCCAACGGACCACCAGTGACCTCAGCCGTCCGAGTGCCCGGCCCCGCCGTCGTGGTGGTCGCCGTCCGCTCCGTGACGGTCGTGGCCTTCTTCCCCGCGCTCGTGGCCGTCCTGGTCGCCGTCTGCGCCGCGGTGGTGGCCCGAGGCGTGGGCGCCCTGCCCGGTCGGACCGCCCGCTCGCTCACCGTCGCGCCGAGGTCCGCCGTGCCCGTCGGGGTGCTCGGCGGCGACGGCGGGTCCTGGGGCCGCAGCCCCCTGGTCGTGCAGGGCGTCCTGGGTGGCCGCCTGCCCGGACGGGCGCGGCGCGTGAGTGGCGCTGTCCCCCCTCGGCTGGGCCGGGTCGGGGCTCCGGTCACCGGAGGGCGCTGACGGCCCGGCTGCGGGCGCCTCGCCGCTCGCCGCGGGCTCCGCGACCGGGGCGGTGGCGACCGACCGGGGCTCGGCGGCGGCCACCGTCACGCCCGGGATCAGCCGCAGGGGGGCCGCCATCGCGACGGACGGCAGGGAGCCGCGCACGACGCCGACGGCGCTGCTCCGGGCAGCGTTCAGGAGCAGGACGCCGCACACGACGGCCACGATGACGAACGCCAGCATCGGTCGCTTGTGCTCGCGGCTCACGACTGAATCACTCCACCCCATGGTCCTCGGCGTCCGGTCGGCCCCATGCGCGGCCGGCTGCCTCGACGCCCATGGTGCGCGACGGACGCCGTTTTCCCAACCGTGAAGCGGGAATGTCGCCGAAGATGACCCGAAAGGGCTATGCGGGTGGCCCGACCGGACTAGACCGCGCTCAGGCGGACTTCTTCTTCTTGTCCTCGACCTCGCGGGGCACGAGGGTCGGCGCGACCTCCTCGGCGACCACCTCTCCGGTCACGATCACCTTGCCGATGTCGCCGCGCGAGGGCACGTCGTACATCACGTGGAGGAGCACCTCCTCGATGATCGCGCGCAGGCCACGGGCGCCCGTCTGGCGCTCCATCGCCTTGTCGGCGATGGCGACCACGGCCTCGGAGGTGAACTCGAGCTCGACACCGTCGAGCTCGAAGAGCTTCTGGTACTGCTTGACGAGGGCGTTGCGGGGCTCGGTGAGGATCTGGACCAGGGCCTCCTGGTCGAGCTTGGTGACGCTGGCGATCAGCGGCAGCCTGCCGATGAACTCGGGGATCAGCCCGAACTTGGTGAGGTCCTCGGGACGCACCTGGGCGAGCAGGTCCTCGGCCTCCCGCTGGGCGGCGCCGCGGACCTCGGCCGTGAAGCCGAGCGTCTTCTTGCCGACCCGCTGCTCGACGATGTGCTCCAGGCCGGCGAACGCGCCGCCCACGACGAACAGGATGTTGGTCGTGTCGATCTGGATGAACTCCTGGTGCGGGTGCTTGCGCCCGCCCTGGGGAGGCACCGAGGCCGTCGTGCCCTCGAGGATCTTGAGCAGCGCCTGCTGGACGCCCTCGCCGGAGA